>JAJDEV010000167.1 GCA_029259605.1 Planctomycetota bacterium | reverse complement strand
GGCAGTGCTCCTCGACGCGCAGGCACTTCGGGAGCAGGAGCAGGCGGCGCTCGTACGGCACCTGCGCGAGCTCGTCGCGCCAGGCCTCGTTGTTGAGGAGGACCGCGGCGTAATCCTTGTAGCGCGCGTCGAGCCCCGCGGACTCGCACACGGTCTTCGAGTGCTCGCGCAGCTCGCGCATCGCGACCGGCGCAACGAGGCCGAGCTCGTTGATGAGCGACTTGGCGGCGCTCTTCAGCCGATCGCGATCGGCGCGCTCGTTCGGGATGTTCGACTGCGCCGGACGGTAGCGCTGGATCGGCAGCTTGCGCGGCAACGCGACGGGGTTCGCGTCGCCCGAGAGCGTGCTGCGAATGATCGCGACCTTCGCGTCTCCGTTCGTTCCGCAGCCGCTCTTGCCGGACTCTGCGTGCGCGGGACGGTCCGCCGATTCGATTTCTTGGGTGGGTTTCACGGGGATCAAGTGTATGCGCCGAAGCCGAAGAACCAGTGCTTCTTAGCGAACCGATACATCCAGTGCTTCTCCGGGATCTCGTTGCCCGGATTGTGCTGGCTGTTCAGGGAACGCATGGAATCGAGCTCCGCCATCGCGGCTCCGCGCGCGGTCGTGTCGCGCGAACCGTGACGTGTGACGACCTCCTTCAGAAGGTCCGGTCGCTCGAGGACGATGCAGCCGCGCGTCGCTTTGGCCGCCGTCGTTCGAAAGTCTTCGAGCATCTTCGAGCCGGTCATGGTCTCGAAGATGTCGCCGCCGTTGTCGTGGATCGTCTCGTTCGAGAACTGCACGATCGGACACGGCTCGATGTCTCCGTAGGGACTGATGTGATGGCTGATGCCGATGGCCGCCGGACACAGCGCTTGCCCCTTGTCGTCCCAGTACGCGTCGACGAAACCGATCGGCTTCTCGTTGCGCATCTCGACCGCGAAGCGGCGCACGTGGAGCACCTGCTCCGGCGTGAGCGCGAGCTCGGGCGCGGCGTCCGGGCCGACGGCACGGTAGGTGTGAAACCAGGTGTAGTGGACGCCGAGCTCGATCAGCCGGTCGACCCACGCCTCGTTCACCAGGTCGTCGAAGTTCGTCTGGCACACGCTGGTCGCCACGCCCGTGATCAGGCCGGCGCGCACGCTGGCTTCGATGCCGGCGAGCGTGTGGTTCAGGACGTTCTCGCGCCCGCGGCGCTCGTCGCTGACCGACTTCGTTCCCTCGACGCTGATCAGCACGGTCGCGTTGCCGGCGCGACGCAGCTTCTCGGCCATCTCGTCGGTGATCGGATGGCCGTTCGTGAAGATCTGGAAGTAGCAGTCGGGGTGCGCCTCGAGCATCCCGATCAGGTCAGGATGCAGGAGCGGCTCGCCGCCGAGGATGCCGAAGAAGCGGTTGCCGTGCTTCTTCGCGTTGTCGACGAGGCGGTTCATGTCCTCGAGCGAGATCTTCTTCTGCGGCGCGGCGACGTCGACCCAGCAGCCCGTGCAGCGCAGGTTGCACGAGTTGATGATCGACACATAAAGGAAGGGCGGGAACACCTGGCCCTTCTTCAGCCGACGCTTGAAGCGCTGCACGCTGAGCATGCCCTTGAAGCCGAAGTTGTAGGCGAACTTCCACAGCGCGCGCTTGTCGGTCGTGCGCACCATGCGGCTGGCCATCTGGAGCATCATATGCCCCACTCCTCTTGGCTCGGCGCGGGCCGCTCGCCCACCTGGTCCTTGATCGACTGCGACACCTGGCGGCGGCGCTCCATCTTCGCACGCGCGCGCTCGGCGCGTTCTTGGATCTCGCCGGCGGACGGCAGGCTCATCAGCACCTCGTCCGGAATGTCGAGGTCCTTCTTCAGCGCCTTCAGGCAGCGCTTGCGCTCGAGCAGCGCCTTCGACTCGTCGCGCTCGGTCGAGAAGCGCTTGCGCGCCTCGGTCGCGCGGTCGCGCAGCGACGAGTAGATGTCACCGCCGAGCAGCGCCGAGATGTCGACCTTCATCGACTCCTTCTGCACGTCCTCCGCGCGCACGACGTCGCCGTTGATCGGCCCCTTCGTGTACTTCGGGAAGAGGATCGCGACCTCGGGGCAGACGCGGCTGCACGCCGGGCAGTTCGTCTTGCACTTCTCCTCGTTGCGCACCTCGATCTGGCCGTTCGCGTCGACGCCGTAGACGTCGAAGAGGCAGAAGCTGAGGCACTGCATGCAGTTCGTGCAGCGGCTGTAGTCGATGACCGGGAACCACGGCGTCCACCCGCCGGGCGCCGCGACTTCGCGCTTCGTGCGCAGCTCGGTGACGCGCGCCTTGGTCTCGTCGGCGCTGAGCGCGGACACGTCGAGCGTCGCCTCGCCGACTCCGCTCGAAGCGCCGTTGGTCAGGATCGCGAGCGGCTCCGGCGCGTTCGGGCGTGGCGTACCGCGGCGCGCGACCGGATGGCCGGCTTCGAGCATCTCGGTCAACAGCTCCGCGCGGCGCGCATCCTCCAGGCGCTCGCCCTCCGGCGCTTCGAGCAGTACGAGCGAGAGTTCGGCGGCGGTCGTGCTCACGGGGTCGTCTCCTGGGGATCGTTCGCGGAAGTGTTCGTCTCTTCGACCGCAGCGGGCGCGGGCGGGCCGGCCAGCTTGGTCGCGATGTCGGCAGCGGAAAGCGCGCGCATGTTCAAGACCTCGACGTCGTCGCCCAACGGCGTTCCGGCGGCGTGGAACAACCAGCGCACGGCGCGCGGGTAGCAGGCGACGATGCGCAGCCCCTTGTCCTCCGCGAACTCCGCGAGGAGCGGGTCCTTGCGCGCGGACATCTCGCACAGGTCGGGCACGGCTTCGAAGTCACGGTCGGTCGCGCCGAGGTCGTGCAGCACCTGGCCCTTGACCTTCGGCGGCACGACCTTGGCGTACGCGCAGTGGCAGTACACGAGGCGTTCGTTCCCGTCGGCGCCGCTCATCGCGCGGCCTCCGTGCGCAGCGTCTCGGCTTCGTCCGAGGACACGCGGTGCGTCGGCTCGGGCGGCGCCGGGCGGAAGTGCTCCTCGTGCTCAACGTCGATGACCAGGCCGGGGTGCGCGTCGCGCAAGGCCTGGAGCGACGCGACCAGAATCTCGCGCAGCGCTTCGGGCGCGGCCTCACCGCGCAGGTTGACGATCAACTCGCCGGCGTCGACGCCGTCGAGCAACGCCTCGCGCAGGTCGGCCTCGCCGTCCGAGCGCGTGATGCTGAGCGCGGCGAGCTGGCCGCCGGCGTCCTCCGAGTCGAGCGTCATCTTGAGGTGCGCGATCTCGATCGAGCGCGCGACGAGAGCGGCGCGCATCGACTCGGCGAGTTCGACGAGCAGGCGGTTCGCGTCGAATGCCTCGGGCGCGCGCACCTGCGCGGTCGCGTTGAGCCAACCGAGCAGCGCCTCGCCCTCGGCGTAGAGCTCGTAGTCGAGCGCCATGGTCGGCGCGTAGTCGCACTCGTCACCGAGGATGCGATCGAACCATGCGTCGAGTCCCTCACCCTTCAGCGCCGAGCACGTCGTCACGCTCGATTTAGGGAAGCGCTCGCCGAGGCGCGTGATCAACGCGTCGCGCTCGACGTCGGAGAGCGTGTCGCACTTGTTGACGACGATCAGGTCCGCCTCCTCGAGCTGCTTCTCGTAGACGTAGACGACCTTGGAAGAGAACGAGCGGCCTTCCGCGAGTCCGAGCACGCGCGCGGCGCGCGCCGGATCGACGAGCACGCTGAGCGGCGCGATCGTGAAGCGGTCGCCGTAGATGCGGCGCAGGGGATAGCTGACCGTGGCGACCAGGTCGGTGCAGCTGCCCACGGGCTCGGCCAGGAACACGTCGGGGCGCGCGCTCTCCGTGAGACGGTCCGCGGCGTCGCTGAGCGACGCGAAGCGGCAGCAGAAGCAACCGCCCGCGATCTCCTCGACCGCGTAACCGTGGCTGCGCAGGATCGACGTGTCGACGAGCCCCGAGCTCTGGTCGTTCGTGATCAGCCCGACCTTGAGGCCCTCGTCGGTGAGGCGGCGCGCGAGCTGCGCGACCGCGGTCGTCTTGCCGGCCCCGAGGAAGCCGCCGATCATGATGTAGCGCGCGCGCTCGGTCACTTGGGCTCCCCCATCATCTTGTCGATCGTCGCTTCGAGGAAGCTGGCGTAGCCCTCGGCGTCGACACAGTCGGCCGCCGGATCGCCCTGCATCGAGAAGAGCCACCCGCGCTCGTACGGCGAGCGGTGAATGCTCTCCATGTCGTCGTCGAGCGCGGCGTTGCCGCTGACGAAGCGACCGTTCATCGGGGAGTAGAGGTCGGTCACGGCTTTGAATCCTTCGAGCCACCCGACGACCTGACCGGTCTCGACGGCGTCACCGGCGCGCGCTTCGAAGTCGATCTCCACGGGTTCCCCCAGCATGCGCAACGCAAACCGCGTGAGTCCGATCTGCCAGAGATCGCCGTCGTCGGAACGAAGCCACATATGACCAGCCGTGTAGAACCGTCCGCGCGGGAGGCGCGTCTTGAACTGGGCTCGTTGAAAGGAGAGGAAGGCGGCGCCTTCGGGCATCTTCGGGGGTGCCCCTCGGGCAACGTGGGGTGGAACGGGAAGACGAAGCGCGTGGGGCACGGATTCGACGGACCAGAGTACCCGAATGCGAGCCTGGGTCGACGGCGAACGCGCGCCATCGTACCCGCAACTCACACTCGCGCCCGCATGTCTAACCTGCGCCACACGCGTGCCGGCGCCGGTTCGACCCGGCCCTGCCACACCGCGAGCGCGGCGCTCCGCGCGGACCGGCGGGCGCGCGAACGGAACGGGGGATCTCGAAGGAGTCTCGTGGATCATCCGGGCTACCATCCACGATCATGCCCCACCGTCGATCCCTCACTCGATCGCCGAACTCTCTCGGAGCACTCGCCGCCGCGGCGCTGCTCGCATGCGCGCCCGATGCGCGGCGCGCGGAGAGCATGGAAAGCGACGCAGTCCTCGCGCTGCCGGTACGCGACGCGAACGAAGCCGTCGCGCATTGGCGCTCGGAGATCATCGAACTGCCGCCCGAGTTCGCGCCCGGCATGCCGGCGGGCGTCGAGGAGCTGCGCTTCGCGCCCGGCATGTTCGACCCCACCGCGGACGACTACTGGTCCTACGCGTTCGTCCTCGACCTCGACGAACCGCGCCTCGACACCACCGCCCTCGCGCGCCTGCTCGAGCAGTACTACGACGGTTTGATCTCGCTCGTCGCCGCGTCGAACGAGCTCGAGCTCGACGGCGAACCGGCGACCGTCGCGCTCACGCGTGCGGACGATGCGCACTTCGCCGCGACGGTCTCGCTCGTCGACGCGTTCGTGACGGGCGAGGAGATCGAGCTCTCGATGGACCTCGTGCTCGAACCGCGCGCGGACGACGCCCCGGGGGTGCGTGTGCTCGTCATGGCGAGTCCGCAGCCGCGCTCGCACTCGATCTGGACGGAGCTCTTGGCCGCGCGCGGACTGCTCGGATCGCGTTGATGCGACGGCAGCTGATCCCGCACGTCCTGTTCGGCGTCTGGTTCGCAGCGACCGCAATCGCGCTCGTCGGACCGGTCGCCGAGTGGGCTGGCGCGCGCATCGAGCCGTACGTCCTCGGCCTGCCGTTCTCGCTCGCGTGGTCGGCGTGCTGGGCGCTCGGCATGTTCGTCGCCTTGGCCCTCTACTATCGGGCGACCGACGGCGGGCGCGCATGAGCGGTTCGCCCGTCGTCGTCTCGGTCGTCGGCGCGTACCTCGCGTTGTGCCTCATCGTCGGGATCGCGGCCAAGGGCAAGTCGAGCGACTCGCCGACCGGCTACGTCGCCGGCGACCGCAACCTGAACCTGCTCGTGATGTACTTCATCACGGGCGCGACGATCTTCAGCGGCTTCGCGTTCCTCGGCGCACCCGGATGGTCGTACTCGAAGGGCGCGGCGTCGTTCTACATCCTCGCCTTCGGCACGCTCGGCTTCGTGCCGTTCTACTTCCTCGGTCCGCGCGCGGCGCGGCTCGGTCGCGCCTTCGGCTTCGTGACCCAGGGCGAGCTCGTCGCCACGCGTTTTCGCATGCCGGCCATCGCGGGCTGCATGGTGTTCGTCAGCGCGCTCGCGTTCCTCCCGTACCTCGCGCTCCAGATCAAGGGCGCCGGATACGTGGTGAGCGCGGCGACGGGCGGGTGGTTCGCGCCGTGGCAGGGCGCGGCGATCGTGTACGCGATCGTGCTCACGTACGTCCTGTCGAGCGGCGTGCTCGGCGTCGGCTGGACGAACACGCTGCAGGGCATCTTCATGCTCGTGCTCGCGTGGGTGCTCGGCCTGTACATCCCGTTCGAGCTGTATGGCGGCCTGCGGCCGATGTTCGAGCGCATCGTGAGCGAGCGGCCCGACTTCCTGCGCGTCCCCGGCCTGGCGGCGGAGGGTGGAGCGCGATGGAACATGCTCGACTACTCGTCGGCGATCCTGGTGTCATCGATCGGCTTCTCCGTCTGGCCGCACCTCTTCATGAAGGCCTTCACGGCGAAGAGCGACGGCGTCCTGCGCCGCACGGTCGTGCTGTATCCGACCTTCCAACTCTTCATCGTTCCGCTGCTCATCGTCGGTTTCGCCGGCGTACTGTTCGCCGCCCCGCCCGAGGCGGCCGACCAGATCCTCCCGCACCTCCTGATGAACATCGACGTGCCCGAGCTCGTGGTCGGGCTCTTCTGCGCGGGGGCGCTCGCGGCGTCGATGTCGTCGGGGGACGCGATCGTCCACGCACTCGCGTCGATCACGGTGCGCGACGGGCTCGTGACCGCGCTCGGTCGCGACGTCGGACCGCGCGCGCAGCGCCTCCTCATTCGCGTTCTGGTCGTCGTGTTCATGCTCGCCGCGTACGCCCTCGCGTTCGGGGCGGGCGCGACGCTCGTCGACCTGCTGCTCGTCGCCTACGGACCCGTCACGCAGCTCGCGCCCGCGGTCGTCGCGGCCCTTTACGTGCGCCGCGCGACGGGCGCGGGCGTGCTCGGCGGGCTCACGCTCGGCATCGCGGTCAACATCGCGTTCGTGCTGCAGCCCGATTGGCGTCCAGTCCCGATCCACGCCGGGCTGCTCGGGCTCGCGGCGAACGTGTCGGCGCTCGTTCTCCTCTCCGCGCTGTTCCCCAAGCCGAATCGCCCCGAGGACGACGCGTTCTTCCGCGCGGCGGCCGAAACGCCCGCGCGCGATTTCCCAACGACCGACTGATACGCTCGCCCTTCGCCGTTCCCCGTCGTCCCCACGCTCCGAGGTCATCCGTGCTCCACTCCGCCGCTCCCGTCGCGCTCCTTCTCGCCTTCGCTCCGCTGGCCTCCGCACAGGACGGAGCGCGCGACGGCAACTGGCCATCGTTCCGCGGCGAGCGCGCCAGCGGCATCGCCGAGGACGCATCGCTTCCCACGGAATGGAGCGTCCCCGACGGCAAGGGCGTGCTCTGGCGTTCGCCGGTGGCGGGGCTGGCGCATTCGAGCCCGGTGATCTGGGGCGACAAGCTCTTCCTCACCACCGCGGTGCGCGTCGAGGGTGCGGCCGAACTCTCCAGCCTCTACGGCTCGCCGAACTACGGCGCCGGCGACTCGGTCGAGAACGAGGGCGCGCACTCGTTCCGCTTGCTCTGCCTCGACAAGAACACCGGCGAAGTGCTTTGGGACAAGGAGGCGACCAGCGGCGTGCCGCAGGTCAAGCGGCATCCCAAGTCGTCGCACGCGAACCCGACGCCTGCGTGTGACGCCGAGCGCGTGCTCGCGTTCTTCGCGTCCGAGGGGCTCTTCTGCTTCGACCACGAAGGCGAGCTGCTCTGGAAGCGCGACTTCGGCGTGCTCGACTCCGGCGCGCCCGACGTCGAGGACACCGAGCAGTACCAGTGGGGCTTCGCGAGCTCGCCGGTGCTGTTCGGCGACCGCGTCCTCGTGCAGTGCGACATCCAGGATCAGTCGTTCGTCGCCGCGCTCGACGCCAAGACGGGCGCGGACGTGTGGCGCGTGGAGCGCGAGGAGGGACCGACCTGGGGTACGCCGACGGTGTACGAGGGCGGCGCGAGCGACAACGGCCAGCTCGTCCTGAACGGCTATCGCCACAGCGGCGGATACGACCTCGAGACGGGCAAGGAGATCTGGAAGCTCGTCGGCGGCGGCGACGTTCCGGTGCCGACACCGGTCGTCGCGCACGACCTCATCTTCCTGACGAGCGCGCACGGCCGGCTCGCCCCGATCTACGCCATCCTCGGCGACGCGGAAGGACTGCTGAGCATGGATCCCGCCGAGTGCGAGTTCATGGCGTGGAGCAACCGCAACGGCATCTACATGCAAACGCCGATCGTGTACGGCGAGGAGCTCTACGCGTGCAGCGACGGGGGCATCCTCGCGTGCTACGACGTCGGCATCGGCGACCGCCTCTACCGCGAGCGCCTGGGCGACGGCGCCACCGGCTTCAGCGGCTCGGCCGTCGCCGGCGACGGCAAGCTGTACTTCACGGCCGAGAGCGGGCTGGTCGTGGTCGTGGCCGCCGGACGCGACTTCGAACGGCTCGCGACCAACGACCTCGGCGAGACCTGCATGTCGACCCCCGCGATCTCGAACGGACGGCTCTACTTCCGCACGCGCGATCACATGGTCGCGATCGGCGAGTAACGCCGTTTGTCAGTCCGCGCGCGGCGTCAGGTCGAGCCGCACACCGGTGCGCGTGCTGCGCACGTAGAGCTGGCCGTCCGCGAACGCCGGGCTCGACCAGCACTTGCCGCGCAGCACGCTCGCGCGCGCGCGCTCGTTGTACGCGGCCGGCGTCGCCTCGACGATCACGACGTCGCCCGCGTCGCTGAGCGCGACGATGTCGTCCCCCACCCGGATGCAGTTGCCGGGGCCGAAGCCGGGCGTCGACCACTGGGTCTCACCCGTGCGCATGTCGATGCACGCGAGCGGCCCCTCGCCGTACTTCTTGAAGCTGAACATCCCGTAGAGGAAGCCGTCCTTGCAGACCGGCGTGCTCCAGTGGTTGATCTGCTTGTTCGGCGTCTGCCACAGCAGCTCGGCGGAGAACGCGCCACCGTCCTCGTCGATGCGATAGGTCCCGCCGCCGACGCCGTAGCCCGCCGATAGAAAGACCATGTCCCCGTGGACGACCGGCGACGCCGCGCTCGAGACCTTGTACTTGTAGGGCGCGCGCCACAGCTCGGCGCCGGTGTCGGGCGCCACCGCGACGAGTCCGGACTGCACGTAGAAGATCACCTGACGCACGCCGTGGAGCGTGGCGGCGACCGGCGTCGCATGCGTCATGCGCTCGTCGAACGCGGCCCATTCGACGTCACCGGTCGCGGCGTCGAAGGCGAGCAGCGAGCGGTCCTCGCCGCCACCGGCGACGAACACGCGGCCGCCCTCGACGAGCGGCGACGCGCCGTTCTGCCAACGGATGTTGCGCCCGTCGAACTCTTCGAGCAGCGCGTGCTGCCACTGGACCTGCCCCGTCTTCGCGTCGAGCGCGATGAGGACGAGGTTCGAATCGAGCACGAACACGCGCCCGTCCGCGTAGCTCGGCGTCGTCCGCGGTCCGTCGCCACCCGTGTTGTCGCCCGCGCCCGCGTTGCCCCCGCCGTCGTACTCGATCGAGGGGCCGCACGCCGCGCTCCACACTTCCGTGCCGGACTCGAGGTCGAGCGCGACACAGACTTCGCGCGCATCGCCGTGGATGTCGCGCGCGACGAGCGTGTATGCGCGGCCGTCGCCGATCGTGAACGAGCTGAAGCCGGCGACCGTCTCGACGCTCCAGACGGGCGTCGGCGCGCCGTCCGCCCAGCCCGTCGCGTCGAGCGCCTCGGTGCTCACCCGATCGCTGGCCGCGCCGTTGTACTGGGGCCAGTCCGTTTGGAACGCGAGCGCGAGCGTGACGAGGAGGAGGGACATGGCGTTCGTTGGTGTGGGGTCAGGGGTGTTCGGCCGAACGCATGAGCGGCCCGCCGTGGGGCAACGGCTCGGGCATCTCGGCGAACTCGGAGACGGCACGGAAGAAGGGATCGAAGTCCTTGTCGAGATCGCCGATCAAGCAGTCGGTCAGGTCGGCGCGCAAGTCGGGATGGCGCTTCAGGAACTTCCCGAAGTTGAAGTCGTCGTCGTAGAAGGCGTGCACGAGCTTGCGCATCGGCTCCATCTGCTCGCGGAAGCGGGCACCGTACGCCTCGAAGCGAGCCGCGGACGTGTCGCCGGCGGCGAGCGCCGCGTGCACCGCGTCCGCGACGCGCACGCCGCTCTCGAGCGCGAAGTAGACGCCCGATGAGAACACGGGATCGAGGAACGAGAACGCGTCGCCGGCGAGCACCAGCCCGTCCTTGGCGCAGTGGCGCGAGCGGTACGAGAACTCGCTCGTGACCCGATACTCCTCGATCACGTGTCCGGTGGAGAGGCGGTCCTTGATCCACGGTTGGAGCTGCGCCTCGCGCTGGAAGATCTCCTCGGGCGAGCGCGTGCTGCCGAACAGGTAGTCCTTCTCGGCAACGACGCCGACGCCGACCCGATCGTTCGGCAGCGGGATGTACCAGAACCAGCCCTTCTCGGGGAGATAGGCGATCGTCGTCGTGCCTTCGTCGACGCCCGTGTCGCGCTTGGCTCCCTCGTAGTACGTCCAGATCGCGACCTTGCGCAGCTTCGCGTCCGGAACGCGCCAGCCGAGCTTCGTCTGCGCGAACGTCGCGCGCCCGCTCGCGTCGATCGTGACCGGCGCGCGCAGCTCCGAGACTTCGCCGTGCTCGTCCTGGACCTCGACACCGCACACGGCCCCGTCCACCTCGATCAACGCGCGGACCGTGTGACCGAAGCGCAGCTCGGCGCCCTTGCGCGCGGCGTTCGCGCGTAGCATCCGGTCGAAGTCCTTGCGCACGACCTGCCACGTGCGCGCGCAAGGATGGTCGGTGTGCTCGAAGAAGTAGAACGGCTTGGAGACCGAGCCTTCGAGCCCCGCGAACTGCACGCTGTTCTTCTCGACGACGAAGCCCGAGCCGCGCACGTCGTCGACGACGCCGAGGCGGTTCAACGGATGCCAGCAGAACGGGATCAGCGATTCGCCGACACGATAGGACGACTCGACGTCGCGCTCGATCGCGACGACACGCCGGCCGTGTTCGGCGAGGATCGCGGACGCGGCGGCACCCGCGGGGCCGAGCCCGATGACAATGGCGTCGATTCCTTCCGTGCTGTCTTTCATTTCGTATCCGCGCGAGCGCTCCAGACTCTACGCGTCGTTCGAGCGCGAGCCAGCGCGGACGCGGAAGATCGCGGAAAACAGAACCGACTCGTTGCACCCGCCCAATCGCTCCCTTGTTTGCCCGCCCTCGCGGAGGCGGATAGACTCCATCTCTGAGGCTCCCTCGGGCCGGAAGACTCTTCCCACAGTCCATGGCACTGAACGCAGACACGTTGGAACGGCTCGTTCCGGACGAGATCAAGGGCGGCGAGCACACCGGCCAGGAGACGCTCGACCTGCACCTCGAGCGTTATCGGTTCGCGGCCCGGAGCGCGCGGCCGGGCCGCGTGCTCGACCTGGCCTGCGGTGTCGGCTACGGAACGCGCATCCTGTCGGACCACGGCGCGGGCGTGGTGTCCGCGCTGGGCGTCGACATCTCCGCCGACGCGGTCGCCTACGCCTCGCAACGCTATGCGAACGAGCGCACGAGCTACCGCCACGGCGACGCGCTCACGTTCGCCGACGCCGACGGCTTCGACACGGTCGTCAGCCTCGAGACGGTCGAGCACGTGCCTGATCCGAGCCTCTTGGTCGAGCGCCTGATCGCGCTGCTCAAGCCGGGCGGCGTGTTCATCTCGTCGGTTCCGACGACGCCGTCGGTCGACATGAATCCGCATCACCTCCACGACTTCACGCCGCGCTCGTTCCGACGCATGCTCGCCTCGAAGGGCTTGCGCGAGATCGACGCGTTCGAGCAGGTGCAGAAGGTCAATCCGATCGCCGTCGCCAGCCGCAGCGAGTCGCGCATGAAGAGCATGCGCCAGAACCTCGTCGGTTACTACGCGACGCACCCCAACGCGTTCTTCCGCCGCATCGGTGCGACGCTGCGCCACGGGTTCTGCAACAAGTACCTGACCGTCGTCGGCGAGAAGGCCTGATGGGCGCGACCGCTCGCGACGTCACGGTGCTGATCCCGGCGTTCAACGAGGCCGAGCGACTGCCCGCCGTCCTCGCCGGTCTGTACGCGCTCGACGACGTCGCGCGCGTGGTCGTGGTCGACGACGGATCGACCGACGAGACGACCCGCGTCGCGAAGGCCGGCGGCGCGACCGTGCTGACGCTCCCGTTCAACCAGGGCTACGGCGCGGCGCTGCAGACCGGCTACAAGTTCGCGCTGCAGTGCGACACGACGCTCGTCGTGCAGATGGACGCGGACGGCCAGCACGTGCCCGCCGACATCCCGCGCCTCGTCGATCCCGTGCGTGACGGCGAGGCCGACCTCGTCATCGGGTCACGCTTCGTCGAGCAGACGGCATACCAGATGAGCGGGATCCGCAACGTCGGACGCAAGCTGTTCCAGCGCCTCGCGCGTCGGTCCGGCCTCGACGTCACCGATCCGACGTCGGGCTTCCAAGCGATGAACCGCTCGGTGCTCGCGCTCTACGCGCGCGAGTTCTTCCCGTCCGACTATCCGGACATCGACGTCCTGCTCGCCGCGCACAAGGCCGGCATCGTCATCGCGGAGCGCTCGGTCGAGATGCTGCCCGAGACGCGCAAGTCGACCATGCACGGCGGACTGCGCTCCATCTATTACGTGTACCGACTCGCGCTCTCCCTGTGGGCGGGCTCGCGCGTGCGAGCCTCGTGAAGCGATCATGCAGAACCAGCTCGAACTGAATCAGATCCGGGACCTCTTCCTCGCGGCGCCCGAGTCGATGGCGACGCGCATCGTCGCGATCGCGCTGAGTACAGGGTTGCTCGTGCTCGTCGCGTGGCTCGTGCGACGGCGGCGCCTCGGCGAGGAGTACACGCCGATCTGGGTGACGATCACCGTCGTCATGACGATCATCAGCCTGCGGCTCGACCTCCTGCGCGCGCTCACGCGCGCGGTAGGTGCCTGGACCCCGAGCTCGACCATCTTCTTCCTCGGCGAGCTGTTCCTGATGGCGATCTGCCTGAACTACGCGGTGCGCCTTTCGCGCAACAGCAAACAGCTCAAGGCGCTCGCGCAGGAGGCGGCGATCCTGCGCGCGCGCGTCGACGAGCTCGCGGCGCGCGATCAGTAGCCGAGGGCGCGCAGGCGCGCGCGCGCTTCGGCCGACACGCCCGGCGCGACCTTGGGTTGGTCGAGCTTGATCCCCTTCGCCCACTCCGCCGGGATTCCCGAAGGATCGGGATCCGAAGCGATGAGCTCGCGCAACCGCGCGAGCGCGTCCGAATCGTCCGGCAGCTCGGCGCCGAACGCCGCGCCCTCGAGTTCGTGCGGATCGGCATCCAGCGCGTAGCGCGCCGCCTCGATCACCTCGCGCCGCTTGCCGCGCACCGCAACGATCCACTTCTCCGACCCCTGCACGACCGAGCGCCACTGGCGCTGCTTCTGCGACGCCTCGAGGAAGACCGCGCGCTCCGGATCGAGCGCACTCCCGGAGCGCAGGTCGGCGCCGCGCAACTCGGGACGCTCCACGCCCGCGAACGCGAGGATCGTCGATGCGATGTCGAGCCCCGAAACCGGTGCGTCGAAACGCCCCGCCTCCACCCCCGGACCGCGCACGAGGAGCGGAACGCGCACGACCTCTTCGTACACGTGGTAGCCGTGCGTGAACCAGCGCTCGTGCTCCATCATGCTCTCGCCGTGGTCGGACGTGAGGATCGTGAGCGCGTCGTCGATCGGGCGCATCCGGCCGTAGGCTTCGAGCAACCGCGCGACCTGCGCGTCGGCGTAGTGGATCTCGGCGTCGTAGCGGTGGACGTAGTCGTTCCCGTCGTTCTGATCCGGCTCGCGCGTGTATTCGGGGATCATCGACTCCGGAATCGGGAACGGCGCGGGCGGGTCGAACGGGACCTCCCAGTTCGCCGGCGGGCGGTACGGTCCGTGCGGATCGATGTAGTGCACCCAGAGAAAGAGCGGCCGGCTCGCATCGCGCTCGGTGGCGAGCCACGCGAGCGCCGCGTCCGTCGTGCGTTCGGCGTCCCGCTCGAAGACCTTGCGCGACGACTCGCGCGTGTCGACGAAATCGTCGAACCGATCGAAGCGGCTCGCCATCCCCATCGCGTCGTCGGTCAGCACCATGTTCGAGACGAACGCCGCCGTCTGATAGCTCGCGGGCAACAGCTCGGGCAAGAGCGGCACGTCTTCCGGAACGAGCTGATAGAAGAGCCGCACCCGGTGCTCTTGCGGCAGGAGGCCGGAGAGGATCGACGCCACGCTGGGAGCCGTGCTCGCTTCCGCCGAGTACGAGCGCTCGAACACCGCACCGTTGGCGAAGAACCGATCGAGCCCGGGCGACGTGTCGCGCCCATAGCCGTAGATGCCGAGGTGGTCGGCGCGCAGCGTGTCGATCGTGATGAGGATCACGTCGCGCGGCCGGTCGGGCGTTCCAGATCCACAGCTCGCGATGGCGAGGAACGCGGACGCGGCGACCAGGGAGCGGCGGAGCGGGGCGGGGTTCGAGCGGGCCATGGGGAGCGTCAGTCTACGGCTGCGCCGTCCAGAGCTCGAACGATGCGTACGTGCCGCGCCGCTCGAAACCGGCGCGCGCGAGCGCATCGCGCACTTCGTCCGCCGCGCGCGCGCCCGCGTCGAAGACCACCGATTGGAACTCGCCGCGCTCGAGCGCGCGCACGAACTCGACCAGGGCGTCGCGCCGACTGCCGACGAGCCGGCCTCGCGAAACGAGCGCAACGAGCCGCACGCGCCGCTCCGCCTCCTCCTCCCCCAGCGAGCTCGCGAGCAGCTTCGCGTACATCGGCCGCACGGCGAACAGCAGCGGATGGCCGTGCAGCGTCGGCACCCACGGGCCGACGTCGCCGGGCGTCAGCGCGACGCCGGACGCGGGCGTGTGCTCGACGACGCCACGGGCGGCCGCGAACGCGTCCGGATCCACCTTGCGTCCCGGCGCGTGCAACGCCACGCCGTTCGCAGCGGAGAGCGCCTGCGTCGTCGGAGCGACGAACAGGACCCCGAACGAGAGCACCGCGACCCCACCCACCCGCAGCCCGATCGGAACGCGCTCGAAGGCGAGCGCCGCGGTCAACGCGATGCCGACGAAGAGCGGAACGGGCAGGAGCCAGAACACACGCCAATAGGTGGACGCGCCCGTGATGCTCGCGGCCATCCACTCGGACGCGACGGGATTCCACGGTAGGCTCAGGAAGCCGAGCGCGAAGACGACCGCGACGCGGCGCACGAGCGCGGAATCGGCGAGCCCCCAGACCGCGAGCACGCACGCGAACACCGCCGCCACGATCGCGCCGCTGCCGAGCACGTCCGACAGCGCCCCCTCGAACAACGGCGACTCCTCGAGTCGGAAGCTCATCAATGCCGGATCGACTCCGCCGCGCAGCGCGAGTCCGAGCGCAACGCAGTAGCCCGACGCCGCCAAGCCGGTCGCGAACGGGCGCAGCCCGCCGCGCCGCGCGAACGTCACGGCGAGCAGAGCCATGACGCTGACCGCCGGCGCCTGCCAGATCGCGGTCGACGTCAGCCCGATCGACGCCACCTGGCACGCGGCGAGCGAGAGCCAGCTCGCGCGCGTCGGCGTGCGCGCGAACTCGAGCGCGTAGGCGATGCAGAGCGGGAGCCCGGCGGACAGGAAGATCGCCTTGCCCTGTTGGATGCGAACGAAGCCGAAGTTCGCGAAGCCGCGCGACGTGTCGCCCACGCAGAGCAGGAAAAGCATCGCGACGACCAGCGCCCAGAACCAACGGCGCGGAACGAGGACGCGCAGCACGCGTGCGTAGGCGAGCGGGACGAGCGCGCTCGCGAGCGCCGGAAAGACGAAGTGCGCGACGTCGATCGCGGCGAGCCCCGTGAGCCACGCGACCGCACCCGCGAGCAGCTCGAACGACTGCGCGCGATAGAGGTCGAGCATCGCGGACGGTCCGTCGAGCCCGTGCAGCGTGTCCGTGGTGAGCAGCGCGAGATCGGGGAAGTCGGCGGCGACGACGGCGATGTGCACGTACACCGCGTCGTCGAAGTTCGGCCGATGGGCGACAAGCGCGACGACGACGCAGGCTGCGCACACGAGGGCGAGGCCGAGCGTCCACCCCCGCCCGGGCAACGCCCGGCTGCCCCCGACGTGCGCGGGGCCGCGCGCACCGGGAAGGGTCAGCTCGCGTGCCGCGAGCACGAGCATCATCCCGAGCGCGGCCGCCCACAGCGCGATGGCGCTCCCGCTCGCGAGGTACATGCCCGCGATCGCGAGCGCCGCCGCGACGGCGCCAAAACGCCAAGGCGCCGACGGGCGCGAGTCGTCCTCCACCTCGAGCGGGAGCTGGATTGCACGCGCTCCCGTCGTGGACGCGGCCGCGCCGCGGCGCCGGAGCGCGACCCGCCCGGCGAGGACCAGCACCGCTCCGACCCCGGCCGCCGTGACGAGCTGGCGCAGGGTGCCCCCGGACAGGACCACGACGTTCGCGAGCAACGTCCAGAGCGCGAACGCGACCACGACTCGGTCGAGCAGCCTGCGCGGGACCGACGAAGCGGCCGGAGTCGTTGCCTCCATGCGAACACTTCAACGCCGCGGCGCCCCCCGGTAAAGCGCGGGACGCGATCGAGTCCGGGCTTCTGGCCGCGGGCGAAGTTCACGGACGCGTCATGGCGCACCGGACCGGATCCCCTTTCACATCCGACGACGCGTCCCCGTATAACCTCCGCTCTCGCAAGGAACGCTCCGTGAATCGCCCCCCTGCCCGTACCGAAAACTCTTCGCCGCAGCGCATCGCGGCGTTCGTGCTCATGCTTTCGGCCATGGGCTGTTCGGACGACGCGCCCGCACCGACGCCGCCCGAGGTCGACGCCGCAGCCGAGCCCGACGGGATCGAGGAGGCGAACCTCGGCTATCTGGACGAGATCGCGGCGCTCGGCTACGTGGACTTCTCGGACGCGCCCGTGGCGGGCGACGCGAAGTCCGGCGTCGTGCTCCACGATCCCGACGCGGCCTGGGAAGGCGTCAACTTCATCACGAGCCTCCCGAACCGCGCCGCGTTCCTGGTCGACATGGACGGCAACGTCCTGCACGAGTGGCGCGAGCGACTGGGTGTCGACACGCGCTGGACCCGCGTCGAGTTGCTCGAGAACGGTGACGTCGTCTGCATCTCTCCCAAGGAGAACTACCTGCTGCGGCTCGACTGGAACGGCGACGTCGTTTGGCGACGCCCGATGGATGCGCATCACGACGTGCGCCTGCAGCCCGACGGCAACCTGCTGGTTCTGACGCGCAACCTGCGCCTCGTGCCCGAGATCCACGCGCAACGCTTCACGGTCGACAACTACCTGACGGTGTGCGATCGCGACGGCGAGCGCGTCTCGGAGCGTTCGCTCTGGGACATCCTGTCCACCGTGCCGGAGATTCCGATCTCCGCGCCCGAAGTGATCGAGTTCGCGCCGCCGGACGCGAACGTCGACCCGATCCACTGCAACACGGCGGTGCCGATGACGTCCGCCGAACTGGCCGCGAAGAACCCGCTCTTCGCGCTCGGCAACGTGCTCGTCACGCTGCGCTATCCGTGCACGATCGCGATGATCGACCCGGCGGCCGGTCGTGTCCTTTGGCACTGGGGCAAGGACGAGCTCCAGGGACCGCACGAGGCGAGCGTCATGGAGAACGGGCACATCCTCGTGCTCGACAACGGGTGGAAGGAGCGCGGCTACTCGCGCGTGCTCGAGCTGGATCCGCGCACCGGTGAGATCCTGTGGGAGTTCACCGCCTCCGAACCGACCGACTTCTTCACCGAGGGCCGGGGAACGGCGGAGGCGTTGCCGAACGGCAACGTGCTGGTCGGCAATTCGAACAGCGGCGAGGCGTTCGAGGTCACGCGGAGCGGCGAGGTCGTGTGGCGCTACCTGAACCCGAACACCGACACGCGCGGCAACCGCGCCGTACTACGGATCAAGCGCTATCCGAAGGAAGCCGTGGAAGCGATTCGCGCGCGCGTGCAAGCAGACCGCTGACGTGCGGCGCCGCGCCACTCGTACGGATCAGAAGGACCCGACGGTCAATTCGAGTCCGTTCGTCAGCTGCAAGCCGCCCGCATCGAAGAACCCGCCCTGGGCGTAGAAGCGCCAGCCGAGCAGCGCCGAGTCGGACGGGATCGAGAAGCTGTGCGCGTCGAACACGCCGACCGAAACCTCGGTGATCAGCGTCGACGGATCGATGACCAGCTCACCCATCGGCGACTGCACACCGTTCAAACGCGACGACGACATCGCGACGAGCGTGACCCCCGAACCCGAGCCGCCGACCAGGCCGACCTGCGATCGCCACCGCGATCCGACGACCGGGGCCGCCGCGGTGAACAGGTCCGGGTTGCTCCCCGCGGGGATCGGAAGCACGCTCGCGACCGCGTCGTTCTGAAAGAGCTGGAGGTAGAAGCTGTTCTCCTTCGCGTCCCAGGAGTTCGGGCCGGCCGGGAGCAGGAACGTCCCGCCGTACGTGGCGGCGCTCGCCGGACCCGGTGAGTAGACGTCATACGCCATCTCGGTGCCCAGGGACGCGTCGACGTCGACCAGGATCGGAGCGGTGCCACCGTCGTCGCCTTGGTACGACCACCCGATCGGGCCCTCGGGAAGGAAGAACGACCGCGCGCCGAGGTCGACCGTCACGTACTGCGGCCCGAACTGCCCCGGCCCCGTGATCGGCCCTTGGGACGGCAGCCCCGTCAGCTTGATCTCGCGCACGAGCGTTCCCGGCGCGCCGAAGCCCGTGGCGCTGGAGTAGATGCGCACGGTGAGGCTCCCGCCGGGACCGCCGGCTGCGGTCGGTACGGCCATGCTGCCGTACCCGATCGTGAGCCGATCGACGAAGCCCGAGCCACCACAGGACTTCACGCCCCAGTCGAGGAGCTCGAACTTCGCCGGATAGAGGAGCCCGTCGACGATGGGCTCGTCGTCGAGCGTGTTGTCGAAACAGAGCGACTGCGCGGAGCGGGCCGACGGCGCGAGCGTGCTCTGCGTCACGACACCCGTGTCGAGGTCGAGGTGCGCGAACGCGGGCGGCCCCTGAAATCGCACGGGCGTCGCGAGCTCGTCGGCGCCCAGGAGCGTCGCCTTCGAGGGACGCAGCGTCTGGGCTTCGAGCGGAAGAGCGAGGAGCGAAAGAGCGAGGAGAGCGGGGGGAAACGTGACCTGCATAGGACGAACTCCGTTGGAAGCGGTCGCCTGGTGGGACCGGGTGGAAACACGAGCGGGCGGACCGTAGCTGGGGCAGCGCCAAGGGGCCGGCACGGTGAGCGATGGACGAGCGAATGGGCGGTGGCCGCTCGATCGACTGTCGCACCCACAACACTCTTGCAATCCACAGTCCCGCGGACGGCGCGGCGCGCGTTCCGGCCCGCATCCGCCGTGCAACACGCGGCTCGGTCGCGAACGCATCGGCACCGAGTGATGGACGCGTAACGCCGTTCGTCCGAGGCGAGCAACGCGCACGACGCCGCGAGCGACACTATCTCGGAAGCGTGCGAACTCGCTCGAATTCGCGCGCGTACTCGGCGTTGCGCGGGGCGAGCTGGACCGCGATCGCGAGGTGGCGCTCCGCGTCGTCGCGCAAGCCCTCGGCGTCCAGCGCGCGGCCGAGCTCGAAGTGCGCGGCGCTCTCATCGGGGTAGACGGCCAGCGCGCGGCGGAACAGCTCGATCGCTCCCCTTCGATCGGCACCCTCGGCGCGCAGGCGCCCGAGCCCGACGAGCGCGTGCACGTCGTCCGGATTGGCCTCGAGCGCGGCCGCGTAGTGCCCGCTCGCCGCGCCGTCGTCCCCGGTCGCGAGGGAGAGCTCCGCGAGCGCGTCGTAGGTCTCGTGCATGCCGGGAAGCTCGGCGAGGGCGCGCGAGAGTTCGGCGCTCGCTTCGTCGTAGTCCTCCAGCAGGGTCAAGGCGCGCCCCAGCTCGACGCGCGCGGCGACGAGCCGCGCGTCGATCGCGAGCGCGCGCCGCAGGGTATCGGCTGCGGAGCGCGCGTCTCCGCTGAGGAGGTACGCGTGCCCCAGGTTCGCGAGCGGCTTGGCCTTGCCGGCGCGGATCTCCGCAACGCGTTGGAAGCGCCGGATCGCCTCGTCGAAGCGCCCATCACGCAGCGCGAAGTTCCCGAGCTGTCCGTGCCAGCGCGGCGCGTCCGGTTCCTCGAGGGCGAGCCGCTCGAACCGCGCGACCTGGTCGCGGTGCGTCTTCCAGGCGAAGTCACGCCAGAGCAACGGAAGGTCGTCGGTGCTCGGCTCGACCTGGAGCAGGAGTTCCGCCATCTCGTCGTCCGACTGTTCGCCGAACACGACGCGCTTCGGCGGCGAGTTCGGATTCAGCACGTTGTCCGCGGAGTTGTCGTAGACGTACTCCATCACGATCTCGCTGCCCTGCGGCAACGCGATCGGCTCGACGTACGCGTACTCGTCCTGCCAGTTGAAGTCCCACGAGGGGATGTGGAACAGCGTCCGTGTCGAGCCATTCGGCAGCGTCGCGGTACCGCGCATGTCCCGCGCGAGATAGTGCGCGTGGGGATAGATGCCGTGTACCGAGAGGTCGACGGGGACCACGTAACGATCGACGACGCGGTAGTCGCGCTGACCCGCAGGAATGTCGATCGTGTTCGACATCAGGCGAATGCTGACGACCGAGCGCGTCGGCGGCGCGTCGGCGAAGTGGAGTCCGAGCGACACGCGGATCGACTCGGGCTTTCCGCTCGGACGCAGGTGCAGCTGGAGCACGATGTCGGTCTGATCGTCGAGCGTCCACGCGATGCCCTCCTCGCCCGCGCGCGTCACCTTGCCGGGCGCCCAGCCGACGAACTGGCCGTCGGGAACTAGCGCGTTGCCGGGGCCCATGCCGGGAAAACCCGGCGCGGGGTCCGTCGCTTCGAGCTCGCGCGACGCCCCCGACCGATCGACGAAGAGCGCCGCGTGGTGCAGCACGACTCGGTTGTCGACGCGCCACTCGACCGCACGCACGTAGCGCGTCTTCGATCCCGGAGCGAGCGGCGCGGGGATGAGGAAGTTGCGATAGATGTCGCGCCCCTCGAGCGGGACGTCGAAGGCGCGCGGCATCGTCGCGACGAGGTCGGGTTCGCCGAGCTGCCAACCGGCGGTCCATCGCGGCGTCGGCGGGAGGTCCTTCGGATCGCCCTCGGGCGCGCCCGCCTCGGCCCAACGCGCGAGCGTGTCGATCTCGTCCGAAGAAAGTGTCCGGTCCCCGAGGAACGGCGCGGCCGGTTGCGCCTCCGGCAACCACGGCGGCATGTAGCGCGATCCCGTGACGATGGCGATCTGCTTCGCGCGCTTCTTCGCGTCGTCGAACGTGAGGAGCGAGAACGGCGCCGCCTCACCCGGCCGGTGACAGACCGAGCAGTTCTGGAACAGGATCGGAGCGATGTCGCGCGTGAACGTGGGCGCGTCGTCCTCCGCAGACGCTGCGCTCCGCGGCGAGCTCCATCGAACCGCGTCGTTCTCGCCGCACGCCGCGCACACGAGCAGCGCCAGCAGGAGCGCGATGGGCCGGGCGCGCGGCGGAGATTCGGGTCGGGACAAAACGAAAAAGGGCGCCGACGTTCGTCCGGCGCCCCCAATCCTATCAGCCCGTGCTGAGACTCACGCGCGACCTACTTTCGCGAACCGGCTCCCGACAGCACGTTCACTCCACCGAGGACGACGAAGCTCGCCCCACCGACGCCCCACATGCGCGCGAAGATTCCGCAGACGAGGTCGTCGGGGCCCTGACCGAAGACCGTGTGCGCGACGAGCATCCCGACCAGCCCGAGCAGCCACATCTTCATGCACATCTGGATCATGTTCTTCATGGGGGGTCACCTGCTTGGGGAGTTCACCCCCGAAAGCGCAACGCCCGTGCCACGACGGGGCCCCCGGCCGGAAGCGCGGGGCGAGCGGCCGGCACGCGCTCCAAAACGGCGTTTCCCCCGCCGTGCGCCGCAGATCGGCGCGACCGGCATCCCCCGCGCGAGCGTCCGTCGGCGAGGACACCCGGTGCGCGCTTCGAAGGCCGGTTCGAAGTGCGGCCGCGCACGCGGTGTGAGCGTTGACGCGCCTCGCGCCTCGGCTATCCTCTGCGGCCCGCGGCGGCATAGCCAAGTGGCTAAGGCAATGGATTGCAAATCCATGATCCCCGGTTCGAATCCGGGTGCCGCCTCCATCCGCGCGTGCGACGGCTCAGCTCGCCGCCCGCGCGAGGCCCGCGATCCAGTCCGCGAACGCGCGCGCGAAGGGCTCGAAGTCGGCGCCGGATTCGGCCACCGTGTCGCGGCCGTGGGCGACGCGAATGTGCGCGCCGAGCTCGACCGCGCCTTCGAACTCGGGGACCGTGCCCAGACGTTCGATGGCGGCGTGCGCTGCCGCGAGCGCGTCCTCGACCGACGCGTTCACGCGCGCGGCCAGGGCGTCCGCCGAGAGCGGCTTCCCGGTGAGGCCGCGCACGAAGTCGCCGAAGCGGCGGCTGTTACCCGGCGCCCAGTAGTTCTCACGCAGGTCCGGACCGATGCGCGCGTTGTCGACCAGGTGCCCGTCGCGCTCGAGGAAGAACGCGCGCGTCTGGTGCACGGCCATCTCGGCCAACACGTAGCCGTGGTAGTACGCGCTGCTCTCACCCGCGAGTAGGTGCGGAACGGACAGCACCGGCCGTGGGGCTCCGTCGGGGAGCAACGCCATGCGCGCCTCGACGGCGCGGACCTCGGCCAGCACGCGCTCCGATGTCAGCTCGTCGTCCGGAATCTCGTAGATCGCGCGCTCGGCGAAGCAGACCGACAGCATCTGACGCACGCCCCACGCCGCGAAAGGCTGCGTGGCGCGGATGCCCTTCTCGATCAGCGCGAGCGGCATGGGTTCACCGTCGCTCGTCCGCGCGTAGCGCGCCTTCCAGTCCGCGTCCTCGATCAGGCTGTCGAGGAACATGCTCTGCGTCTCGGCGAACGCCACCGACGTCGGCGCGAACTCGTGGCCGAAGCACGGCGAAGGCATGCGGATGTTGGCGAAGTGCGCCGCGTGACCACCCTCGTGAAAGAGCGTTCCGAGCGCCCGCGCGCCGGAGCCGACCATGCCGGGAATCGCGTTCGCCGTGAAGTGGATGCGTGCGGGTCGCGCCTCGCCCCGGTCGACCCACGCCAGCTCGGGGCCGTGCATGAAGCCGTTCTCGTACTTGCCCTCGCGGTCGACGAGGTCGAGCACCATCGTCGCTCCACGGTAGTCAATCCCGAGCGCCGCGAACGACCTCCCCCACCGCTCGACCGCCCGCTCGAACGGGAAGTACGGGTCCTGCTCGTGCGTTACGTCGCCCGCCGTGAAGAAGCGCACGTTCCACGGCGCGCACGCATCCGGACCTTCGCGCGCGGCCAGGTCATCGAGGCCGCGCTGCGCGGCCTCGCGCGTCTTGTGGTCGAGCTCCTCGAGCAGGGCGAACACCTCGGCCTTGCTCATGCCCTCGACGCGCCGCACCTTCCAATCGTAGTAGTCCTCCGCGCCGAGCATGCGCCCGAGCCGGTTGCGCATCCGCACCACATCGAGGAAGCCCGAGTCGAGCACGCGCGTCTCGATGCTGCGCAAACCGTCCCATGCCGCGCGGCGCAGCGCGGCGTCCTTCTCGCTGACGAGCATCATCCCGAGCTTGACGCTGCTCGCCTTCACGAAGCCCTGCGCGGGATCCTCGTAGCCCAGGCGCATCTGGGCGCGCGCGTTCGCGAGGCTTCCCTCGGCCGCGGTGATCGCCTCGTCGAGCTCGCGCGCTTCACGCGACTCGATCGCGTGCGCCTCGAACGTTCGGAGCCAGCCGTCGAGCGAGATGCGCTCGTTCGCGTCGCGCGCGTCGTCTCGCGCGAGGAGCGCGCGCACGGCGGTGAGCTTGCCCGGATCCTGAAGGAAGCGCTTCGACTCGATCTCGAGCCGATCGAGCTCCGCGCGCGACGCCTCCGCGTCGTCGCCGAGTCCCATGTACGCGACCCAGAAGGCGTCCTCCTTCTTGGTATGGAGGTCGACGAACGCACGGTCGAGCGCAGCCAACGCGTCGGTGGTCGGGCCGGCGAACGCAGCGGTGAGGTCGGCGCCCTGGGTCGTGTTCTGCATGCGCGCGAAGCTACACGACGCCGCCCTCGTCGCGAAACGTGGGGCCGCGTATGCTGGCCCGCATCCGAAGATGACGACGAAGACGACGACTGAGGAAGCCGCGCCGCAGGCATCATCGGGCGGCGGCGGGAGCGCGTTGCGGTTCGTCGCGAGCTTCCTCGCCGTGCTCTTGGTGCTGTACACCGCGTACGCGCTGACCAAGCGTTCCGCCGCGTTCGAGGTCCACCGCGAGTTCCTCGCGTGGATCGCCTCGGCGCTGCTCGCGCTGCCCTTCGACGGACTCGTGCGCTCCGGCGCGTTGATCACGTGCCCCGGTCAAGCGGGACTCGAAATCGGCGAGGGCTGCGACGCGATCTACGCCATTATGTGCTTCGTCAGCGGCGTCATCGCGTTCCCGTCGACCTGGAAGGAGAAGGCGCGCGGGCTCCTCTTCGGGCTCGTCGTGATCGAGGTGCTCAACGTGGTGCGCATCGTGTCTCTGTTCGCCGTGCAGCGCTATGCGGCGGACGCGTTCCACGTCGTTCACACGACGGTCTGGGAGGCGGTCTTCGTCCTCGCCGCGGTGCTGATGTGGTCCGTGTGGGCGGCGCGGGTCGCGGATCCGGCTCCGGCGCGCGGAACGTCATGAGCGTCGAACCAGGGCATCGTGTTCCGATCCGCAAGCGCGTGCTCTGCTTCGTGCTGCGCGTCGCGCTCGTCTACACCGCGTTGCTCGCCGTTTGGCCCGCGATCCACGCGCCCTACGCCGCCGCGTTCCGCGCCTCCGGCAACGCGCTGCTGGGACGCTTCAGTCCGACCACGCGAACGCGCTTCGAGCGCTTCCCCGAGCGCCCGCACCAGGACGTGAAGGTCGTGCTCATCGCGGACGGACATCCGCGCCAGCGCCCGGTCGTGGGCATCAAAAGCCAGCGCATCGGATACTTCCCCGTCGCGTTCGCGCTCGCGCTCTTCCTCGCGACCCCCGGGCTGCGCCGGCGACTCTGGGCGCTGCCCGTCGGGCTCGTCGCCATCCACGCCTTCGTGCTGCTGCGCGTCTACCTGATGCTGCTGCACTCGTTCACGTACCGCTTCGGCGGCTTTCGCGCGATCGATGCGTGGGTCCCCGACGCCGTGCTCGACATGGGCGTGCTCTGGACCTTCGACGAGACGACGTCGAGCTACCTCGCCGCGCTGCTCGTGTGGACGCTGCTCGCGTTCCCGCTCGCGCGCGCGAGCTTCCTCGCCCCCGCCGAAGCTCGCTAGCCCCGGGTTCGGTCCGTACGCGCGCGGATTCCCGTGCGCCCCTCTTGGGAAGCGTCGCCGCCACCGCCACCGCCGAGGCGTCCGCCGCCGAAGCCGCCAAAGCCGCGGTCGCGACTCTCCTGATAGCGCTCGAGCTGGTCGGGATCGAGCACCTCAGAGAGGCGCGTGTTCAGTTCATCCCGCGCGTCCCGCATCCGGTCGCGCATGGATCCGCGATCGCCGCCGTCGCGCACGCTGCTCCACAGTTCGGAGCGCGACGCCTCCTCCGCAACGAGGATGCCGCGCATCTCGTCCATCTGATAGCCACTCAGTCCGAGTTCGTCGCGCAGGCGCACGAGCCGCTCTTCCACGCGCTCCGCCTGCGCCACGGTTTCCGCCTCGATGCGCGCCGCTTCTTCGGCCGCCCGAATCTCGTCCAGCGCCTCGCCGACGCGCGCGACGAACAGCTCGGGCACACGCCCCTCCGACGCGAACGCGTCCAGGAAGTCGCGCGTCGAAGCGCTCTGCGGAACGACGTCGTCGGCCGACCCGACCGCGACGGGCGCGCGCGACTCCGCACCGGTCCCGCCGGCCAACCGGCTCACGGTCGACTCCAGCGTGGCGACCCGCACGCGCAGATCGGCGTTCTCCTTGCGCAGCCCCGCTACGGTCGCCGCGCTCTCCCCGCCGGTCGGGTTCGATGTGCCGACATCGGGCGTCGCCGACACGCCGCGGTCGTGCGCGCCGGGCGACACGAAGACCGTGACCACGAAGGCAGCGACGCCTCCCGCGAGGGTGGCGATCAGGAGAGTCGGGAGCAGGGGTGTGTTCATGGGTGTGTCTCGCGCGGCGCGGGGGAACGGACGGAGCACCGAACATACGTCGACGGTCCGGGTTCCGCACGAAGTCCCGGAAACGCGGCGCCGGGCGCTCAGGGACGCTTCAATCGAACCGTTCGGACGGCGCTGTCCAGGACGCGCTCCTCGTCGGTGATCAGCTCGTTCCAATGCCCGGCGACGAAGTCTTCGACGTTGCGCGCATGGTCGCCAGCGGCGACCCCGCGCGACGCGATCGGCGCGGTGATCTCGGTGCTGCCGAGCGACGCGAGGAAGCGCGCCGCGGGCGGGCGGTTCGGCCGCAACTCGACCGCGTACAGGATCTGCGATCCGAAGTCGATCGGCGCGAGGTAGAGCGGACCGTCCGCCGTCGCGTGCACCGCGTCCGAGCTCGACCGGTAACCGTTGGCGTGCACCTGGAAGATCGAGTCCTGCACGCCGCCGAGCGGGAACACCACCGGCTCCTGCGCCGAGTGGAAGGCGAACGGCGCCAGATCGGCCGGCGCGAACATCGAGCGCAGCGAACGCTCGAGCGTGTTCGCGCGCGGCGTGCGCCTGGCGTGCGGCGTCAGCGCGAGCACGTTGGTCCAACCCCACCGCGCGAGCGGCGCCGAGCGGCCCGTCCCCCACGCGTCGGGCGTGGACTCGAAGAGCCGCGCCCAAACCGGATCGTCGACCGTGGCGCCGAGCAACGCGGGCAGCCGCCGCGCGTTGACCAGGCCGGTCCCGACGCGCGTGGCCTCGAAGAGCGCGGCGCTGGTCTGCACCGCGCCGGTCAGCGCACGTCCGATCCGCCGCCATTCGCTCGAGCTGCGCACGAGCTCGGGGGTCGGGAGCGCGAACGACGGATCGAACGCGAAGCCGAGCTCGTCCGCAGTCGGCGCATCGAGCTCGAGGACCGCACCCTCGAACTCGCTGCGCACGAGCGTCATGAACACGGTGACCTGCGACATCGGATGGGCGAGGAACGCCTCGTCACCGGGAGAACCGTCGGCGCCCTCGAAGCGCCACGTGTCGAGCCACGCGAGGAAGTCCGCGGAGTCCGCGCTCTCGACCTCCGCGACGAACGGCCACATGCGCGCCGACCATACGTCCTGCACGTCGAGCGCGGCGGCGCAGAGCTCATCGAGCGAGGCCGCGCCGTCCTCCGCCGCGCGCTCGACGAGCTCGAACGCACGGTCGTGGCGCAGCGACTTCCATGGCTCGGGGTCGAGCAAGTAGGGACGCGCCGCGAAGGCGCGCGCGTCGAAGCCGGCGCGACGCAGGACGTGCGGCGAGCCGTTGCTCTGCACCCACGCCTCGGCGCGCTCGCCGTAGCCGTCGGTGTCGACGATGCGCGGCAGCTCGTCGAAGGCGTGGAATCCGCGCCAGCGTTGCGCGGGGTCGTTGCCGTCGAGCGTGCCGCCGCCGCTCGCCGCGATCCCGGGGATCGGAACGAGTCCGAGCGAGAGGTACTCGAGCCCTCCGCGCGCGTCGGACACGACGAGCGCCTCGCCGCGTCCCATGCACAGGATCGACCGCTCGAGCAACGCTTCGAGCGTGTGCTCGTCGTCCGCGCTCGACCCGCCGTCCGCGCGCGCGATGCCGCGCGCACGGCCGACGCCGATCCAGAACTCCCACGGGCTGCGCGCAGCGAGGAAGCTGCGCCCCTCGAAGCGAATCGTGCGGCCGTTCGACGCCGGATTCGCCGTGTCGTCGAGCACGGGATAGCGCAGGGCGAAGCGCGCGAGCTCCGCGTTGGTCTCCGGCACGAAGGCGAACGTGCGCGCGCCCCGCGGGTCGTCGACGAGCTCGCCGCGCGCGACGTCCCAATAGCGCAAGACGGTGCTCGTGCTCTCGAGCGCGACCGACGCGTCACCGACAAGAAGCCGCTCGGCGTTCGGAACCAGCTCGGCGTCCCAGCGTGCGACGTGTGGCGCGTCGTTGCCCCGGTAACGGAACGCGGTCGCGCCGAGCACGCTCAACGGTCGCGGAGGACTCGGCAGCGTCTGCAGCGAGAACGCCAGGGTGTCGTTGAAGCCGAGCGTCACGCACGGAAAACCCGGGTAGCTGTAGCCGACGACGTCGTACGTGTCGCCCGCGACCTGAACGAAGTACGCGCGCGCACCCGACGCGCGGATCGGTTGGTGCGAGTCGACCATCGTCACGACCGCGGGGTCGCGCTCCGCGTTGCGAACGGTCCAGATGTTCGTCCGCGTGGCGTAACCGCCGCCGATGAACTCGGGCCCGCCGTTCACCGCGATGCCGAGCGACAGCACGTGCTCGAGCGTGATCTCCGCATCGAAGAGCCGGCGCAACCGCGCGCGCAGGTCGTCGTCCGCGAACACCGGATCGAGCCACGGGGGTACGGGATCGAACGCGAGCGAGGGGCCGCGCGTGGGCCCTTCGGCGTCCTCACCGAGCAGCGTCTCGAACGCCTCCGCGTCCGTGAGCCATGCGCGGCGCCCTGCGTTCACACCGTCGACGTAGGCCACGAGCAGCGCCCGAACATCCGGCGCGAGTTCGTTCGGATCGCGCGCCTGCTTCGCCGCCTTGGCGTCGATGCCGAAGCGGCGGATGCGCGCGTCGCGCTCGAGCACCGCCTTCCCCGCGACGTGCGCGAAGCGCCCGGTCGCCGACCAAAGGTTCGCCAGCGTCGCGACCGGAAAGTCGCTCGCCTGTTGAAACCCGAGGGCGTACAGCGCGCTGCGGTCGTCGTCCGCCAGGATGTGAGGGATCCGGAACGGATCGTAGACGATACGCGCTTCGTCGCCGCGGGCCTCGGCCGGGGCGCGGCAGCCGGATCCGAACGCCAGAACGACGGCCCCGAGCGCGCCGGCTACGCGGGCAGCGCACGCGCGGTGCGCCGCTCCGCTGCTCGTCGTTCGGTCCCCGTGGGCGCGCACGCGGCGGATTGTAGCAACGGCCGCCGGGCAAGCGAGCGGCGCGCGCGGATCACGCCCGGTCGTACGCGGCGCGAATCCAACCGATGAGCTCGGCGTCGACGTCCGCCGGCGAGCTCAAACGCACGCGATGGCTGCACATCGAATTGAAGCTCCCGGAGGCCTCGAGTCGCTTCGTCGTCGGGTCGCCCTTCAAGTTCAGGCCCACGTCGAGGCGCGTCTTGGTCGACGGTTGGAAGAGCGCGAACTGCTTCGAGCGGCGCAGGCTGGCGTAGGCCTTCTTCGGCGCGACCTCGACGTCCTTGCCGAGCTTCTTCGTCGCCGCGAGCAGCTTGTCGTAGATCGCTCGCAGCTCCGCCTTCGGTCCCGCGTACTGCGCCTCGATGAGGTCGCCGTCGCTCGAGCTCATCGCCGACGACTTCAGGAACGTGTGCGCGATCAGGTTGGCGTAGCCATGTGTCACGCCGTGCTCTTCCTTCAGGAACTTCACGAGCTGGCCGTGCTTCTCGAGCCCGGCGCGCGCGGCGATCTTCAGCCACGCGGGCATGGCCTTGCCGGTCTTCTCGGGCAGGTTGGCGATCATCGTCGCAGCGGCGTCATCGGGGGTCTTGGCCATCTTGGTCCTCGGGTCGTCGGTTCGGGGAGTCGGTCCTCGGGTTCGTGCGCGAACGGGCAGGGAGGCCCCGCACGAAATCGGGATTCGCGGCTCCGATTCACGGGAGCTTGAGCGGGCGACCGCCGGTCCCCTCCCACCAGTCGAGCGCCGCCAGGCGCAGCTCGGCCATCCGCTCGGCCTGCGCCGGATCCGCCGACAGGTCGGCGAGTTCGTCCGGATCGCGGGCGAGGTCGAACAGGTTCTCGTCGCCGAACTCGCGCGGGGCGAACGTGTCCGCGGGAGCGTGGATCTTGGCGTCGGCCTCGTTGACCCGGCGCACGTAGAGCACGTACTTCCAGTCGGCCGTCCGCGCGTACAACGCATAGGCGTCTCGCTCGGGCCGCACCGGACCGTCGCGCCGCGGCGGGACGTAGGCCGCGCCGCACAGGACGTCGCGCGGCGGCGTGGCGTCCGGCGCGCCGACGAGCTCGGCGCGCAGGCTCTTGCCGATCGCGTTCGCGGGGACGCGCTCGCCGGCAAAATCGAGGAGCGTCGGAAAGATGTCGACCGTCGAGACGAGCGAGGCGCTGTGGCGCCCGCCCGCGAAGCCGTCCTTCCAGGAGAAGAAAACGGGCGTGCGCAGGCCCTGCTCGTACACGGAGCCCTTCGACGGACGCGCGTTCGACCAGCCGTTGTCTATAAGGAAGCAGAAGAGCGTGTTGTCGAACTCGCCGAGCGCGCGCAGCTTGTCGCACAACTGCGTCAGGCCGTCGTCGAACCACGCCTCCATCGCGAACGCGGTGCGCTCCTGCTCGACGAAGGTGCTCGCGTCGCCCGGGAAGCCGACCGGGGGCGCGACCGCCGTTTCCGCGAACGGCTTCCGGTACCGCTCGGGTGCGTCGAACGGTCCGTGCGGCAAGAGCGGCGCCCACCAAACGAAGAACGGGCGCGTGCGCGCGTGCTCGTCGAGGAACGCGAAGAGGTCGTCCTGGTCCTCACGCACGAACTGGTTCCGGCGCTGACGCTCCGGCGCGATGAAGCCCATCGAGTGGTGGTTGCCCTCCCAGAACTTGCCGCCCACGAACGTCGCGTAGCCGGCGCGCTTCAGGATCCCGGGCAGCGTGACGCGCCGGTTGAGCGTGCGCCCCGTTTGATTGTCGAGGATCCCCGACTGGTGCGGATAGCGTCCGCTGAGAAGCGTCGCGAGCGACGGGCGGCAGCGCGACATCGAGACGTGCGCCACGTCGAACACGACCCCCGCGGCGGCGAGCCGATCCGTCGTCGGCATCGCTCCCGCGCCGCCCCTGAGGAAGCCGAGGTGCTTGTAGTCCTGGTCGTCCGAGACGATCAGCACGATGTTCGGGCGCGCATCCGGCGCGTCCGCCTCCGGCGGCAGGCCGGTGAAGAGCGGCGGCAGGCGCAGCTCCTCGCCACCCGCTTCGGTCCACCACGCGAGCGACGCGCGGCGCAGCTCGGACAGTTGCTCCGCGTGCGCGAGATCCCCCGAAACGTCGCGCGTTTGGGCGCCCTCGCGTGCGAGGTCGAAGAGCTGCTGCTGCCCCTCGGAAACGGGATAGGCGTAGGTGAAGTCGGAGCCCTCGTCCTCGTCGTCGACCAGGCTCAGCACGTAACGCCAGTGCGTCGAGCGCGCGTAGATCATCGCCGGCTCGAGCTCGGGCAGCGGCGCGCGCGCATTCGCCAGCTCGGGGTCGAGGTAGACGGCGCCGTGCACGAACTCCCGCTCGAGCGCCGCGCCCTGCTCGAGCACCGGCAACAGACTGAGACCCGGAGCATCGTCCGCCGGCGCGAGTTCGGCGCTGGCGAGCAGCGTCGGGACGAGGTCGAGCGTCGTGACCACTCCGGCGCGGGGCCCCGGAGCAATGCGACTCGGACGCCGGAACGCGAGGTCGGCCCGCGGAACGCCCGCCTGGGCGAAGCGAGCGGCCGGACGGAGGCTGCGCTCGCGAACGACGACGTAGAGCGTATTCGCGTCCTCGCCACGCGCCGCGAGCGCTGCGATCAGCGCCGCCATGCCTCCGTCGACGTCGGCGTTCGAACGCGCGCGCCCCGGCGTCCACCAGAGGAAGAACGGCGTTCCAGCAGCGCGTTCTTCGAGCGCAGCCAGGCACGCCTCGGCGCCGTCCGCCGTCGCGAGGTCCAGGTCGTCGCCACCGCGCGCGAACCCGAGCGCGCGCGGCTTGCCCGGAACGCCACCCGCGGCGAGCGTCAGGTATCCGGCGTCGGAGAACGCGGTCGCCACGGAGAGTTCGCCCGCGAGCGGCGGACGCGGCAGGTCGGCTTGCACGCCCGTCGCGCGCGGCGTGCGCCCGGACAGGAGCGCGACGTCGCTCGGGCGACCCGGGTGCGCGGGGACGTCGACGTTCTCGAACAGCGCCGACTGTGCGCGAAGCGCGTCGAGGATCGGCGCCTTCGAATCGTCGTCGCCCGCCTCGGACAGGACCAGCACGACGACGTTCGTGCGCGCATCGCCCGTGCGCAGCAACGCGCTGCAGAGCGCGACGCCGATCACGGCGAGCGCGCGCAACACGACGAAAGAGGCTCGCGTCCGCATCGCCTCGAATCCTAGCAAGTGGCGACCCGTTACTCGACGTACCCGAGGGCGCGCAGCTCCTCGAGCTCGTCGTCGGAGAGGCGCTCGAGTGAGCGCGGCGCGTGTGTCCGCCCGGCGGCGAGCGCGCGCCGCGCTTCGATGCGCGCTCGCAAGCGCGCCACTTCGTCACGCTCGATGGCGCTGAGATCGCGCTGCTCATTCGCGTCGGCGTCGAGCGCGTACAACTGGACGCGTCCCGTGCCCTCATCGACGATCAGGTGCCGCTCGCGCGTCATCACGGACGCGAGCTCGGCCGCCTGGCACGCGCTGAACCTCGCGTCGTCACGGTCCCCGTCGGCGCCGCTTCGCAGCAACGGAACCAGCGAGACGCCGTCGACGCCCGCGAGCGCCGGCAGGCCGAGCAGCTCGAGCACCGTCGGCGCGACGTCCATCAGCCCCGTCGGCGTGCCGACCCGCGTCGGTGCGATCCCCGGACCGGCGAGCACGAGCGGGACGAGCAGCGCCTCGCGGTACACCGTGCCCGCGTGCCCGATGCGTCCGTGCTCGAGGAACTCCTCGCCGTGGTCGGACGTGAAGACGACCAGCGTGCGTTCGAACTCGCCGCGCGCATCGAGCCAGTCGAAGAAGTCCCCCAGCAACGCATCCGCGTCCCGAACGCCGGCGTCGTACACGTCCGCGACGTGCAGTGCCTGGGAGGCGTCGAGGTGCGCCTCGTTGAAGTGCGGATCGCCGCAACGGCCATCCGTCTCGACGAAGCTGGCGCCGGGCGAAGCGAGCTCGGCGAGCGTTGCGTCGGACGCATCGTACGGACAGTGGACCTCGTACGAGTGCAGGAACAAGAAGTAGCGCTCGCCCTCCTCCAGCCGCTCGACGAAAGCGCGCGCGTCGCTGAGCGTGTGCTCCAGCCCGTCATCGTCGTCGAGGAACAGCTCGAAGCCGCGGTCGAAGCCGTGACGCTTCGACATGTTCCCGCCGTCCGTCTTGCCGAGCGTGCGGAAGCCGGACCTCTCGAGCACCTCGGCGAGCAGCGGCGTGTCCTCCCCCACGCCGAGCGAGCGCGAGACGACGCCGTGCCGGTCGGGCGCGAGACCGGTCAGCAGCGTGACGTGCGACGGAAGGGTCCAGTTGCTCTCGCTGACCACGCGCTCGAACACGGCGCCGCGCGCGGCGAGGCGGTCGAGTTCCGGCGTGATGTCACGCGGATTGCCGTACGCTCCGAGGCGATCGGCGCGCAGCGTGTCGAGCGAGATCAGGATCAGATTGTCGGCGGTGCGGAAGGGCTCCGCCTCGGCGTCCGCGCAAGCCGGCAGGCAAGGCATCACGACGAGCGCGAGCGTGGCGAGTTGGCGCGCGGCGTTCACGCCGAGAGTCTACGTCGTCGAGCGGGCGGGCGCGCGCACGTCAGCGACTCTCGACCAGGCCGCCCGCGACCCAATCGTCCGTGTCTTCGGCGACGCGCGTGGTTCCGCCGCTCACCGTCGCGCCCTTTCCGTCGGCCGAGTTGTAGCGACCGCCGCCCACGGACGAGAACGGCCCGTAGGCGCCGTTGCAATCGCCGCCCGACACCGACGAGCCCTCGCCTTCGGCCACGTTGTCGCGACCGCCGGCTACGGCCGCGGCGTCTCCGAGCGCGCTGTTCCCGCGCCCGCCCGCGACGACCGCCCATGCGCCCGCGGCTTCGTTGTCGATGCCACCGGCGACGAGTGCGCCGTTCGACGTCGCGCGGTTGCCGCGCCCGCCGACGATCGCGGCGCCGTTCGCGAGTGCCTCGTTGTCGGCCCCGCCGACGACGATCGCGGCGTTGCCCTCGACGTCGTTCTGCCGCCCTCCGCCGTTCCACGCCCAGCTGCCCGACACGCGATTCGACTCACCGCCGCTGATCGACGCGCTGATGCCGTCCGCCGTGTTCGCCGTTCCGCCGGTGACCGAAGCGCAGTTGCCGCTGGCCACGTTCGCGGCGCCGCCGGAGACGGACGACCACGCACCGCTGGCGGAGTTGCCGCTGCCGCCGCTCACGACGGCGAAGGGTGCCGTCGTCGAGTTCATGTAGCCGACGACCTGACCGCCAACGCTCGTGTACGAGTTGCCGAAGCCGACGACGAGGTTGTGCGAGCCGGTGCGCGTGTCGCGCATGCTCGCGCGCTCGTTGTATCCGATGATGACGTTCCCGACCGAGTTCGTGATCGCCGCGTCCTCATCGGCCGGCGCGTCCGAGTTCCCGTTCGTCGCACCGAGCCCGTTGACGACCTGGACGTTGACACCGGAGATGCGAATCGTCTTGGCCCTCCCGCCCGCGCCGTCGTTCAGGTAGACGATGCTCATGTGCGAGAGCAGCTCGGCCTGCTCGTACGAGAGCCGCGCGCGATCGTCGCCGCCGACGAATCCCAGGATGGACAGCGTGGCCGCGACGCCCGAGACGAAGAGTGCGAAATGTTTTCGAGGACCGGACATGGGGAGTCCCGGTGTGAGAGAGGCAGCGGAACTCCCAAACGTACCCCGCTCCGCGCGTCGACGCGTCGCACCTCCGCTCCCCGAAATCGGTCGCGAATCAGCGCTCGCGCGCCGTGCGCTCGAGGCGTTGCGCGACGCCTTCGCCAAACGCCTCGAGGTAGGCCGGCTTGCCCGCCGCGATGCGCAGGGCGTTCCACCCCTCGCGCGTCCGGAAGCAGTCCGCACCCTCCATGCGACCCACGATCCGGAAGTAGTCCTGCTGGAACGGATCGGCGCGCACTTCGGCCTCGGGCCGGCAGCGCACGGCGAAGACCGACTGGATCGACTGGTGGTCCCACGCGCGCCAGGTCTGCTCGTCCTTGAGCAGCGTGTAGGACGCACCCTCGAGGGCGGTGACGACCTGGTTCCCAGCGACCGTTCCGGCGCGCTCGACCGCCTGCGACCAGGCGTGCACGATCGAGTACGCCGACGCGCCCGACGAACTCGGATAGCGCTCGTACCGCTCGGCAAAGCGCGTGACGAACGCCTGCCCGCGCTCGTATCCGTAGGTTGCCGGCACGTTCCAACTCCACGCGAGCGAACCGAGCACGCCCTCCATGACCTTGGGCCCCGCCGCTTCGGCGAGTCCGAGCGTGAGCGACGGCACCACGATCTGCATCTTGGACTTCAATCCCTGGGACGTGGCCTGACGCAGCGCGAGCTCCATGTCCCTTCCGTATAGCGAGAGCACCAGCACGTCGGGGTCGACGAGCTTGGCGAACGAGATCGCGCGCTTGAAGTGCTCCTCGTTCGATTCGGGGAACGCCGTTACGAGCCGCTTGTGAACGTCGGTGTCTCGCGTGTCCGTGGCGCGGCGGAACGCGTCTTCGACCGATTGCTCCCAACCGCGCTCCGCGGTGATGTAGAAGTAGGTCTTTCCGGCGAAGTCGCGGTTGAGCGTCTCGGCGACGACCTTGACTCCTGCCCACGAGTCGAAGCACTCGCGGAACGTGAAGCGTCTGCCCTCGCTCCCGGTCGTCGCGGACGAGTACGTCAGCGTGCCGAAGAACGGAGTCGCGCGCTCGTTGCACGCGCGCGACGCCGCGACGGCGACCGTGTTCGTTGCACCGCCGAAGATCATCCGGCAGCGCTCCCGCTCGATCAGCTCGATCACGTTCTCGGTCGACTGCCCAGCCATCGACTGCGAATCGCGCACCACGAGATCGAGCGGGCGACCGAGCACTCCGCCCGCGGCGTTGACTTCCTCGACCGCGAGCGTCGCGCCGCGCAGTTGATCCAAACCCTGCACCGCGTACGGCCCGGACTTCGGAGCGTTGAGTCCGATGCGAATCGGTGACTCGTCAGCCGAGCCCGGAGACAGAGCGGTGGCGAGCGTTGCGACGGCGGCAAGTGCGAGCTTCATGGTTCGGAGCGTGGCGGCGAGCGAACTCCGCATGATTCATCGTCCGTCGCCAGCGCCGAGCTGAAGGCGCAGCTCCCGGAGTCCCGGACCCACCTCGAATGCCCGGAGGAGATCGCGGAGCTCCGGCCGCCGAGCCAGCCGGCGAGTCGCGGCACGCGCTTCGGCGAGAAGCGCGCGCCGACGCGCGTGCGCGTCGCGTATCATCCCGCCCCATGACGTCGCGCCCCACGTCGTTCGACCGCGTCGCGCTCGCGCTCGCGCTCCTCGCTTCGGCCTGCGGGCCCGAGGTCCGCGAGGGACACCCGCACTCGGCGCTGCTCGTCACGCTCGACACGACGATTCCCGAGGGGCTGTCGTGCTACGGCGGACCGGACGGGCTGACACCGCACCTGGACGCGCTCGCCGCCGAGGGGGTCTTGTACGAGAACGCGCGCACGGTGACTCCGATTACCGCGCCGTCGCACGCCTCGATGTTCACGGGGCTCTATCCGCTGCGTCACTCGGTGCGCATGAACGGGTCGATGGCGTTGCCTGCCGACGCGCGCACGCTCGCCGAGCTCGCGCGCGAATCCGGATTCCGCACCGCCGCGTTCGTCGCGGCGGTCGTCCTCATGGGCGAGTTCGGCCTGGACCAGGGCTTCGAGCGCTACGACGAACCGCACGAGCGAGTCACCGAGGACGACTCGTCGCGGCCCGGCGGCGAGATCGTCGACCGCGCCGTCGCTTGGCTCGACGAACTGGACGAGGGCGAGCGCTTCTTCGCCTGGGTGCACTTCTTCGACGTGCATTCGCCCTACCGTCCGACCGACGCGCATCGCGCGCGCGCCGGCGGCGACCCGTACCTGGGCGAGCTCGCGTACGTCGACGATCAGGTCGGGCGCCTGTTCGACGCGCTGCGCGCACGCGGGCTCTACGACGACACGATGATCGTCGTCGTCGCCGACCACGGTGAGGCGCTGGAACGCAACCGCGAGAAGACGCACGGCACGCTCGTGTTCGACACGACGCTCGCCGTGCCCCTCATCGTGCGCCACGTCGACGGCTGGAACGCGGGCACGCGCTCTTCCGACGTCGTGAGCGTCGTCGACGTCTTTCCGACGTTGGTCGAGGCGCTCGGGCTGGACGCGCCGAACGACATCGACGGTGAGAGCCTGTTTCGCCGCGCGGTCGCGCCCGAACGCGGCGTGTACTTCGAGACGTACATGGGGCACGTGATCTACGGCTGGAGCCCGGCGACGGGTTGGGCGACGCGCGACGGCAAGTACGTGCATTCGAGCGCACCTCAGTTCTATGCCATCGATGCGGATCCGGAGGAGCAGACGAACCTGCTGAGCGAGCGCACGGACGCGGTCGAGGTCGCGCGCGCCGCGATGCTCGAGCTGGCGTCGAAGCGCCGCCTCGAGCAGATCGGACTCGGCGCGAATCACGACGATCGGCTGAGCGAGCAGATCGCGAAGCTCGGCTACGCGGGCGCGGGAACGCAGGGCCACGCGCTGCCCGAACCGCTCGAGGACGTCGAGGCGCCGGCGCCGATCACGATGCGCGAGGCCGGCTACGAGCTCCTGCGTGCGCAGAGCGAGTTCGACCGCGGGCGCGCAGCCGACGCGCTGCCGATCGTGCGCAACGTGCTCGAGCTCAACCCCACGAACCACGGCGCGCAGATGCTCTACGCGCAGTGCCTCATGTTCACGCGTCGCTTCAGCCAGGCGATCCGCGAGTTCGAGCGCGCCGACGAGCTGCGCGGCGGCGCGTCGATCGAGCCTTTGCTCAACATCGCCGCCTGCTACGAGAACCTGCGCCGCCCCACCGAAGCGATCGAGGCCTACGAGCGCGCACTCGCGAACGGCGGCCCGGCACCGGCGCTCATGCGCCTCGTCGAGCTGCTCGAAGCGGCGGGCCGTGCGGACGACGCCGCGCACTATCGAGCGCTGCTTCCAGCGCGCGGAGGCAACTAGCGTGGCGGCGCCGAACGACACCGGCATCGCTTCGCGAGCCTTGGCGGAAGCGATCGGGACGTTCATGCTCGTCTTCGCCGGAACGGGTGCCATCGCGGTCGACTCGGTCAGCGGCGGCGCCGTCGGACACGTCGGCATTTCGCTGACGTTCGGTCTGATCGTCATGGCCGTCATCTACGCGCTCGGCGACGTGTCCGGCGCACACATCAACCCCGCTGTCACGCTCGGCTTCGCGGTCGCCCGCCGCATGAGGCCGCGCACCGCCGCGATCTACGTGGTCGCACAGCTCATCGGCGCGGTCCTCGCGAGCGTGCTCGTGCGAACCGTCCTGTCGCCGACCGAACTCGGGCAGACGCTGCCGGCGGGCGCGGCATGGCAGTCCTTCGCGGTCGAGGTCGTCCTCACGTGGATGCTCATGTTCGTCATCCTGAGGGTGGCGACCGGGAGCCGTGAGTCCGGCATCATGGCCGGCGCGGCGATCGGAGCGGTCGTCGCGCTCGAGGCGCTGTTCGCCGGTCCGATCACCGGGGCGTCGATGAATCCGGCGCGATCGTTCGGTCCGGCGCTCGTGGCGGGGACGTTCGATTCGCTGTGGATCTACCTGGCAGCGCCACCGCTCGGAGCCATGCTCGCGGTGTGGACCTGTCGCGCGATGTGCCTGCCGGACTGCTGCGCTCCGGACGACGATCGCTGCGCGGACTGAACGCCTCCGGGGCACTCCGCGAGCACCCCTGTTCCCGTTCCGGAACGCCGCCGGCGCTCGGGCTCTGGATCGAGCGCGCATGCGTCCATGGCACGCATCTTGCACCAGGCCGCGCTCGAACCCGTCCCCCTCGGCTCCAAGTCCACGCCATGCAACCGAAGCGCGTCCGCCCCGTCGTTCTCCCGTCGATCGCCCTCTCCTCCTCCCTGCTCTTCATCGCCTGCGCCCAGCGCGTCGTGGCGGACTCCCAGGACGCCGAACGCGGGGACATCGTCGCACCGCTCGTCCTCGAGGGGAGCGCCTATGAAGCGGCGAACGGCATGACGCTGCCCGCCGTCCCGCCCACCGAAGGGCCCGGGCTGCACAACGTCTACCAGCTCAGCGAGAACATCATCTCCGGGGCCGAACCCGAGGGGCCCGAAGCGCTCGAGCAGATCGCGACGTGGGGCGTCAAGACGATCCTGTCGGTGGATGGCAAGGCGCCCGACGCCGAAACCGCCGCGGAACTCGGGATGCGCTACGTGCACGTCCCCATCGAGTACGCGGGCATGAGCGGTGAGGAGCTCGTGAAGATCTCGAAGACGTTCCGAGAGCTCGAGGGTCCGTTCTACGTGCACTGTTACCACGGCAAGCACCGCGGCCCCGCAGCGGCCGCGATCGGGCGGATCGTCCTCGACGAGGTCCCGCGCGAGCGAGCGATCGCCGAGATGCGCCAGTGGTGCGCGACGTCGTCGAAGTACGAGGGACTGTACTCGAGCGTCGCGACGGCCAGAATCCCGAGCGGTGCGGAGAGCGCGCGCTCGGACTTCGACTTCGAGTCGGCGCACTCGTTCGAGGGCATGCGCGCAACGATGATCCAGTTCGCGCGGAAGTGGGACTGGATCAAGCTCGCGAACAAGAACGCGTGGGCGGAGGTTGCGAACCACCCGGACGTCGACCCGCGGCACGAAGCGGTGCAACTTCACGAGCTGTTCGAGACCTGCGCGAGCCTGCCGGAGATCCGGGCGTGGCCGGACGACTTCCGGGGCTGGCTCCAGGACGGACGCGAAGGCTCCGCGCAGCTCGAGCGCGCATTGAACGAGCGCGCGCGACTCCTGAGCGCCCAGGTCGAGGACACGGCGCTGCTCTCGAACGCGCTCGCCGAGGCCGACACGGCGTTCGCGCGCATCGGGAACTCCTGCTCGGCGTGCCACGACGTCTATCGGAACTGAGTCGATTCCGTTCCGCGCCGACCGAATGCAAGCGCGGATCGACGGGGCGGCGAAACAGGCAGTGCGTCGTCGTGCGATGCCCGATACGCTCAGCGCAGCCGCCCCCTCCCCCCTACCGACTTCATGCGCACCACGCTCGGACTGCTCCTGCTCTCCATCTTCGCCGTCGCGTGCGCCCGCGAGTCCGACCTCGTCGTGTATGTCGCGCTCGACCAGGTCTTCTCGGAGGAGCTCATCGCCGAGTTCGAACGCGAGTCCGGGCTGTCCGTCGACGCGCGCTTCGACATCGAGCAATCGAAGACGGTCGGCCTCGTGCAGGCGATCGTCGAGGAGAACCGCGCGGGCTCGACGCGTTGCGACGTGTTCTGGAACAACGAGTTCGCCCACACGGTGCGACTCGCCGACGAGGGGCTGCTCGCCACCTATCGGCCTCCGTCGGCGGATGACGTCCCGGACGCGTTTCGCGATCCGGACGGGCGCTGGACCGGGTTCGCGGCGCGCGCACGCGTCCTGATCGTCAACACGGAGCTCGCCGACCCGAACACGCTCCATGGACTGGACGACCTCTTCGATCCGCGCTGGAAGGGAAAGGTCGGCATCGCGCGTCCGCTCACGGGGACGACCATGACGCATGCGGTTGCGCTCTACGCAGAGCTCGGCGAGGAGCGCGCGCGCGCGTTCTGGGAGCGCGTGCAGTCGGCGGGGCAAGCGGGTGACATCGCGATCGTGACGAGCAACGGCGAGGTGATGCGCAAGGTTTCGAGCGGCGTGCTCGCGTGGGGCTGGACCGATACGGACGACTTCAACGTCGCGCGCGAGAACGGCTATCCCGTTGCCGTCGTCTATCCCGACCAAGCGCCGGATGGCATGGGCACGTTCCTGATTCCGAACACGCTTTGCATCCTCGCCGACGCGCCGCATCCCGATGCGGCGCGGCGCTTCGTCGATTGGGTCCTGCGACGGGAGACCGAACAACGCCTCGCCGCTTCGCGCTCGGCCCAGATTCCGGTGCGCGCCGGGATCCCCCACCCGGAACACGTGCGCATGCCCGGCGCGGACTTTCGCGCCATGCGCGCGGACTACGGAGCGATCGGACGGAGGATCGAGGAACGCGGCGAGGAGCTGCGGCGCCTCTTCGTGCGGTGAGTCGTTCGCTCGTCATCCTCGCGGGAGTGCTGCTGGTCGTCGCCGGCCTCGCACCCATCGCGGCGATGTTCGTACGCGTCGAGGCCTCGGATTGGTCGGGCCTGATCGAGTCGCGCACGCTGCTCCTCCTCGCGCGGACGGCCGGACTCGGATTGAGCGCCGCCGGCCTGGCGCTCGCGCTCGGTCTGCCGTTCGGCTGGCTCACCGCGCGGTCCGACGTGGTCGGCGCCAAGGTGTTGCGCTCGCTCGGTGTCGTCCCCCTGCTCCTGCCTCCGATCATTCTCGCGATGACGTGGACGATGATCGTCGACCTGCGCGGAATGACGATGACCGTCCTCTTGCTCGGCCTCGGCACGGCGCCGCTCGTCAGCCTCTTCGTCGGTCGTGCGGTCGAGCGCATCGACGCGCGCCGAGAGGAAGCCGCGCTGCTCGTCGGCGGAACGCGCGCGGTGATCGCGATGGAGCTCCCGCTCGTTCTTCCTCCCGCGTTGTGCGGCGCATGCCTCGCGTTCGTCTTCGCGATCAACGACTTCGCGCTACCGGACTTCGTCTCCTCGGTCGGGCCGAAGTTCAGCGTCTACGCCGACGAAGTCTTCGCGTCCTGGCGCGTCTGGAACGCGCCGGGGCAGGCCGTCGTGACCGCTGTTCCGCTCGTCCTTCTCTCGCTGCTGGCGCTCGTTCCCGCCCTCGCACTGCGCCGGCGCGGAGCGATGAGCACGCTCGACTCTTCCTTTCGGCGTCCGAACGACCTGAAGCTCGGTGCATGGCGCTGGCCCGCCCTGCTCTTTTGCGTCGCGTTCGTAACGCTCGGCGCGCTCGTTCCGATCGGGCGGCTCTTCTTCGAGGCCGGCGGCGGGCATCTGCCGGCCGGTTGGAGCGCGATCACGCTGCGCGGCGCCTTCGCGCGCGCGATCGAACTCTCGCGGGACAACGTCGCCAGCACGTTGGTCTACAGCGGCGCCGCCGCCACCATCGCGGTTCCGTTCGCGCTCGTGCTCGGACACGCTGCGGAACGCGCGCGCGTGGGTTGGGCGATCCAGGCGCTCGCCATTCTTCCACTCGCGGTTCCTGGAGTCCTGCTCGGTATCGGAACGATCGCCCTGTGGAGTCGACCGAGCACGGCCTCGTTCTATGCGGGAGGAGGGCTCGTCGTCCTGCTGCTCATCGGGCGCTACCTCGCGTTCCCCGTGCTCGTCTCGTCCGGGGCCGTGGCCTCGCTGAACGAAGGCCTGGAAGACGCGGGGCGCCTCTCGGGTGCCGGACCGATTCGCCGTTTGGTGCAGCTGGTCGCGCCGAGCATCGTCCCGAGCCTCATCGGCGGTTGGGTGCTCGTCTTCGTGCTCGCCGTGCGCGAGCTCGACGCGGCGATCCTCGTCCCCGCCGCGAACGACATGGTGATGTACCGCGTGTTCAACCAAGTCCACTTCGGCCGTAGCGACTTCGTGGCCGCGCTCGCGCTGATCGTGGTGTTCCTGATCGTCTTGCCCGGGCTGATCTGGACGCTGTTCGGCAAGCGACGCATGGAGATCCTGCCGTGAGCGAAGTCGCCATTCGTACATGCGACGTGGTCATCGAGGTGGCGCGCAAGCGGCGCATCCTCGGTCCGGTATCGATCGAGATCGAGCGCGGCGAGCACGTCCTGCTCGTCGGCGCTTCCGGGTGCGGGAAGACGACGCTGCTGCGCGCGATCGCCGGGCTCGTGCCGCCGACGTCGGGTCGGGTCGAGTTGTTCGGCCAGTTGGCCAGCTCCGCCGGCCGCGTCGACCTGCGACCCGAGCTCCGCGGCATCGGGATGCTCTTCCAGGAAGGCGCGCTCTGGCCGCACATGACGGCGCTGCGTACGCTCCTGTTCGTTCTCGCGCGCCGCGGTGTCGCGCGCCGTGATCGGCGCTCGCGCGCCAGCGAATTGCTCGAACGGGTCGGCCTGGCCGGTCTCGAAGCGCGCAAACCCGGCACGCTCTCCGGCGGCGAGGCACAACGCCTCGCCCTCGCGCGCGCGCTCGCGTCCGACGCACGCATTCTCCTCCTCGACGAGCCGCTCGGCCCGCTCGATCAGGACCGACGCGACGAGCTGTTGGACCAGTTGCACGACCTCCAGCGCGAGCTCGCGCTCACGATCGTGCACGTCACGCACGATCCGGCGGAAGCCGAGCGTGTGGCGAATCGAACGCTGAGAATGGAAGGAGGTGTTCTGATATGAGCGCGCTGCGACCCATCCTCGGTTTGATCGTGCTCGCCCTCGCGGGCTGGCTCATGGTCTCGGTGTTCAGCAGTCCGCCCGCGGTTGCGGAGGCGCGCGCGTTCCAGAACTCCCGCCAATGCCAAGAGTGCCACTCGCAGACCTACGACGAGTGGTCGTCGTCCGAACACGCAACCGCGTGGACCGGTGAGGACGTGCGCGCGCTCTCGAACGACTTCGCGAACAAGGACTGCATCGACTGCCACGCTCCGCGCCCCGTGTTCGAGACCGGCATCGGCGACCGCGTTCTGCCGCGCAGCTCGCACCGCGTCGAGGGCGTCGACTGCTTGACGTGCCACCAACTCCCCGACGGCAGGATGGCCGGAACCGTCACGAGCGAGACCGCGGCGTGCCGCCCGATCGAAACGCGCGAGCTCGTGAAGGTCGAGCTGTGCGTCTCGTGCCACGACCAGCACGAGACGGTCAAGCAGTGGCGCGCGACGCCCTTCGCGGAGCGCGGCGAAGACTGCCTGAGTTGCCACATGCCGTATCGCGAGAACGATCCGACCAAGGGGCGCGATCACCGCTGCCTCGGCGGCCACGACATCGACCTCGTACGCAGCGCCGTCGAACTGCGCGGCGCCGCCGACGCGAACGCCGCGGGTTGGACCATCGAAGTCGAGAACACGGGCGCGGGGCACCACTTCCCCACCGACGAACGCTCACGCGCGGCCGACCTGTTCTGGCGGCCGCTGGACGACGGCCAGGCAGACGGCCGCTGGTTCCACCTGTACCGCTTCCGCAGCCCGTACCGCGACGAGGTCGACGTTCCCGACACGCTCCTTCCTTACGGCGAGACGCGGTCGGTCGAACTCGCTCACGACGGCCCCGTCGAAGTGGCGCTCTACTACAACCTGCGACCGGTGTATCTCGCGCCCGACACGGGTGAGGCCATCCCGCTCGACACGGTCATCGATCCCGAGCCCGACGCACGCCTCGTCGCGCGCATCGAACTTCGATGAAGCGTGTGGTCCTCGCCGCGCTCGCGCTCGGCGCCTGTTCGCCGCCGGAGGACGTCGCGCCGGCGCCGACACCCGACGCGCTCGACGCGATCGAGGCGCCGGTCTTCGAGGCGGTGGTGAACCTGCAGATCGCGCGGCTCGAGGCGACCGTCGATCGCGCCGGAACCGAGCAACGGCGCGCCCCGGAGGACGGCGAGCCGGAAGCGCTCGCGGAGTGGGTCGCGACGGCGGAAAGCGAGATGCGCGACGTCGCGCTCGAAGACGCCTCCACGCTGAACGACGACGCGCTTCCGGCGCTGCGCGCAATCGTCGAGGACGGCGAGCTCGAACCCGCGCTGCGCAATGCCGCGCTCTACGTCACGTTCGCGATCGGGACTCCCGACGCGCTCGGCACGGTCGTCACGGTGCTCGAGTCGGCGCCGGAAGCGTGGCGACGAAGCTATGCAGCGTGGCTGCTCGGCCAATCCGACGACGACCGCTTCCTCCTGCGCATGTTGCTCGCCATGCGCTACGAGAAGGACCCGGAGACCGTGGTCTGGTTGACCGACGCGCTCGCACGGTGCGGGAACTTCGCCGGCCTCGAGGGGCTCGCGCGCGTCGCGTCCGGCAGCGACCGCAGCGCCGAATTGGCGCGCGGCAAGCAGCAAGAGCTCGTCGCGCGCGCGGACCTCGGCGTCGACGACATCGACAGCCTGCGACGGCTCTGGACATCCGCAGCTGCGCACGAAGCGCTGACGCGCGAACCGTCGGACGCGCTGCGCCTCGCCGCGTGGCGCGAGCTGCGCGAGCTGTCCTCCGAACGGTTTCAGTTGCGCGGTGTCGACGACGCGCGCTTCGCGCTGTGCAGGACCGGGCCGTGGGGAGCGCGGCTCGTCGCCCAGGCGCTCGCCGATGCGGATCCGTACATCCGCCTGCACGCGGCGCAGGTGCTCGAGCGTATGGAGGCGCGCGCTCGCCCGGTCGCCGATGCGCTCGTGCCGCTCCTGCTCGACGCGCGCACGGCGCACGCCGCGGCCGAGGCCCTCGGCGCGATCGGCAACCCCGCGTCGCTGCCCTTCCTCCGCGCCGCCCTCGGCGCCCACCGCCCGCACGAGCTCCGCGTCGCCGCCGCCCGTGGACTCGCGCGGCTCGGCGATGCGGCCGCCGCTCCCGATCTGCGCGCGATCGTCGCGGACGAGACGGAGTCGCTCGACCTGCGCCTCGCCGCCGCCGGCGCGCTCGCCGTCTGCGACTTCGATCGCACGGCCGTCGCGCTGCTCGTCACCGGCCTGGAGGATCCGCTCGGCGATCCGCAGGACTGCGAGGTCGCGCTCGAACGTTGGCTCGTCGCGAGCGCGAACGAGGAGGACGGCGAGCTCAGCAAACTGCTCGACGCGTGGAACGCGCTCACGGGTCCGCCCGCGTTGCTGCGCACCCGTGAGGACACACTCGATCGATTGACTGCGCGCGCCGAGCTCGTGCGCGCGTTCCTGGAGAAGACACCATGAAGGCATCCTGCATCGGACTCACGCTCCTCGTCGCGGTCGGCTGTCGAGCACCATCGGCGGCCGATCGTTGGACGACCGAGATCGTGTTCGAGGCGCCCGACAAGCTCGGCGCCTGCATCGTCGGCGACGTGGACCCGCAGCGGCCCGGGAACGAGATCGTCACCGTTTGCCGCAACGGGTACGTCTACGTGCTCGCCAGGGACGCGGACGGCTGGGCGGTCACGATCGCCGCGCGCACGCCGGGTGAGATGATCCAACTCGCGGTCGGCGATGTGTTGCCCGATCGCCCCGGCGACGAAATCGCGATGGTCGGCGCGGCGAACGGGCCAGAGGAGGACGAGCGCCCGGGGATGGCATGGGTCGTATCGCGCACCGAAGCGGGCTGGCAGTCGGAGCGCGTGTTCCGAAGCGAGCGCTTGCTCCACGCCGTCACGGTGAACAGCGGCGCGTTGCTCGTCGGCGGCTACGACCTCGAGCTCAACGGGTTACGCCGCGTCGAGGAGGATTGGACGCAGTGGACGGTCGGTCCCCTACCCGGGGCGGGCAAGTGTGCCGTCACCCATGCGGGCACGTCGTGGGTGGCGTGCGCGGACGGGTCGGTCGTGTCGGTCGTCGGAGACGAGGACGGCGCGCGCACGATCGAAGTCGTGGATCGACGGTCCGCCGGCAGGGCGCGCCTCGCAACCGACGGGACGCGGCTGGTCGTCGCCGACGACGACGGCGTGCTGTCGATCGTCTCCCTCGACGGAACGTCGGAGGTCGTCCACCGCGAGAACGACAAGCTGCGCGGAGCCGTCCTCGCCGATCTCGATCCGTCGACTCCGGGCGCCGAGGTCGCGACGGCAGGCTACTCCCACGTCGTGACGATCCTCGTGCCGCGAGACGACGGCTGGAGCGCGACGCCCGTGTTTCGCGAGACGGACAAGTTTCACGCGCTCGCGAGCGGCGACGTCGACGGGGATGGCGACGACGAACTCATCGCGTGCGGCTACACCGGACGACTCGTGCTCATCGATCGCGTGAAGCGGTGAGCACACCGTCACGAACGACGCACCGTGCGGCAGCGGATGCGCACTTGAACGATCATGCGCGTGTTCGACCCGGCGTGCGCTTCTCGAAGGCGCGATCGCATGTTGGTGCCGAGCTCGCATCGGCACGCCACTTGCTTTCGCTGCGCGTATTCGGCGCGCACTTCACCGAAGTTCGCGCCGTTGCACCTGCCGCGCGCGGGTCTTTGCCAGACCTTAATGCAGACGGCCTTTGACTCCGAAGCGCACCCCTCTGCATGGTCCCACTGAACCCGCCGGAGCGCGGCTTTGGAGTCGCGCCACCCTGCGACCACCCCAATCGATGACCCTGAGAACGAATCCATGCAAACCCTTCAAACCATTCTGATCGGCGCACTGACCGCCGGCGTCGCGAGTGCCTCGACGCACTCGAACGACGACGGAACCGACGCGACGCTTTCCACTCCCCTTCCGACGGCGACCGAAGTGCTCGTCGATCCGAGCTCGGAGGGCATGCTCGAAGAGAGCCAGCTGCTCTCGAGCGTCTCGACGATCTTCGATGACGGCGACGTCAAGGCGACGTGGGGTGGGCGCATCATGAACGACGCCGGGTTCTTCTCGACGGACGACATGTACCCGGTCGCGGGCCTTGACGGCTTCGAGTTCCGCCGCGCGCGCCTCTTCTCGAAGATCAAGTTCTACGACTTGATCGAAGCCAAGGCGGAGTTCGACTTCACCGGCGGTACGGCCGCGTTCAGCGACGTCTACATGAAGCTCCCGACGCCGATCGGTAGCGTGCAGTTCGGGCACATCAAGCAACCGATGAGCCTCGAGGAGTTGACGAGCAGTCGCTTCATAACGTTCATGGAGCGCGCCGCGCCGATCGAGGCGTTCTCGCCGTCGCGCGACAACGGCATCGCGACGAGCGGGCACATCGACGAGAGCACGAACTGGGCCGCGGGCGTCTTCCGCCTCTCGAACGCCCAGGGACTCGGCACAGGCGACGGCGACTTCGCCACGACCGGTCGCATCTCGCACGCGTTCGGCGAGGGCGACTCGGTCACGCACATCGGCGTGTCGGCGAGCATCCGCAGCGGACAGGAGGTCCGCTTCCGGACGCGCCCCGAGGCGCACCTCGTCGGCCGCGTGCTGGACACGACGGCCATGCCGTCGGATGGTTCGAACATCTACGGCTTCGAGGCCGCGTGGGTGAACGGGCCCGTCTCGGTCCAGGGCGAATACCTGATGACGTCGATCGACGAGCTGGGCGGCGCCGGCGGCCCCGACGTCGACCTCAGCGGCTACTACGCTTTCGTGAGCTGGTTCCTCACCGGCGAGAGCCGCAACTACGTGAAGAAGAGCGGCAAGTTCGATCGCGTCTCGCCACACGAGAACTGGAACGCCGAGGGCACCGGCGGCGCCTGGGAAGCGGCACTGCGTTACTCGATGACCGACTTCAGCGAGATCACCGGCGGCGGCGGCGGCGAGCTGACGAACATCACCGCCGGATTGAACTGGTACATGAACCCGCGTACGCGACTCATGTTCAACGTCGTCTCGTCGAACTTGGACGACTCCTCAACGGGCGTCGACGACGACCTGACGGCGCTGATGATGCGACTTCAAGTCGACTGGTAGGGATCGAGACCGACCGCGGTCTCAGTGGGATTCGGGACCCGTCGGGACGCGCCGCGTGCGCGCTTCCGGCGGGTCCCGCTTCGATTTGCGAAGGGTGCGTCGAAGGTGGATCGATCGCCGCCGAGTCGGCATGCTCGTCGCTTCGCCAGCCACGGCACCGCGGGGAAGTGGCGAAATCGGTAGACGCATCGGACTTAAAATCCGAAGGGCCTAGCCCGTGTGGGTTCGAGTCCCACCTTCCCCACCACGCGCTCGTTCGGTCGCCGAGCGTGCGGGGATCCGTTCGCGACCGGAAGCCGGAAGTTCGCACATGAAGTCCCCCACCCTCGCGCTCATCGCGTCGCTCACGGCCAGCTGTGCCACGATCGTCGGTGATAGCAATGAGCTCGTTCAACTGAAGAGCGACCCACCCGGCGCGAGCGTCAGCGTCGTGAACGAGGGCGGCGAGAACGTGTTCCAGGGAACGACCCCGACGTCCGTCATGCTGAAGAAGGGGCGTGGGTACTTCGACGGCGAGACCTACTCGGTGCGCTTCGAGCGCGACGGCTTCGAGCCGGGTCTCGTCCTGCTCGACACCGGGCTCTCCGGCTGGTACGTGCTCGGGAACATCGTGTTCGGTGGGTTGATCGGTTGGTTGATCGTCGACCCCTTGACCGGCGCGATGTGGAAGCTCGACGACTCGGTTCTCGCCACACTCCAGCCCGTGAGGCCGTAGGATCGTAGCGCTCGCTCGATCCGATGTTTGCCCGACCTCTGCGACTCGCGACCGTGGCGCTCGCCCTCGGCATCGTGACCGGGACGCTCGCCCTCGCCCTGCGCGCCGCCGCGTTCGTCTCGCTCCGCGACGTGCTCTGGCCGCTGACTGCGACCTCGCTCGAGCGAGGCGTGGCGGGCTCCGCCTTGGCCGTGGTCCTTTGGCTGCTGCTGGCGCGACTCCTGCGCCCGCTGCTCGACGCGCGCATCGCGACGTCGCTCGCCACCGCGGCGACGCTCGTACCCCTCGCGGCGTGGTTCGCGCTGGGCGTCAATCGAGCCTACCTCCCCGGCAAGTTCGAGCCGGTCAGCCTCGCGGCGAACGCCGCGCTCGCGCTCGTTTTCCTTTGGATCGCCGTCTTCGTGAACGACCGGCTGCGGGACGCCAGCGACGCCCCGCCGCGCGCGTCGCTCCTCGCGCTCGGCGTTCCCCCGCTCGCGCTCGCGCTCGTTCCACTCGCCGCGCACTTCGTCGGGCATCGAGGAAGGAGCGACGGGGAGCCCGACGTCCTCGTGATTCTGCTCGACGTCCTGCGCGCCGATCACCTCGGCGTCTACGGTTACGTGCGCGACACGAGTCCCAACCTCGACGCGTTCGCCCAGGACTCGATCGTGTTCGACGACTTCGTCGCGGCGAGCACGTACACGAAGTCCAGCGTCGCCTCGCTCTTCACCGGCCTGACCGCGTTCCACCACGGCGTCTATGAAGGCACGTTCGGCGCGGACCCGACCAAGGTGCAATCCGACGTCTTGCCCGCGCGCGTGACGACGCTCGCCGAGCGGCTCTTCGACAGCGGATGGAACACCGCCGCGTGGGTCGAGAACGGGCAAATACGCGCGTACATGGGGTACGACCAGGGCTTCAGCCTGTACCACGACCAGCCCGGGCACATGCCCGTGATCGCGCACGGCTTTCGCGAGTGGCTCGCCGAGTGGGGCGACGTCGAGCGCTGGTTCGCGTACTTGCACGTGCTCGACCTGCACGCGCCATACACGCCCGAGCCGCCGTTTCGCGGCAGGTACGGGCGCGAAGCGTCAGCGGCGTCGCGCATGGACTACCACTCCTGGCGCGCGTTCAAGAACGACGTGATCAAAGGACGCATCCAACTGACGGCCGCCGAACGCGATCAACTCGAGGCCGAGTACGACGAGGAGATCGCCTACGTCGACGACCAGGTCGGACGCATCCTCGCGCACCTGAAGGCGACCGGCCGCTACGACGACACGCTGATCGTAGTCACATCGGACCACGGCGAGGGTTTCCTCGAGCACGGCTTCATCTCGCACTCGAACGATCCGTTCGAAGAGCTCGTGCACGTGCCGTTGATCGTGAAGATGCCGCGTTCGAGCGGGCGAGGCAGACGCGTGAAGCAGATGGTCGCGCACGTCGACCTCGCGCCGACGCTGCTCGACTTCGCGGGCGTCGCTCCCATCGAGCGCGTCGACGGCCAGAGCTTCCTGCCGCTGCTCCTCGATCCGGCCAACGCGCGCATCGAGCCGCGCTGGCGCTACATCGAGTACCTCGACATCGTCGGCGTCCGCAACGAGCGCTGGAAGTACATCGATCGTCCGCTCACCGAGCCGCGCCTCTTCGACCTCACGGCGGACTCCGCGGAGCGCGTGAACTGCATCGCCGACCATCCGGACGTCGCGCGCGCGTTCGCGGCGGCGGTCGCGGCCGCGCAGAAGGCGCGGCGTAACCGCGGCGAGTCCGAGCGGGTCACGGTCGACCAGGAAACGATCCGCGCGCTCGAGGCGATGGGCTACATGTAGCGCTAGCGCTCACGCGCGGCGACCGCGCTCCGGATGCGCTCGCCGACGTCCTCGAAGGTCGGCCAGAAGGCGCGGATCAGGCGCAGGTGCGCGAGTTCTTCCGCCGTCGATTCGGCGTCGAGCGCGGACGCGTATTCGTCCTCGGCCAGCTCGATGAAGGCAAGCAACGTCGTGCGCCGCAGCTCGGCGTCGCGGTAGTCCGGTGACGCGGAGAGCAGGTCGTCGTAGACCGCGACGGCGGCGTGGTACGCGTCCTCGCGTTCGAGCGCGAGCGCGCGAGAGTACGCGGCGCGCGCGTTCCGCTCGCGCGCCGACGGTGCGGCGGGGTCCGAGGCGACGAGCGCGGCGGTGACCGCCCTCGAGCGCGTCGAAGCCTCCACAGCGACCGCGGACGCATCCCCCTCCGCCGTCGAGGAACGGCAGGCGAGTGCGAGAGCTGCCAGGGTCAGGCACATCAGCGCGGGGTGGATCGAGGGGCGCAGCGGATGCGTCATCGTGCTCGCGAGCCTACGGGGCGCACCCACGAACTCCTAACTCCCGCGCCCAGAATCGACACGACGCTTGAACGCCCGGCGCGAGTCGCTCTGCTGATGCGCCCATGTTCCTCTGGTCCGCGAGCCTGATCGCGACGACGCTGATCGGCGGGCTCGTTCCGCTGTTCGTCGGCAAGTCGCACCGCATCCAGCACGGCTTCGTCGCGATCGCGACGGGCCTGTTCCTCGGGATCGTGTTCCTGCACCTCCTTCCCGAGGCGCTCGTGCCCGCGTCCGGCGGCCTGCCGACGCCCTGGCCCGGAGCGCTCGTGCTCACCGGCGTGCTCGCGCTCTACGTCGTCGAGAACCTGGTCCTCCCCGGCGACGCGCGCAACGATTCGCACGTCGCGCTCGGGTGGAGCTCGTTCGTCGGCCTCAGCGTGCACGCCTTCGCGTCCGGGCTCGGACTCGCCGCCGTGCGCCACGATCCAGACGTCGCGGGCGTGCTCTTCCTCTCGATCGTCGCCCACAAAGCGGCCGAGGGGTTTTCGCTCTCGGCCGTGTTCCGCCTGAGCGATCAGGGCACGCGCCGCATCGTGATGCTCGTCGCGCTCTTCGCGCTCGCGACGCCCGCGGGATTGGTGCTCGGCGTGAAACTGCTCGAGTTCCTGACGTCGACCGGCGCGCAGGCGGTCACGGCGCTCGCCGCGGGCACGTTCCTGTACGTCTCGCTCGGCGACCTCTTGCCCGAGGTGTTCCACGGGCGCGAGGACCGCGCCCTACGCCTGGCGCTGCTCGTCATCGGCATCCTCGCGAGCACCGCGCTGCACACGTTCGGCGCCTAGCAGCCCGTGGTGAAACTCACGCCACCCTCGAACGGCGCTGGATCCGCGCTGCCTGCGTTCCGCTTCCTCCGAGTATCCACCAATACGCGTCGTCAGCGCGCCTTGCCAGCACGGATCCATCCCCCTCCGACGATGGCGTGAGTTTCACCACGCGCTGCTAGCAGGCCGTGGTGAAACTCCCGGCGTGCCGGGACCCCGTCAGCCGATCCAGTCCGTGAGCAGCCGCACGCCGACGCCCGTGCCCTTCGCTCCGCCCTGGTAGTCGCGGTCGTCCACGCCCCACGCAGCTCCGGCGATGTCGAGGTGCGCCCACTTCATGTCACCGACGAAGTGCGAGAGGAAGGCCGCGCCCGCGGTCGAGCCCGCGCCCTGCCCGGAGTTGATGTTGCGCAGGTCCGCGAAGTTGCCCTTCACGTGCGTCTTGTGACAGTCGAGCAGCGGGAGCCGCCAGACGAGCTCGCCCGTTCGCTGACCCGATTCGACGAGCGCATCCTGCAGCTTCTCGTCGTTGCCCATCACGCCCGAGAGTTCGTGGCCGAGGGCGACGACCACCGCGCCCGTGAGCGTCGCGAGGTCGACCGTCGCGTCCGGCTTCACCTTCTTCGCCGCGTAGGCGAGCGCGTCGGCGAGGATCAGGCGTCCCTCGGCGTCGGTGTTCAGCACCTCGATCGTCGTACCGTTCATCGCGGTGACGATGTCGCCCGGCTTGTTCGCCTTGCCGTCGGGCAGGTTCTCCGACGTGGCGACGATGCCGTGCACCTCGGCGGTCGGGGAGAGCTTGGCCAGCGCGTGGAACACCCCGAGCACGGCCGCGCCGCCCGACATGTCGTACTTCATCTCGTCCATCTTCGCGGACGGCTTGATGCTGATGCCGCCGGCGTCGAACGTGAGTCCCTTGCCGACGAGGCACAGCTTCTTCGACGGCTTCTTGGTCGGCTTGTACGTGAGATGGATGAGGTACGCCGGCTCGGAGGAACCGCGCGAAACAGACAGCAGCGAGCCCATGCCGAGCTTCGCCATCGCCTTCTCGTCCAGCACCTTGCACGTGATGCGCGCGCTGCGTCCCGCCACCTTGCGCGCCGACATCGCCATGTCGCGCGGACGCATCAGATTGCCGGGCGCGTCCTGCAGCGAGCGCGCGAAGCAGTTCGCCTCACCGATCGCGGTTCCGCGCGCCGCGCCCTTCTTGAAGCGCGCGCCGCTGCCGACGAGCGTCGTCTTCTTGAGGTACGGCGGCTTCGCGTCGCTCTTGTAGGCGTCGCACACGTAGGCCCCCATGAGCGCGCCCTCGGCCAGCGCCTGACCGCACGCCTCGGCGCCCCCGGCGGCCTTCTCGATCGCCGCGGCGCACCAGATCACGACGGAACGCGCGCGAACCTTCTCGGCCTTCTTGACGGCGATCGCCGCCGCACGGCGCAGGCGTTCCATGTCGGTGTCGGCGGCCTTGCCGAGCCCGATCTTCAGGACGCGCTGCGCCGCTCCGCCGATCGCGTCCGTGAGGCGCGCTTCGCGAAACTCGCCCTTGAACGACTGCGTCGACAGCGCCGGAACCTTCACGCCGGTCGGCAGGGACAGGCGCGAGTTCTCGAGTCCGAGAACGACCAGCAGGTCGGTCGAGGTCAGCGCGGCTTTCGAATCTTTCGTGGTCAGGTTCATGGTCGGGCTACATGTCGATGTACTTGGGACCGCCGCCCCCCTCGGGCACGGTCCACTCGATGATCTGATAGGGGTCCGCGACGTCGCACGTCTTGCAGTGCACGCAGTTCGACGCGTTGATGACGACGCCGCCCTTCTCCCGCGCTTCGCCCGCGTTCTGGAAGGGCCACTCGTACACGGCCGCGGGACAGAAGTGCTGGCACGGGTTGCCGTACTCCTCCGTACAACGCGTGATGCAAATGTCGGTGTCGGTCACGACGAGGTGCGACGGCTGGTCCTCTTCGTGGATCGCGCCCGACTTGTAGACGTCGGTCAGCTTGTCGACGCAGTACTTGTCGTCGAACGTCGGCTTCTCGAACCGCGCCTTGCCGATCGCGCCGGTGGTCTCGTGATCGGCGGCAGCGGAGCGGCGCGCGATGAGGCCGCGCCCGCCGGTGATCATCTGCAACCCCGCGTCGAAGGCCCCCGAGAAGAAGCCCGATTGGAACGCCTGGCGGAAGTTGCGCACGCTCCAGAGTTCCTTCTTCGCCCACGACGCCTCGAAGCGGCGCGTGTAGCCCGACAGCCCGGCCTCGGTCGTGTCGTCCTTCTGGAACGCCTCGGCGATGCCTTCGGCCGCGAGCATCCCGGACTTCATCGCGAGGTGCACGCCCTTGAGCCGCGCCATGTTCATGAAGCCGGCGCTGTCGCCGATGATGCAGAAGCCGTCGCCCTGGAGCTTCGGCAACGCGTAGTACCCGCCGCCGGGGATCGTCTTCGCGCCGTAGCGCAGGAGCTCGCCGCCCTCGATGAGCGCGGCGACCGCGGGGTGCTTCTTCCACTCGACGAACAGCGCGTGCGGGTCGAGCTTCGCGTCGGGGTGGTCGAGTCCGACGACGTAGCCGATCGACAACCGGTTGTCGCCGAGGCCGTAGATCCAGCCGCCGCCGTAGCCGGAGAAGCCGAGCGGCGCGCCCATCGTGTGGATGACCTGACCGAGCATCTCTTTGCCGCGCGCCTCGGGGATGCTCCAGATCTCCTTGATGCCGGTCTCGTAGATCTGGTGGTTCGCGCCGCGATCGAGCCCGAGCTTCGCGATCAAGCCCTTGGTCAGGCTGCCGCGCGTGCCCTCGCCGAAGACCGTGACCTTGGCCTTCACGTTCATGCCGGGCTCGAACTGCGCCTTCTTCGAGCCGTCCTTCGCGATGCCCGCGTCGCGCGTCTGCACACCGGTGACGCGCTCGCCGTCGTAGATCACCCCCGCGCCGGCGAAGCCCGCGTAGACGTCGATGCCCATCTCCTCCGCCTGGTCGCGCAGCCAGCGCACGACGCGGAAGAGGCTGATGATCACGTTGCCCTTGTTGTGGAGCGACGGCGGAACGAACGGGCCCTTGAGGCGCAGCTTGCCGCCGCTCTGCTTGAGGTAGTCGACGCAGTCGAAGTTCACCTCGGCCTCGAACGGGCAGCCCTTCTCTTTCCAATCGGGGAAGAGCTCGTTCATCGAGCGCGGGTCCATGACCGCGCCCGAGAGGATGTGGTAGCCGACATCCTCGGCCTTCTCGAGCACGAGGATGCTCGCGTCCTGCTGGCCGTTCGCGTCCAACAGGCGCTTGAGTTGAATGGCACACGCGAGCGACGCGGGCCCGGCGCCCACGATGAGGACGTCGACCTCGAGTTCCTCGCGCTCGACTCCTTCCAAATTCAAGTTCACGCCGGCCATGATTCGTCGCTCCGTCGGCTCGCGAAAGGCCCCGCCCAGGGGCTCCCGATCCACGAATGGGCCGCAGAATCTAGCAGCGCCGGCGCTCGAACACCACACGCGCGGCTAGCCGCGCCGAGTCAGGAACGGATTCGTTTCTCGCTCGACACCGAACGTCGACGCCGGACCGTGGCCGGGCAGGAAGGTCACGTCGTCGCCGAGCGGCAGCAGCTTCTCGGTGATCGAGCGAATGAGCGTGTCGTGGTCGCCCTTCGGAAAGTCGGTGCGACCGATCGAGCCGCGAAAGAGCACGTCGCCCACGACACAAAAAGCGGACGGCGCGTGGTGGAAGACGACGTGGCCGGGCGTGTGGCCCGGGCAATGGATCACGTCGAACACGAGGTCGTCGACCTCGACCGTGTCGCCGTCCGTGAGCCAGCGGTCGGGCGAGCAGACCTCCGCCGGCTCGAGCCCGAACGCCGCCGCCTGCTGCGGAAGCGAGTCGAGCCAGAAGCGGTCCTCCTCGTGCGGACCGATGACGGGCACGCCCAATTCGCGCGCGAGCGCCGCGGTCGATCCGGCGTGGTCCGCGTGCCCATGGGTCAGCAGGATCGCGCGGATGCGCACGTCGCTCTCCTCGATCGCCATTCGAATCAGCTCGAGGTCGCCCCCCGGATCGATGACCGCGCCGGAGCCGCTCGCCCGCGAGCGGACGATCGAGCAGTTCTGCGCGAACGGCGTCACGGGGACGACGCGCATGCCGAGGGTCGACGAGATCGTGTCCATGCGACGTCAGGAACGGTCCCCGATCCAATGCTCGCCGTCGGCGTAGCGCTCCTTCTTCCAGAGCGGGACGTTCTTCTTCAACTCGTCGATCAGGAAGCGCGCGGCGAGGAAGGCCGCGTCGCGGTGCGGGCTGGCGACGGCGATGACGACCGACGGCTCGCCCACCTCGACCACTCCCGTTCGGTGCAGCACGAGCATGGCGAGCCGCAACGCCTCGTCCCCGCCGGCAGACGCCGGGCCGAAGCGCGTGAGCGCATCGCCGAAGATGCGCCGCATCTCGGTGCCCGCCATCTCCTCGAACGCCTCGTAATCGAGCCGCACGACGTCGCGCTCGCGATTGCGCTCACGCGTCGTGCCGGTGAAGACGACGCACGCGCCGCAGCCGTCATCCGTGACGCGGCGCCGCGCGGATTCCGGATCGAGTGCGTCCGCGTGGAGCTCGAACACGCCCGCCGAAAAATCTTCGCGCGCCGTGCCGCCCGAGACCGGCGGCAGGAGCGACACCTCCTGCCCATCGGCCAGCGTCGTCGCGTCGTCGACCCAGCTCGTGTCCAGGACGCCGCGCACGCCTTCGAGCGAGCCGAGCTCGGCGTGGCGCTCCTGGAGCGCACGCTTGAGCCCGGCGACGTCGAGCGTGTCCGGCAAGTCGTCGAGCACGAGCCTCTCGGAACCGGCGCGCTCCCGCAGGGACGCGAACAGGCGAATCGTGAGCTTCACGCCCCTATCCCATCCTCGCCGCGGAGCGATGACAAGCGTCGCGGGCGGCGTCGTCCGGATCGAGGAGCGCTTGGGTGCCGTGCTACACTTCTTGGATCGGCGCGGCCGATGAGGGTCCTCGGAGCCTCGTCCGACCGCTCCCCCGGTCGCCGCCCCATATGGATGCCCCCGAACAATCGAGCTCGAACGGCGAGCTCCCCATCCTCGATTGGGACGCGTTCCGCTCGACCGGCGAGAACCCGCTCCCGCCGACGGCGATGCAGATCGAGACCTCGTCGATCTGCAACTTCCGCTGCCCGTCGTGCCCGCTCGCCCTGCCGAGCTACGACCGCCCCGAGAAGCACCTCTCGGTCGAGCAGCTGCACAAGATCCTCGACGCCTTCCCGACGGTGAAGAAGATCGAGCTCCAGGGCATCGGCGAGGTCTTCCTCAACCCGTGCATCCTCGACATCATCGAGGCGGCGACGAAGCGCGGGATCGAGGTGCACACGTTCTCGAACGCTTCGATGATCGAGCGCGAGACCGCCTACGCTGCCGTGCGCTCGGGTCTGAAGCTCATCAACTTCTCCATGGACGGCGCGGACGAGCCGACCTTCCGCAAGCTGCGCAAGGGCGGGACGCTGCGTCGCTATCGACGTTGCGTCACGAGCCTGCTCGAGGCCAAGCGCGCCCTCGGCTCCGAGACACCGCACATCGGCATCATGACCGTGCTGTCGAAGCGCAACCTGAAGCAGATCCCGAAGATGCTCGCCATCGCCGAAGAGCTCGGCGTCGAGACGATCATCTTCACCAAGATCAACGCGGTGCCGGACCCCGAGCTGAAGAAGCTCTGCCTCGGCGACGAGGAGCGCGACTGGATCAAGACGCTGCCGCCGTACAAGGGCAACGTCGAGGTCGTGTGGGCCTACAACGACTGGACGAAGCAGGAGCGCATGGACTGCTACTGGCCGCGCCACATGACTTACGTCACGGTCGAGGGCGACGTCACGCCGTGCTGCAACTACTACGACAGCCGCGAGCTGTCGTTCGGCAACGTCTTCGAGGAGGACGGCGCCGCGATCTGGAACAACGAGGCGTACCGCCAGTTCCGCGTGCGCCTGATGGCGGGCGACCTGCCCGATCGCTGCAAGACCTGCTAGCAGCCCGTGGTGAAACTCACGCCACCCTCGAACGGCACTGGATCCGCGCTGCCTGCGTTCCGCTTCCTCCGAGGTTCCACCAATACGCGTCGTCAGCGCGCCTTGCCAGCACGGATCCATCACCCTCCGACGATGGCGTG
>JAJDEV010000166.1 GCA_029259605.1 Planctomycetota bacterium | reverse complement strand
ACGCCGACGTTCGCAAAGTGCCGGCAGGGGCCGAGAGACCGGCGTAGCCGGTCGATTGCAGCTTTTGGCGTGCATGCTCATGAATGATCCGGGCTAGCCGACGAGTCCTGCGGCGGCTGCCAACGGAAGTGTTGGCGCGCTGCAAAGGCCGGCCTTACGCGTCGGCGTCCACGGAGCCGACGTCTTGGGCGAGCACTCGGTTCACCGTTTCCATCAGCTCACGCGTCTTGAACGGTTTCGTGAGGAAGGTGGCTCCGCCCAAGCCTTCCCGCGACCCCTCGTCGACGTATCCGGAGATGAACAGCACACGAACCGAGGGATGCAGCGCGCGCACGCGCTCGGCGAGTTCCGGTCCGGTCATCCCCGGCATCACGACGTCGGTCACGAGCACGTCGATCGAATGCCGGCGCGCGAGCTCGAGCGCGAGGGTCGGGTGATTCGCGTGATGCACCTCGTGGCCCGCGGAAAGGAGCGCCGCGCGTGCCATCTCGAGGATGGCTTCGTAGTCGTCGCAGACGAGGATCGATGCGTTGCGATGCGGAACGTCGGTCCGGGGAGGGGACGGTAGCGGCGCGGCTTGCGCGTCGACGCTCGCATCGATGCGCGGCAGGTGGATGACGAAGCGCGCACCGACGCCGGGAGTCGAGTCCACGCTGATGTATGCACCCGACTGTTGCACGATGCCGTGAACCGAAGCGAGGCCGAGCCCCGTCCCTTGTCCCACCGGCTTGGTCGTGAAGAACGGTTCGAAGACGTGCGGCAAGTGCGCGTCGGCGATTCCGGTGCCAGTGTCCGTCACGGACAGGCGCACGTAGGAACCTGGCGGTGGCGCGTCGCCTCCTTCGCTCGAAGTGATCTCGACGGCGTCGCTCGCGATGCGCAGGCTGCCGCCGCTCGGCATCGCGTCGCGCGCGTTCAGAGCGAGGTTCATCACGAGCTGCTCGAACTGCGTCGGGTCGGCGAGCACGCAGGCGGAACCGGCTTGGAGCGCGTAGGTCGTTTCGATGTTCGCCGGAATGAGGCGGCGCAGCAGGGGGTCGAGCTCAGCGAGCGTCGCGTCGGGCTGCATGACGATCGGGCGGATGATCTGTCGGCGACTGACCGCGAGCAGCTGTTTGGTGAGCGCCGCGGCGCGCTCGCCGCAACGCGCGACCTGGGCCAGCGAGCGCTCGACCTCCAGCGGGTCATGAAGGCTCTCGCGCGCCAGGTCCACGTTGCCGAGCAGGGCGGTGAGGATGTTGTTGAAGTCGTGCGCCACACCGCCGGCGAGGCGACCGAGCGCCTCGGTCTTGCGCGAATCGAGCAGCCTCTGTTCGAGCCGCTGGCGCTCGGTGACGTCGCGCATGATGGCCGTGATCGCGCGACGTCCGTCGGGGGTACGGTGCGCTCCGAACGAGAGCTCGATCGGGAACTCGGTACCGTCCGCGCGCAGACCGCTCAGCGACAAGCCGTCCCAAGGGATCGTGGGCACACCGGAGCGCAGATAGGCCCCGAGTTTCTCGGCGTGCCGCGCGCGATACCGCTCCGGAATGAAACGCGCGAGAGACGTTCCGATCGAGTCTCCCGGTCCGACGCCGAAGAGGCGGGCGGTCGCAGGGTTCGCGTAGACGATCTCGTTCGACGCGTTGATGGTGATGATCGCGTCGGTCGCGGTCTCGGCGACGACACGGAAGGTGTCCTCGCTCGCGCGCAGCGCTTCCTCGGCCAGGCTGCGTTGGCCGAGCGCGGTCTCGAGGCGACGGTTCCCCAGCCACCAGTGCCGCGCGGCGAGCGCGAGGCCGAGCAGCACGAACGCTCCGAGCCACCGGAACCACGCACGCTCGAACATACCCGGATCGACGCGTACATCGAGCCGCGCGCCCGTCGCGTTCCAGAGACCGTCGTTGTTGCTCGCGACGACATGGAAGTCGTACTCGCCCGCCTTCAGCGCGGTGTACGTCGCGACGCGATCGGGGGATCCCTCGACCCAGTCGGTGTCGCGCCCGCGCAGGCGAACGCGGAACGAGCAGCGCTCGGGATCGGCGTAGGACAGGGCGCTGTACGCGATTTCGAGCCGATGGGATCCCGCCCCGATCACGATGCCCGACGAGAACGGGATCGAACGACCGTCGAGCTTGACGTCGTCGATGACGACGGGCGGCATCGTCTCGTTCAGCCGAACATCGGGGGCCACGGAAACGACACCGCGGATGCTCGGAAACCACATGCGTCCGTCAGCCGTGCGGACTCCGCCGCCGCCGTTGCCCTCGCTCATACTGAGGAGGACGCACTCCACGCGATCGCGCAGTCCGGAGGCGACGGCGTCGAGCTCCGTGCGTCCGACCCGGAACACGCCCGCGTTGCTGTTGATCCAGAGGCTGTGCTCGTCGCCGAAGATCCGACCGAGAGAGTCGTCGAGCAAGCCGTTCGAGGTGTGGTAGACGGTGCAGGTGTCCTTCGACCAGCGGACCAGGCCGCCGCCGTACGTTCCGATCCACAGCGTTCCGCTCGCGTCGACGTGGAGCGAGCGAAAGGGCGCCTCCGGTCGGCTATGCGATGTCTCGATCGCAGTCGCGTCGCCGCGCGCCGCGCGCAGGAGGTATTCCTTCGTGATCAGCCAAACGCCCGCGTCGGGGGCTGGCGCGATCGCGAGCGGAGCGCCCCACGTGGGTGAGAGCGCGTACGCTTCGACGGGAGCGCCGGACTCGAAGCGGACGAGCTGGCCCGCGGCTCCGAACCAGGACTCGCCGTTCTGGAGGTGGAGTTGTGCCGTGACCCCTTCCAATGGATGCTCGCTCGACACCCCGTTGTGCCAAGCGAGCAGCGCACCCTCGCAGCCGATCCACAGGCGACCGTCCGCATCGGTACCCAGGGACGTGCTCTGAATGGGCTCGGTCGCGAACGGCGCGCGTTCGGCGACGCCGTTCCGCATGCGGTAGATGCTGCGATCGGAGAACGACAACCACATCTCCGCGGAGTCCGCGCCGGCGAGCTCGAACACAGCGTTGGTACCGTCGAGCCGGAGGTCGGTCAGTTCGAGCGCCCGCGACCGCTTCACACGCACGACACCGCCGCCGTCGATGCCGACCCAGAGGTTGTGCTCGGCGTCCTCGAAGATCGAGCGGACGAAGCCGCCGAGCTCGGACTCGCCGCGAAGCGTGACGAGCTCGAGCGTTCGCCGGCCGTCGTCCTCGACGCGGCTCGAGAGGCGCTGCAACCCGCGCTGTCCTCCGATCCAGATGCGCCCCGCACTGTCGCGCGTGTGAGCGAAGACCCAGTTGCGTATCGACAGCTCGTCGACCGGGACGAACCCGTCTCCCTCGGCGCGCAGGAACGTGCTGCCGGCGTTGAGCAGCAGCGCGCCGTCTTCGACCTCGCCGATCGTCCAACCGCCGAAGGGCGCGACGACTTGGAACGCGCCATCGGGAGCGCGGCGCGCGACGCCCTCGCTGGTCACGACCCACAACGTTCCCTGGAGGTCGAATAGCAGGTCGCGCACGTTCGCGTCGGGCTGGTCTGCGATCGGTGCGAACGTCTGCATCCCCTCCGGTGAGACGCGCACGAGACCTGCGCCGCCGACCAGGATCCCGTCGCGATCCCCGGCGATCGACCAGATCTTGCCCCACGGACGTCCATCGTCGCGCTCGATGGGAACGAGCTCATTGCCGGAGACCCGAAAGAGCCCCTGCCCCTCGGTCCCGGCCCACAGGCCGCCGTCGACATCGACATGCAGTGACAGGATCCGCAGGGTCGCCGAGTCGCGTCCGTCGGCGATCCGCGCGGTAGCGAATCGCACGCCGTCGAAGCGTGAGAGCCCGCCGAACGTGCCGAACCAGAGGAACCCGTCCGGCGTCTGTGCGACCGCGTTGACCGAGTTCTGCGGCAAGCCGTCGTCGGTCGTCCAGCGCCGCACGTCCCATCCGGGTTCGGTCCACGCCAGCGGGTCGTCGGGCCGCGACTCCGTCTGTCCGAGCGCGACCGGTGCCGCGGCGGCGGCGAGCGCCAGCGCAACGACGGATCGCATGCGCCGGACGCACCTGTCGAAATGGATGGCAAGTTCCCTCAGACCGGCACCTCTTGGTGGCGTTCGCGCCAGAGCCGGGCGCGACGGACTCCATGGTAGCCACCCGGGCGCGACGGACCGCAGACTCGCGCTCGTAAAGTCGCGCCGACCCGCAGCGTGAAGGCCGCACTCCCGAGTTCGGGATCCGAACGACGCTCTGGCGTTCGCGGCCGCGCTAGCAGGCCGTGGTGAAACTCACGGCGTCGTCGAAGGGGGATGAATTCGGCAGGCCTGCTAGAGAGCGGGCCCGGTCAACGCAGCAAGCCAGTAGCCGGTCTTCCCGATCGACGTCCCGGCGCCGGTCGCGGTGTCGATCCTCAAGAGCTCGCCCGTGCCACCCAGTACGTAGGGGTTTGTCGCGTAGAGCGTGTTCGTGTCGGGGTCGAAACCGAGTCCCTCGATCCCTGCGAAACCGACGGGGCCGACCGCCGTGGCGACGCCGGTCGACGTGTTGATCGTCACGAGCTGATCCGCGCCGCGCTCGACGCCGTAGAGCGTGCTCGTATTCGAATCGAACGCGATCCCCGAGACGCCGGTCATCCCGAGCGACGCGAAGCCCGACGAATCCGCGACGCCGGTCGTCGTGTCGATGCGCGAGATGCGACCCCGGCTCGGATTGACGCCGTAGAGCGTGTTCGTGTTCGGGTCGAAGGCGAGGCCGGCCGTACCGGTTTCGCCCAGCGCGCCGATCGCTTCCGACTCGCCCGTCGCCTGGTCGATCCGCAGGAGTTGGTGCAGGTAGTAGTCCACGCCGTAGAGCGTGTTCGTGTTGCGGTCGTACGCGAGGCCCCGAATGCTCGAGCCGCCCGTGCCGCCGCGCGAGCGCGAGCGGCCGGTGTTCGGGTCGATCGCGATCAGGTCGAAGTTCTGACCGAAGAGGACGTTCGCGTTCGGGTCGAAGGCGAGCCCGAGCACGCTGTTGAATCCCGGCATGCCGACGATCGTCGCCGCACCCGTCGCGCGGTCGATTTCGAGCAGATCGTTCGCCTTGTAGCGCGTGCTCAGCAGTCGGTCGGTCAGCGAGTCGAAGGCGAGGCCGTACGCTCCGTCGAAGCCGACCATGCCGACGACCGTCGTCGCGCCCGTTGCCATGTCCACCGTGTAGAGCTCCTTGTTGAAGGCGTTCGTTCCGTAGAGCACTCCGTGGATGGTGTCGAGCGCGAGGCCGTGTAGCGCGACGTTGGTCGAGCCGATCAACGTCGCCGCTCCCGTCGCGGGATCGATCGAGACGAGTTCCCCCGACAGCGTGTCCGAGCCAAGCAGCCGATCGCCGACCGGGTCGAACGTGAGCCCCCCGACCGATTCGAACCCGCCGCCGAAGTCACCGACGATCGTGCCGATCCCGGTGTCACGGTCGAGCACAATCAGCTTGTCCGAGTACGCGTCCGACGTGTAGAGCGTGTCCGTCTTCGCGTCGTAGGCCAGGTCACGCGCGTTGATGCCGAACTGCCCGAGCACCGCTTCCACGCGCGTCACTGGGTGGATCGTGACGAGCTCCTTGGACACCGGGTCGGCGCCCAGCACCGTGTTCGTCAGCGGATCGAACGCGAGCCCGAAGGGCGCCGACTTCAGCCTTCCCACGAGCGTGCCCTTGCCCGACGCCTTGTTGATCTTGAAGAAGTCCGCGCTGTTCTGCCCGCGCGTCCCGTACAGCTGGTTCGTAACGGGGTCGAACGACAGACCGGTCAGGAGCTGGAAGCCGATCTGCCCGACGGCCGTTCCCTCTCCCGTCGTGGTGTTGAACGTCATCAAGCCGAACGCGGTGACGCCGTAGAGCGTGTTCGTGTTCGGGTCGAACGCGAGACCTCCGATCGATCCGAAGGCGTGCGTGCCGACCTGGGTTCCCTCCGCCGTCGACGGATCGATACGAATGAGCGTCTTCAGCGTGTTGTCGACCGCCCAGAGCGTGTTCGTGTTCACGTCGAACGCGAGGCTGTGGATGTTCGGGAACCCGACGGCGCCGATCGGCGTCGCGAAGCCGTCGGCGGAGATCGTGAGCAGCGCACCCGTGTCGCCGTCGACGGCGTAGAGCGTCTTCGAGTTCCAGTCGAACGCGAGCCCGCGGACGCCCGACGGCCCGCGCATGCCGTACTCGGAGAAGCGCTCGTGCGCCGCCGTCGCCGGATCGACGGCGACGAGCACCGCACCCTGCGAGCCGGCGAGGCGCACGACCTCGTTGTCGACGATCGTGAGCGCGTGCGTCGTGGGCGCTCCGAGCAGCGCGTTCGTCGGCGTTCCGAGCGTGATCGAGAGCGTCTCGTTGCCTTCGGTGACCGAGTCGTCGACGAGCGTGACGCTGACCTGCGCGAAGAGGTCGCCGGCGGGGATGACGAGCGGGCTCGGCGAGAGCGAGAAGTCGGCCGGCGACGTCGCGCTTCCTCCCGTCAGCGTGAACGGCACGGTCACGTCGCTGGTCGTGCCCGCGGAGAGTTTCGCCGTCACGGTCGCGATGCCGGCTCCCTCCGATACGTTCTGCGCGGCCGACATCCATGCGACCGACGGCACGGGAGCGCCGTCGTCATCGAGGATCGTCACGGTGTGTGTCGAGGCGCTGCCCAGGGTGGCGTTCGTCGGACTGCCGAGCGAGACGACGATCGTTTCGTTCGACTCCACCGTCGTGTCGTCCACGATGGCGAGCGAGATCGAGCCCACCGTTTGGCCGGCGGCGATCACGAGCGGGCTCGCCGGCGCGGTGTAGTCGACTCCGGAAGTTGCCGTACCCGCGAGCGTGAACGGGACGCTGACGTCAACGGTCGCGGCTTGGGAGAGCACGACGTTGAACGCCGCCGTGCCCGCGCTCTCGGCGACGGACTGGTTCGCCTGCGAGGCGGACGCCTGAACGCCGTCCGTCCCACCGCCGCCCGAGCCGCTGCACGCGGACGCGAGCGCGAGCGCGAGCGCCCCGACGAATGTGAGGGAACGGTGCTGGATGCGGAGGACGGTGGGGGATCGACGTGCGGAGTTCATACTCCACCGGCCGCAGTCCGGCGCCGCGACACGACAGCCAAATCCGACTTTCTTCGGCCCGCGCGCCGGCGTCGGAGCGCCACGGACCTCCGAACGGTGCGCCGCCGAAACGTCCCATTCGCGCGGTGCGTACGCGCGGGCTCGACGGACGCCGTCCGTCGGCGCGGAACTCGATAGACTCCGTGCATCCGACCCGCGACCCGAACGAGACGAGTGAATGAGCACGATCGACGCTGATCGACGAACGAACTTCCTGAGCGCGATCGCGCTGCTCTTCGGGACCACGATCGCGGCGGCGGCGCAGGACGATGGCCAGCGCGAGGCCACCGACCGCACGAACCTCGCAGCGTTCCGCTACGACGCGGCGCTGGCCGACGTCGGACGCGTGTTCCACTACCGGCACTCGAACGTCGACGGAACGCACGCCTCGCGCGTCGCGTTGTACTGGGCGGCGCCCGACCGGCTCGAGTCGCTCAAATGGAACCCCGGCTGGACGGCGTCGACGCTCGTGACAGCGACGATGGATTGGGAGACGTTCTCGGTTGACGCGTTCGAGTCTTTCGACGTCGCTCCCGAGGGGCGAACGCAGAAGGCGCGGCTCGAGACGGCGGACGACAAGCTCGTCGTCGGAGGGGGCGCGTTGCGGTGCGACATCGAGAGCGTGCCCTGGCACAGCTACGACTTCGACTTCGCGAGCCTCAACGTGTCGCTGCGGTTCCTCGTCGACCCGACGGCGCCCGTGCGCTTCGCCGTCGCCGATACGATCCGCGTGCCCGGCAAGCCGCCGTTCGGCTTCAAGGGCGAGGTCGAGCTGAGCTACGAATCCGACGAGGAACGCGGGGGCGTCCCGTGTCGCAAGTACCTGATCGACGGCCCGGGGCTCGAGTTTCGCGGCGGAACCCTGTGGGCGTCGAAGGGCGAGCGCAGCCACTTTGTCGACTTCGAGATCGACCTGCCCGACGAACCGAACCTGACCTCGGGCAAGCTCACCCTGCTCGACATGGGCGAGTTGACGGCGGAGGAGTGGCAGGCGTTCGTCGAGGCGAGCGTGCGCCCGGACTAGCCCGATCTCACCAGACGCGTTCGTTCCGCACGGTCGCGCTCGTCCGCGCCCGCTCGAACGGAATCGGTTCGCGGCGCGGCGCGGTGTCGAGGTCGAGCGGCAAGAACGATCCGTGTTGCGCCGCGTTGGCCGTCGCCGTGCCCTTCAGCGGGATCCATTCCCCGGGGCCCGTGCGCCGCCAGTTGCGCAACTCGTAGAACGTGTTGCGGATGCCCTTCACGCGCGCGACGTCGCTCTCGAGCGCTTCGACGACGGCGAGCGCGACGGCCTCCCTCGGTCGACCCTGCGCGTTCAGCTCACCCGTGAAGCGAACGGTTCCGCCGGCGACGCAGACGCGCAGGCGCTGCATGTCGAGTCGAAGGTGGGCGAGGATTCCGCGCAAGCGGATACGGATCTCGGTGTCGGTGACGGTCTTCATGGTTCCCCTTGACGGCGCCCTTCCCCGGCGCCCGAACGTGGTACTCCCCCTGTGCAGAGGCCCATCGGAGCGGCGCACGCACCGCCGTGAGTCGGCGCGCCTTCGGGATCTGTAAAGCGCCCCCCGCATCGCCGCACGCGGGGGCTCTGATCTGCGACTTACACGCTCGCGTCGGTTTCTTCCGACCGCGTCAGAGGTGCAGCGTGACGCCCACCGACACGAACTGTCCGCTGCCGAGATCGTCACCCACGAGATCCCCGAAGTAGCCCGCGCCGACGTCGAGTCCGAGGTGCTCGCCGAGGACGACGCCCCACTCGAGGCGTCCTTCGAAGAGCATGGCCTCCGGGTCGGCGAACGGGGCTCCGGCGTCGAACTCCAGCTCGCCGTATCCGAGTCCGAGGCCGCACTCGAGCGTCGAGTCGAGGAAGCCGTCGTTCTCCCATCCGACGAAGCGCAGCTCGAGAAAGGCCGCGCGGAAGTCGGCGCTGCCGGACGCCGAGCGGACGTCGTGCTCGGACGTCAGGACGAACGCGCCGAGCCCGAACCCGTCGACGAGCACGCCGGCCGCCAGCCCGTACCCCGAACTCGACTTCAGGTCCGGCGGCCCGATGCCCATCGGTGGGTTCACGCCGTCGATGTCCGTGTCGATCGTGAACCACGGCGCCGCGATCGCCTGGACGTACACGCCCGACGGCCGAGCGTGATCCCCGTCGTCGAGCGAGATCGCCGGGATGGATGCGCACGCTTGCAACGCCGCGCATGCCAGTCCCGTCACGATGAGGCGCGCCGATCGGAGGCGCGTGCGTTTGCAGAGCGTGGCGAGCTGCGGCATGGGACGCTGTCGAACCGCGTGGGCGGCGGACGGTCGATCCTACGGGACGCGGCGTCGCGGACGAAGCGTCTCGACCGTGCGGGCGAACGCGTGGCTCTCGCCGGCGATTCAGCGCGCGGGTTGCTCGACGACGTTCTGCCGCCCGGCGCGCACGGTCGAGGTCGTCGTCTCACCCGTCGGCCAGGTGACGCGCAGGGTGCCCTCGCGCTCGCCCGGTCGAAGGGCCAGGTGCATCCCCGGTTCGCACGAGCTCAGGTACGTACCGGAGTAACGGACCTCGTCGTCGATCGTTCGCTCGCCGATCGTGAGGCGCACGCGCGAGCCGAGCGCGGCCGTGTTCGGCGCGCGTCCGACGAAGCGCACGGCGAGCCAGCGCTCGCCCGGGTTCGTGTCGTTGCGGAGCAGCTGCGCCGGACCGTTGACGTTCGTGATGAGCACGTCGATGTCCCCGTCGTGGTCGTAGTCGCCGAACGCCGCGCCGCGCGTCGAGTAGTCGTCGAGGAAGTCGGCGCCGCACGTCGCGCCGATCTCGGCGAAGCGGCCGTCGCCCAGGCCTCGGAAGAGCGTGTTTCGCTGCGCGTACGGCACCGAGTCGCGCTTCCCGGTCTCGTCCGACCAAAGCCCGCCGTTGCCGACGAAGCAGTCGATCTCGCCGTCGAGGTCGAAGTCGGCGAAGTGCGTGGCCCAACCGATCGCGTCGAGCGTGTTCGTGTCGAGCCCCATGCCGCGCGCCTCGTCGCGGAAGACCAGGTCGCCGAGGTTGCGATAGAAGTTGTTGAGCTCGAGCCGGAAGTTCGTCACGTGCACGTCGAGCCTCCCGTCGCCGTCGACGTCGCGAACGGCGACGCCCATGGACGAAGTCCGCTCGCCGCTCGCGTCGAACCCGAGCCCCGACGAACCGCCGATCTCGGTCAGCGTCCCGTCCCCTTCGTTGCGGTACAGCCAGTTCTGCGTCAGGTCGTTGGCGACGAACAGCTCGGCGTCGCCGTCTCCGTCGAGGTCCGCCGCCACGACCGTCAGGCCGCGGCCGCCGGGAACGAGGCCGGCCTCGGTCGTGACGTCGGTGTACACACCGTTCCCGTCGTAGCGGTAGAGCACGTCGTCCTCGGGCGCGTACGCGCGCGGCCCTTGGAACAGCCGCGTCGAAGGCGTGACGTTGTCGGGGAAGCGCACGTAGTTGGCGACGTAGAGGTCGAGGTCCCCGTCGCCGTCGTAGTCGAAGAAGCAGGCGCCCGTGCTCCAGCTCTCTCCGCCGACGCCGGCCGCGGACGTCACGTCTTCGAACGTGCCGTCGCCGCGATTGCGGTAGAGCCGGTTGGGCCCGAAGTTCGTCACGTAGACGTCCTCGTAGCCGTCGCCATCGAAGTCCGCGATCGCGCAACCCTGGCCGTAGGTCGATTCGATGAACCCCGCCGCGCGCGTCACGTCCGTGAACGTTCCATCCCCCTCGTTGTGGAACAAGGCGTGGTACGTGATCTCCTGCGCGGCCGGGCTCGGATCCTCGTTTCCGTCGATGCGCGTTCCGTTGACGAAGAAGGCGTCGAGCCACCCGTCTCGGTCGTAGTCGAAGAACGCGGCGCCCGCCCCGGTGGTCGTGAGCAGGTTGATCGGAAGCGGCGCCCCGAGGTTGTGCCGGAACCGGATCCCCGCCTCAGGGGCGACGTCCGTGAAGTGGAGCGCGCCGGTCGTGACGCCGGAACCACCGCAAGCGGCGAGCGGCGCGGCCGCGACGACGAGCACACGAGCGAGGAGCGCGCGCCTGTGCCGTTTCGAGTCGTCGGTCGTGGTCGTCGTTCCGTGGTCGTCGCGTGCAGTCATCGGTCGTCGTCGAGAGAGTCCGGCGCAACGCCGCGCACGAGTCTAAGCGATGCCGGCGCCAGACGCGTTCCGATCCGCGGGTTGTCAGCGTCGGGAATCGCCCCGCGGAAGAAACTTCTCGACGATCGAGGCGAGCGAGCACGCGAGCGACCTCCCGCGTGCGAAGGTCAGGAATCCAGATCGTCGACGAGCTTCGCGGCGAGCAGCGCGATGTGACGGCGGACCGAGAGGCCGGACGTCAGCGTGAGCGGGTACTCCTCGCGCACCTCGCTCAGGAGGTCGATCGCGATCGCGTAGCGTCGGTTCTCGATCAGCTCGAGTTCGATCACGTCGCGGTTCGCGCGCGCGTACGCGAAGCGCGCCGCGATGTCCTGTGTGAGAAGGAGCCCGAGCGGGAGCGCGATGCCCGCGGTCACGGCCCAGCGGATGAGGCGCTTGCGCTGCATGCGGCGGCGCTTGAAGGTCGCGTTGTCGATCTGCTGGATCGTCTTGCGCGCGCGCTTGTCCTTCGGAACGATCGCGAGAATCTCCTTCTGAACCCTGCGTGCGCCGCGGTCATCCGAGTTCGAGAGCAGCTCGCGGCCGTATCGGCGCAGCTCGCTCACCGCGACCTCCGCGTCACCGCAGTCGGCGCGCGCGGTGGCGAGCTTGCGGCGCAGCGTGAACGAGTCCGGTTGCACTTGGACGAGCCGCTCGAGCACGGTGGCGGCCTTGCCTTGCATGCCGAGCCGGGTGTACAGCTCGACGAGCTCTTGCCCGATCTGGACGATGTCTTCGCTGCGACCCTCTGCGTTCGCGAGTGCGAGGACGCGCTCCCGAATCGCCGGGTCATCGGGTTTCAGCGAGCACGCGCGCATGAGGTTGTCGCGCGCACCGTCGCTCTCGCCCTGCTCGAGCTGCAGGTGGGCGAGGACCTTGTGCGCGTCCGCCGCGCACGTGTTCTCTTCGAGCCGCGTGGAGAGGATGGCGATGGCATCGAGCAGGCCCGGGTGCTGCGGCGCGATCTTGAGTCCGTCGCGGAGGATCGCGAGCGCGCGCTCCGGTCGGATCTCGGCCTCACTGCGGGCCACGTCCAGCAGCTCGTCCGGCCCGGACGCCTCGACCGCTCCGATCGTTACGAGCGTCGCGAGCGTTTCGAATGCGGCGAAGCGTCGGTCGGGGAACGCGCGGACGAGTTCGCGCACGGAGCGCGTCCCGTTGAGGCGCACGAGGATCTCCGCGGCGAGCTCTTGATCGCACTCGACTTCCTGCGGCGGGGTGTCGGTGGTCGCGACGTAGTGCGTCGCGTCGCTCGCGATGCGGACGCGAAGGAGCGCCCCCTGGTCCTGCCTGCGCGCCGCCTCGAACAGGATCGGACCGGCGGCGAGGGAGAGCCCGAGGTGCTGCTCTTCGACGTCGAAGACGTCGTGCGTGGGCTCGCCCCGGGTGAAGTCGAAGGAGCCGCGCTCCTGCGCCAGGAAGTCGCACACGTCTTCCGTCAGGCGCGCCTGGGCGAACTCCTTCACGGACTCCGCCTCGAACAGTCCCTTCTTTATTAGGGAAGGAAGCAGCGGCCGCTCTCGATTCCGTCGCGACTTGCGCGCCTTCGCGAGCACTTGCGCGTCGAGCCACCCGGCGTGGACGAGGTCGTCGAGGAGGTTGGGGCGGCGCGAGCTTCCGAGCAGAGTGATGACGCCGGCGTCGAAGAAGATGCGGCTCGTCGCTCCGGCCGCTTCAACGACGAGTGAACCCGTCCGACGGTGCATCTCCAGGTTCTGGATGATGTCCGCCAGTTCGAGTGTGGCGAGGTCTCCCTGCATCGACATGGGAATGATGCGCCGGCTAGGGCGCCCTGCGTTCTTCGGCTGCCGGTGGGCGGGGAGTTGATGCACTCTCGATCGATCGACGCGAGGTGGCTGTGCGGTACGGATTTCCGAAACGCGAGTTCAGGGGCGCGTGGCGCCGCATCCGGCGGGGCGTCGCGCGTTCGCCGACGATCCGGCCCGATTCGTTCGCGGTTTTTCCGACACCGACGGTTGGCGTGGGATAAGTTTTTGGCCGAGCCCAGTTCAGGTGCTTTTCTCTCGCGCCCGGCGATAGCCGGGTAGCTTTCGTTTGTAGAGCCGGTGTGCGGACCTTGTCGTTCGCCTTCGATGCTCGCTCAAACGAACTCACTTTCAGAGAAGCACCATGAACACGAAACGCCTCGCGCTCGGCACCGCCGCGCTCGCGCTCCTCGGCCTTCCGGTCTTCGCGCAAAAACCCGTCCTGCGCGTGGACCCGTCGAGCCCGGGACAGCTCGGAAAGCCCGTCAAGATCATCGTCGAGGGCATTCCCGGCGACACGCCGGTCATCCTCTTCGACTTCAAGCTCGATCCGATCTGGACGAAGTTCGGCCTGTTCCGGGTCAACCCGTTCGCGAGCTTCGTGATCGTCTTGCCGCCGATCGGAGCGGACGGAACATCGACGTTCAGTTGCAACACTCCGGTCTGCGACTTCGACCTCGCGAAGCCGATCTTCTACGGCCAGTGCATCACGTTCAGCGACCGGAAGCCCTGGGTCGTCCGCGGCATCTCCGACTTGACGATCACGGAGATGGTCACGGGCGCCGACTGTCCGCCGTGCGCGAACGACGTGACTCCGGACCCGAAGATCTGGGCGCTCGAGACCGTCACGTCGGCCATGTTCCTTCCGGGTTGCGGTGACTACTACGAATGGGAGTCGCCGGGAACGTTCATCGAGAATTCGGACGGGACGTGCAGCCTGACCGGCATCCTGCGCGCGAAGGAAGACCACCTGAAGCGCTTCCGCCTCGACCTGCGACTGACGTCGCGCATCAGCCTCTCCTTCAACGCCGCGCAGTATCCGCCCTCCGGATGCCCGAACCTGAGCGGTGTGCTGAACCAGGTCCTCAGCATCTTCGGCGGGGTCTTGAACCCCGACGAATGGCGCTACTACGACGGGATCAGCGGGACGCTGGTCGGACTCGGGACGAACTTCGGAACGTCGTTCGCGATCGAGAAGCGTGACCTCGCCGCGCAGCTCGGCTTCGGCGCAGCGTTGCGGGTCATGGACTATGGCCTGAACGCACGTCTCCGGCTGCGCCTCACGAGCGGGCTCTTCTGCCCCGGCAATGCCAACGCCGACCTTCATGTCCTGATCTCGAAGGACTGCCAATAGGAGCGGACGGCTCGCAACGTTCGCTTCTGCGAATGCGGGAACGGGGCCTTGCCCCCCGTTCCCGCTTCGCCTTTTTTCGAGTCGCTGCGCGATGGGATCAGCTCCGGTCGGGAACGCGGCACGTGTACGTGCGCACGGCGAGCTGACGTCCGCCTCCCAGCAGCTCGATGCGCAGCTCGGTGGATGTCGAGCCCGCGGGCAGCGTGGCTTCGAACGGGAACCGGATGAGGCGGTTGCGCTGCGTGCTCTCCGACGGATCCTCACGCTCCTCGTCGAACGTGCCGACGACGCTCGCGTCCCCGATGCGGATCACGAACTCGTGCATGCGCTCGGCCTCGGAGCGATGCACGACCGCCTCGCCGCGAACGACGAGACCCGCTTCCGTGTGCTCGATCGCGATGCTCGGGTCGAGGTAGAAGGCGGCGATGCGATCGGCCTCGATCATGTTCGCCCGTCCGCGGTAGAGCTCCTCCGCCAGCCCGTCGGCCAGGTCGGTGGTCAAGTGTTCGGACAACCTCCGGTCGACCCGCGGACCGGTCTTCGCGAGCCCGCCCGCCGGCAGGATGAGCGACAGGAGCAGCGTCTTGGCATCGGCGCCCGCGCGATCGACGAGGTCCAGGTCCGCGCCTTCGAAGCGAGTCGTCAGCCGCATGACCTCGGACTGGCGTCCGTCGAGCCCGCGTTGGTCGAGCGTGAGAGCGTTCCGTTCGTGCAGATGCGCCGTTACGCGCGCGTCGACCTCATAGGTGCGGTCCGCGACGAAGAAGCCCAGCGGACCGCCGATCAGGAACAGCGGCACGTTGAGCCAGTACTTCTCGTTCGTGTGCGAGGTCGCGTCGGGGACGAAGCGCAGCTCACCGTGGAGTACGACGTCGGCACCGATGTCCTCGCTCTGCTGGATCCAGTAGGCGTCGCGACGGTTGGAGTCCCAGCCACCGAACTCGGTGGGGGAGAGGTCGCTGGGCGGCTCGAGCACGGTCGCGCGGGAGAAGCCCGCGCGCTCGAGCGCGATCGCCAGCTCGTTCGTGAACTCTGCGTCGTCAATCGAAACGCGGACGTCCGCGACTTCCTCGGCCGCGCCCGCGTCGTCGTTCGTGTCGCTCGCGACGGCGGCCTCGATCGGCGGCGGCGGAACGACCGCCGTGACCGCGACGGGCACCACGGCCACGTGCAACGGCACTCGATCGCGGTCCGCGCGTCCCGAAGAAAGGCACGCCGTTGCCAAGGCGGCGAGCGCGAGGATCGATGCGAAGTGCGTGGCGCGCGCTCTCACCCGGATGGTTGCTGCAGTCTTATTCATCGTTCTGTTGCGGTGCGTCGGAAGTGCGGAGGATGAGGATCTCGTGGACGACGGAGGCGGACAGCGCGCACCGGAAGCCGACGTGCGCGCGCGTGTTGCGCGGAGCCTGGCGCTCCGCGACCGAGAAGTCGGAGCGCGGCGATGCGAACGAGGCCCCCGCGACCCAGAAGCCGGGGCTCGTCGCCGCGATCTCGGGATCCGTCGGCGCGGCGAACGCCACGCGATGGCTACGCGCGTGGCTGGCCTGGTCGTGGGGAAGGCGGCCGTCGGGGCGGAACGTCACCGGCGTGCCGGTCCACTCCGAGACGTTGCCGCACAGGTTGCGAAGCTGCGTGTCGGGAGTCGTGTCCCCGCCGGCGTGAACGGGCCAACGCGACTCGTCGTCGAGTGATCCGCGGCGGTGGTTGACGACGGAGGCCAGCGGTTCGCCGGTGAGCGCGACCGAGCGCACTCGATACTCCTTCCCGCCGCGTACCGCGTACTCCCACTCGACGTAGGACGGCAGTCGCTTGCCGGCCCAGCTCGCGAACGCGGCCGCTTCGAACCAGTTCACGCCGACCACCGGAAGGTCGTGCGATTCCCGCGCGAGGCGAGTCGCGAGCTCGGTACGACGTCGTTCGTCGGGCTTCGCGCTCGACGGCCAGTGGTCCGGGTTCGCGTACCCGTCGGGGCTCGCGACGAACGCGCGGTAGGCGCCGACGGAGACCTCGGATTCGTCGAGGTAGTAGTCCGCGATTTCGCCTTCGTCGTACGCGACGCGCCACGAGCGGCTCGTCAGCAGCGAGTTGTATTCTTCGAGGCCGGCGGACCGGAACGCTTCTTCCTCTTCTTCGTCGAGGCGTCCTCCGAAGACGTACGGCGCGCCGTAGTTTCCGCGCACGAGCCGCATCGCGCCGGTGTCGCGCCCCGGCACGACCTCTCCGAGCGACTCCGGCAGGTAGCGCTCGAACAGATCGACGGTGCGTCGCTCGACCGTGAACGAAGCCGTACCCGCGCCGTCGCGAGCCTCGAGCGTGATCTCCACTTCGCGACCCGACCAGGTATCGGCGAGCGTTACCGCGGCGGTCCGCAACCCCGAGCGCGGGGCGCTCGGATCCGGTTCGAAGGCGACCGCGAACGTGTTCTCGGGCGCGTCGAGCATGCGCACGATGCCGCGGACGAACTCGACGCCGTTCGCGTCGCGAGTCGCGACGGCCAGGTCGAAGGTCTCGCTCGCACCGCGCGTCCACGGAACGCCGTAGCCCGGGCGCACGAGCTCGACCGTCGGACCGGTGAGCGAGACGATCACGTCGTTCGCGAGCTCCTCGCTCGTGTTCCCCGCCGCGTCCGACGCGCGCATGGCCCACGTGTACGTCCCGTCGAGTTCGGCGAGCACCGCGGGATCGACGACGGCGGCGGACGCCTCCGTGTCGCGATCCCAGGGCATGCGCGTCGAGATAGACGCGAAGCCGTCCGCGTCGGTGTTCGTCGTCGCTCGGGCGACGACCTCGCCGCGCGGTCCACGTAGCTCGTGATCGACGCGCAGGACGGACGTGACGCCCTCGAGCACGGCGTCGCGCACGCGCACGCCGGTCGTCGGGCGCGCGTCGTCGACACCCGTGACGGTCCAACGCTGCGCGTCGCCCGCGAGCGTCAGCGACGGAGCCGTTCGGTCGACGACGAGTCGCATGCGCGTGGTCGACTCGGGCGCGCCGGTCTCCGGTGCGGTGGCGCCCTTGCGCCACAACGCGACGTCGACGCTGTAGACGCCCTCGTCGTCGACGACCAGCGCGAACGAGCGTGCGAGTTCGGCGCTGTCGGCCGAGCTCCAGCGCTCGCGCAGGATCTCGGTGTCGTCGCGCTCGCGTCTGCAGGCGACCTCGGCGACGAGCGGAATCTCGTTCGTCCTGCCGACCTCGAGCCGTATGCGCGCCGCTCGCGTGCGATGCAATCCGTTCGCGGGGATCGGACGCACCGACGCTTCGTCGCCGTCGGCAACCGACAGCGTGATCGCGAGTGGCAGCGCGAAGTAGCGGAACGCATGGACGACCTGGGCCCGCCCGCGGGCGGGGTCGGAGCGTTGCACGAACGCCTCGTCGTCCGCGGTGACCTCGATGCGCCCGGAGAACGCCTCGCCCGGCGCGAACGACTGGAACGATCCGAGCTCGATGCGTTCGTTGTCGACCCCCGGTCGCGAGCCCGAGGCGAGCACGGTGCCGTCGGCCGAGACCACGCGCCACGCCAGGTTGGCCAGGGGCGCCGCGTGGACGTCGAGCACGGGCGCGTCGTCCGGGCCGAGCAGGATCCCGTCCGACGTCGGCAGGCCGCCCCCGACGCTGGCGCTTTCGAGCGTCAACGCCGTCGGAACCACCGGGACCGTGAGCTGTGCCGTCGACGTGCCGCCGGCGACGTCCGACAGGTCGACGGAGATCTCGTTCGACCCCGGCGCCCATTCGAACGTGTCGAGCGGAATCGAAAAGACCGCGCCGTTCTCGCCGACGCGCGGGTCTTGGCGGATCGCGACGTGCTCCTCTCCGCAGGATGCTTCGAGCGACGCGATCTCGTCCGGCGCACCCGCGACGACGAGCTCGACCGCGAGTCCATACGGGTCGATCGCTCGATCGTCGCGACCTGGAATCGAGAGCGACGCGATGCGCGGCGCGTGATCGCCGAGCCAAGAGAGATCGATCGGCGCCGTGCGCGACGTCGTGTCGTTCTCTTCGATCTCGATGCGAACGGTCCCGCGCCAACGCTCGGTATCGTTCGTCGACGTGAGCTCGAGCCGACCGTCGCCGCGCCAAGTCGCGCCGAGCGACGGGATGCGGTCTCCGTTCTTCGCGCTGCGAACAGAGAGCGACTTCGGGTTGCGCGGAAGGGGATGGTTGCCGCTGAGGCGCAGGCTCACGCTCGTCCGCGCCGGTCCCATCGAGAGCGTCCGGCCGGCGAGCGGCGCTTCGGCGCCCTCGTTCTCGACGAGCAGGTCGTAGGTCGGTCCGACTTGGGGCCAGAACCACAGCAGGAGCATCGTCGCGACGAGCGCGACCGCGCCGAAGCCGGCGACGAGGCGCGGCCAGAGCGGCGGGTACACGATGCGATGCAGCTCGGCGTACGCGGCTTCGGCGTCGGGGAAGCGATCCTCGCGGTCCAGCTGGAGCGCGCGGTCCACGAACGCCGCGAGGCGCCTGGGGATCGGCGCTCCGATCGAGCGAACGCGCGGCGCCGCCACGCGTTGCTTGACGCGCATGAGCTCGCTCGACGACGAGATGTCTCCGAACGGCCGCGCATCGGTGAGCAACTCGAACGCGATGACGCCGAGCGAGTAGATGTCGGCGCGCCCGTCGAGCGGGAGGATGCCGCTCGCGTTGTTGAGGTGCGCGCAGTGTTCGGGCGCGGCGTAGGGCGGCGAGCATGCCGTCGAACGCTGCAGCCCGCGCGGTGTGGGGAACTCGTTGGTCGTGCGGATCGTCCGCTCGCTGACCGTGTCTCCCGGCGCCGCCGGCTCCCAGGACGTCGACGGCTCGCCCCCGACGAACTGGCCGACGCCGAAGTCGATGACCTTGACGCACTCCTCGGGACGTCCGGGAGGGCCCTTCACGATGAACACGTTCCCCGGTTTCAGATCGAGGTGCAGGATCGACTCGCCATCGGGCAGACAGTGGGCGCCACGGAGGGCGTCGGCGATCTGCAACAGGATCGTCGCGGCGCGCAGCGGTTCGAGCGGCGCCTCCTCGTGGATCAGCTTGTTGAGTTCGCGCCCCTCGAGGAGCTCCATCACGAAGTAGCAGACGCCGTCGTCCGTCTCGCCGAAGACCTTCCAGTCGACGATGTTCGGGTGCGACAGGCGCGTCACGCGCTGCGCCTCGGCCTTGAAGTTCTCGAGGCGCGCCGCGTTCGACGACGCGTCGCCATCGAGCACCTTGATCGCGACGCACGTGTCGAGCCGCACGTCGAGCGCTTCGTAGACCGACCCGAAGCCACCCGTGCCGAGTTTCCTCATCACGAGATAGGTCTCGTCGAACAGCACGCCGACGCGCTCGTCGTCCTCCCCGTCGATGGCGAAATCGACGCCTTGGTCGCCGAAGACGTGGGCGAGGAATGATTGGTCGTCGTCTTCCAATTCGCTCTCGGAATAGGGCTGCATCAGTGGCTCGCGAAGTAGATGGAGATTCGATCGAGTGATGGGTGGACGGCGGCCAGGTCGGTGTCGCCGTCCCCGTCCAGGTCGATGGCGACGAGGCCGCGCGGCGTGTCCGCCGAGCCCGCGCCGCCGAGCGCGGTTCCGTCGGCGAGGAAGCTGCCCGGGACCGTCTGCCGGAAGACCACCAGGTTGGTCGAGCCCTCGTTGCCGCAGACAAGGTCGACGTCGCCGTCGCCATCCAAGTCGGCGGCGGCGAGCGTGGTCGGTTGCGTGAACGACGCGTCGGTGAGCAGCAGGTCGGGAACGGCGGGGAACGCGCCCGGCGTCGTCTGGAAGAAGATCGCGATGCCGTCCTCGCCCGTGCACGCGACCGCGAGGTCGATGTCGCCGTCGCCGTCCAGGTCGCGCGCGCAAACCTGGGCGGGTGTGTCCGTGTTGCCGGCGCCGCCGATCTGGAGGTCGGGGGCGGCGGGGAACCCGCCCGGTCCGCGGAAGAAGATCGCGACGTCGCCCCCGGCCGCGTTCGCGCAGACAAGGTCGTGGTCGCCGTCGCCATCGAGGTCGGCCGCCGCGACGTGCACCGGACCGTTCGTGGTCGCGCCGCTGCCGAGCAACGCGTCGGCGGTGGCGGGATACACGCCCGGCGCAGACTGGAAGAAGACCGCCAGGCGATCGCTCGTCTCCTCGGCCGCGACCAGGTCGAGCGCGCCGTCGCCGTTCAGGTCGGCCGCGAGGACGTGCGCGGGTGCGCCCATCGTGCCACCGCCGAGGATCGAGTCGGGAGCCGCGGGAAACGCGCCGCCGGACGTTTGCAGGAAGATGGCGAGCTCACCGCTGCTCGCGACGATCAGGTCGAGCCGACCGTCACCATCGAGATCGGCGGCGTCGATCGCCACGATGCCCGGAGTGGACGCGCTCGACGAAACGCTCGCCTTCGGCGTCGTCGAGAAGACCCCGGGGCTGAACTGCTCGTACAGCGAGATCGTGTCGTCGCCGGCGTTCGCGGTCGCCAGGTCGATGTCGCCGTCGCCGTCGAGGTCGGCAGCGACGAGCGCCTCCGGTTGCGGTGTGTCGACCGAGCTGCCGCGCAGGCCCGGAACGTCCGGATAGTCGGACCCGCCGTCGTGGTGGAAGACGTAGACCTCGTCGGTGGTCGTGTCGCCGACGAGCAGATCCGGATAGCCGTTCCCGTCGACGTCACCGACCGCGATGCCGTTCGGGTCCATGAGCAGCCCACCTCCGCTCAGAACGAGCGGTGTCAGCGAGAACGCGGCGCTGCTCGCGTCGAAGAAGAACACGGTGAGGTCCGCCGCGCCGTTCGCGGACACCAGGTCGAGATAACCGTCGCCGTTGACGTCGACCGCGTGGATCTCGTGGGGGAGCAGCGGCCCGTTCGCGTGCGAGAGCGTGAAGTCGGGAAGGGTGGCGAACCCCGCGACGCCCTGGAGAAAGACGGTCAGGTCGTTGCCCGTTTCGTTGGCCGAGGCGATGTCGATCAGCCCGTCGCCGTTCAGATCGGCGGCGACGACGTCGGCGGCACCATCGGTCACGCCGACGCCGCCGAGGTCGAGCGACGGCGCGCTCGGGAACGCTCCGAAGGCGTTCTGCAGGAAGACGGTCACGTTGTCGCTGCCGGCGTTGGAGGACACGATGTCGAGATCGCCGTCCCCGTCGAGGTCCGCGACTTCGACGGCGCTCGGGCTCAGCGTGCTCGCGTCGCCGAGGGTCGAGTTCGATGTGAGTCCGAACAGGCCGGCGAGCAGCTGATGGAAGATCTCGATCTCGTCGTCGCCGGTGTCGGCGATCACGACGTCGATCAGCCCGTCGCCGTTCACGTCGCCGGCGGCGATGTCCTCGGGCTGATCCAAGCCGAGCACCAGGAGCGGTGACAGCGTCGTGAAGATGCCCGGTAGCGTCTGCACGAACACGTTGAAGCTGTCGCCGGAGCGATTGAGGCTGACGATGTCCTGGTCGCCGTCGTCGTCGCCGTCGAGCACGACGAGCGCGATCGGTTCGTCGGTGGGGGCGAGGATCGGAATGCCCGTGAGCGTGATGTCCGGGCTCGCCGGGAACCTGCCGTCGACCGCGAGGAAGATCGTGATGTCGTCGCCGTCGCTGTTCGCCGTAACGAGGTCGAGCTCGCCGTCGCCGTTGATGTCCACGAGGTGCACGTCGTGCACGCCGTCGGTCGATCCGCCACCGGCCGTCGTCGTGGGCGTGACATCGACGCTCGACCGCACCGGCCGCGGGACGCCGGTGTTCGTCGCGAGTCCCATCTCGCTGTCGTAGGGCGTGACGCGCAGGACGACTTCGCCCGCTTCGATGAGGTCCGACGAGTCCCACACGAAGACGTCGTTGAAGCCCGCCAGCGAGCCGCCGGCAGCACCGAAGACGTCGCGAATCCGCCAGGGCTGCGACGCGGCCGGTGAGGGATCGAAGTCGGTGTCGACGGTGACCGTCGCGGTCGCGACATCGAAGCTCGCGATCGAACGCGATTGCTCCACGCCGCCGCCCGCGGCGATGTCGAGTGCGCCGGGCAGCAGCACCAAGCGCAAGAGGTCGGGACCGGTCGCCAGCGCGCTCGCGTCCGCGTCGAGCGCCGCCGCGACCTCGTACGCCGCGCCCGCGTCGCCGCCCGCGAGGTGGACTGCGCGCAGCTCGCGCATGGCATCGCCGGTGTTCGAGTCGGTGAGCACGACGAGTCGCGATCCGTCGAGCTCCAGTCCGACGGCTTCGGCGCGAGCGAACGGCGCGCCGGTCGCGACAACGGTCGTTCGGGCGTGCGACGCGAGGTCGACCGCGACGACGCGCCCGGCGATCATCGCCGTGAGCGGATCGACCCAGTCGCGTTCGGCGACGTACAACCGTCGTCCCGTCGTCTTGTCGAACGCGATTCCGCGCGGCTCGGCGAAGTCGTCGAACAGCGCGGACTCGACCGGAGCCATCGCGTCGGCGGCGTCGATCTGGACCAGCGAGCTCCCGACCGTGAGCAGCGTGGTCGTGCTGCCAACGGCCGTCAGTCCGCGCACCGTTCCCAGCTCGGTCGAACCGGTCGCCGTCGCGATCTCGGTCACGTCTCCGGTCGTGAGGTCGACGGACGAAACGCGCCACACGCCGGCCACTTCGTCGGCGATCAGGACGGTGTTCGCGTCGTCGTGACTCTCGGCGAGCGCGTTCGGCGTGCGCGTACCGTCGGTCGCGATCGTGGCGATGACCGTGCCCGTCGCGAGTTCGAGTTCGATCAAGCGCCAGCCTCCGCCGAAGGCCTCGAGGACGAGCGCCGACGTGTTGCGGGCGAGCAGCGCGACCGGGCTGACGAGCGGGTTCGCGCTCCACGTCGCGGCGAGCGCGGTGGGGGACGTCGACGGGCGTAGGAGTTCGACGTCGCTCGCGCTGACCGTCAGCGCGTCCAGCGAAGCGTCGGGTCGGACGAGCTCCGGCAGGCGCATCGTGTTCGCGACGCCGGTCGGTACCGTCCGGCCGCGGTACTCGAGCGGAGCCTCCGTCGCGATCTGCGCCGCGCGCCGCAGCACGGGGTCGGCGAGGACCGCAGCCAGTCCGCTCGGGCTGCTCGGCAGCACCGGGAACGCTTGGAACGGCATGCGCCACTGGACGATCACCTGCAGCGCATCGCCCTCCTCCTCGATCAACGTGACGGGGAGCGGGATGCCGCGGCGTTGGTCGGGATCGGCGAGGAACGCGCTGCCCGAAACGACGGCGATCGGCTCGGCGTTGTTGTCGACCACGACGTCGATCGTGACCGGCGTGCCCGTCGCCGTTCCGTCGTTCGGGGTGAAGCGCAAGCGCGCGCTGAACTCGGCGCCCGGCTCGTCGAACTCGGCGTTCCAGTAGAAGACGGCGGCCGTACCGCCCGGCGTCGCGCCGACGGCGGCGAGCGGCGGTCCCGCCGGGGTCGCCGCCTGGTAGCCGGCGCCGTCGTCGAGGTTGTCGTACTCCACGAGCACGGACACGACGTCGCTCGAGCTGTCGGTGACCGTGAGGTCGATCTGCACGATTTCGCTGCCCTCGCCCGCGGGACCGGCCAGTCCCGAGACGAGCGGCGCGTCGTTGCCCACGTCGAACGTTGCGGACGTGACCGCGCTCGACGTTCCCACGGCACCGACGAAGATCTTGTAGCCCGTCTGGTAGCCGGAGCCGCCCGCGAGCTGGCCCGCGAAGTCCCACTGACGCGTGTGCACCGTGCCACCCGGAGTCGTGGCGAGCGCCGTCTGGTTCGTGTCGCCCGTGAGCAGCATCGGAACGCCCGCCCCTCCGCCGGGCGGGAGATAGAGGAGCTGCACATCGACCGCGTCGCCCTCGTCGTCCGAGAGCGTGAAGTCGAACGAGAGCGGCGAAGTGCGCAGCGCGCTCGCGGTCGGCAGGGTGAGGTTGGAAACCGTGGCCGCGACGTTGTTGTCGACGCTGAACGAAGCCGTCGTCACGGTGGCGCCGGTGATCAGATCGTCACTCGGTGTGAAGCGCAGGCGAGCCGTGAACGCCTGTCCCGGAACGTCCGTCGCGGAGTCCCACGCCAGCGCGGCCGCGACGCCGGAAGGCGTCGAGGCGATGTTCGTGAGCGCCGGTCCGAGCGGCGTTGCCGGCAACCACGTGCCGTTGCCGTCGAGCTCGTACTCGGCGAAGACGTCGACGAGGTCGCTGGTCGAGTCGGCCACCGTGAGGTCCACGGGGGTCGCTCCCGTTTGGACGCCAGCCGGAAGCATCACACCCGAGACGACGGGCGCGTTGTTGCCGACGTCGAACATCGACGAGCTCAGCTGGCTGCCGCCATCCGTCGCGCGCACGAGCAGCGTGTGCCCGGTCGTGTGAGTCGCGGCGCCCGCGGTCTGCGCGGCGAAGTCCCAATGGCGCGAGTGCAAGCTGCCGCCGGCCGCAGCCGTGAGCCCGGCGAGGTTCGTGTTGCCCGAGAGCAGCGCGGGGACCGCCGGCGCGCCACCGGGCGGCAGATAATAGATCTCGACCGTCGCCGTGTCGTCCTCGGGATCGGCGAGCGTGAAGTCGATCGGAAGCGGTGACGAGCGGAGGTTGTTCGGGTCGGCGGGGATCGCGAACGCGGTGACGAGCGGCTCCCCATCGTTGTCGAGGTGCAGCATCGAACTCATCGTCGCCGCGCCCGTAGCGGGAAGGTCGTCCGTCGGGGTGAAGCGCAGCATCACGTCGCACTCGGTCCCGACCAGGTCCGCGGCCGCGTTCCACAGGAAGACGAGCGGGACGCCGGCGGAAGTCGCCGCGACATTCGCGAGCCCGGCGCCCATCGGCGTCGCGGGCAGCCAGCCCATGCCGTCGCCGACCACGTCGTACTCGGCGGTGACGGAGACGGTGTCGTCCGAGGAATCGACGAGCGTGAGGTTGACCGTGACGGGGCCGACGATCGTTCCCGCGGGAACGCTGTCGATGGACACGACCGGTGCGTCGTTCCCGACGGCGAAGACCGCGGTTTGGGCCTCGGACGAGGCGTCGTCGGTGCGAACGATCAAGCGGTGTCCCGAAGAGAACGCCGCACCGGACGGAACCTGCGAGACGAAGTCCCAGACACGCGTGTGAACCACGCCGGTGGGCGACGTCGCGAGCCCGCTGACGTTCAGGTTGCCGGTCAGGTTCGCGGCCTCTTCGGGCGCCGCTCCAGGGGGAACGTAGTAGATCGAGACGCCCGTTGGCCTCGAGTTCGCGTCCGTCAGGCGGAACGTGAACGTGACCGGCGGGACGCGTCCGTCGTCCGGAACGGCGCCGAGCGTGACGTCGGAGACGATCGGCGCGGCGAGGATCGACTTCGAGTTGCTGTCGCCGTCGAGCCCGAACAGCGCCGCGGTTCCGGAACCGCACGACGTGACGAGAGCGACCAAGAGAATGTGCCAGGCGCCACCAGGAAACGCGCGCGAACGAGTTCCTTGGAGTCGGAGCGATGCGGATTGTGCGACGTGCGAGCGAGACGCGTAGTGCATGGCGATACGAGTGAGGTGCGGTTGATCCGCGTCCCGTCTCGGCGCTTCGATCGCGAAGGTCGCGCACTTTGTGCTCGGGCAAACACTGAGTCCCGAAAGGGGGAGAGATCCCGATGTTGGGAACTTTCGCGCGACGCACGACGAGCGGCGTTCGTCGCGCGCCGCACCATCAAGTCGCGTGAGCGCAGCGACGATACGGCGGCACGATGCTCCCTCAGAACACACGGACGACACGAGCGCGCACGGGCGCACTCGTGTTCGCGTTCGTCATGGCGGTCGGCGCGTTCGGACTCGGCCTGGCGCTCGACGGCGCGCTTCCGACGGTTCTCGCGTCCGGCATGACCGCGGTGGTCGTCGGCGCCGCATTCGTGTTGAATCGGCGCGTCGCGCGCGGCGAAGCCGATCGCGCGCGCGCGCTGCTCGAGCAGAAAGAGCGCGCGGAAGCCACGACGGAAGCGAAGAGTGAGTTCCTGGCGATGACCACGCACGAGCTGCGCACGCCGCTCACCGCCGTCATCGGAATCGCCGATCTGATGGTCGATGGCGACGACGCCGCGCTGGTCGCGGAGCAACGCGAGCTGTTGCTCACGATCAAGACGAGCGCCGAGGCGATGCTCACGATCGTCAACGACGTGCTCGACTACTCGAAGATCGAAGCGAACCAGATGCAGCTCGACAATCGCCCCTTCGACCTGCGTCGGGCCGTGAACGAGGTGGGCGATGTCCTGGCGATTCGGGCCGAGCAGCACGGGCTCGAGCTGATCACGCGCATCGCCTCCGACGTTCCCATCGGGCTGGTCGGCGATCGCGGGCGCCTGAAGCAGGTGCTCGTGAACCTGGCGAACAACGCGATCAAGTTCACGCCCGAGGGCGAGGTGCTGGTCAACGTCGAGTGTGTCGGCGAGCGCGCCGGCGAAGCGCTGCTGCGCTTCGAGATCCGCGACACCGGGATCGGAATCTCCGAGAGCAAGCTCGACCAACTCTTCCGCTCGTTCTCACAGGTCGCGACGTCGACCGTGCAGCGCAAGGCCGGGACGGGCCTCGGTCTGATGATCTCGAAGCGCACGGTCGAGGCGATGGGAGGGCAGATCGGCGTGGAGTCGTCGAAGGGCTCCGGCTCGGTCTTTTGGTTCACGGCGCGCTTCCCGCGCGATGACGCCGGAGCCGAGCGCCTCGCCTTGCCGGACGCGTTGCGCGACGTGCGCGTGCTCGTGGCCGACGGCAACATCTCCGCGCGGTCCGCGGTGCGTGACCTCCTGAACGCACTCGGCGCGCGCGCCGAGGAAGCGGAGCATGGCGAGGAAGCGCTCGCGTTGCTGCGCGCGGCGGACGCGTCCGACCCGTACCGTATCGCCGTCGTTGCGCACTCGCTGACCGATGGAGCGAACATCGCGCTCGCGCAAGTCATCGCGACGGATCCGCAGCTCGTCGCGACGGGTGTCTGCCTGATGGGACCGATCTCGGCGCGCAGCGCGCGGCGCGGGGATCGAGTGCGATTCCTCGCCAAGCCGGTCAAGGCGGCCGCCCTCGTCGACGCGCTCGCGGCGACGTGCGGTTGCGCGCCCGATGCGTCCACCGCTGTCGAGGGGCTGCCGGTCGCCACGCCCCTGCGCGGTCGTGTGCTCGTGGCCGACGACAACGAGATCAACCGGCGTGTGGTCGCGAAGATGCTCGAGCACGCGGGCGTTGAAGTCGCGTTCGCGACCAGCGGGCGCGAGGCCGTGGAAGCGGTCGCGCGCGGGGGCATCGACCTGGTGCTCATGGACCGGCAGATGCCGGAGATGAGCGGGCTCGAAGCGACGCGCGCGATTCGGTCGCGAGCGAGCGGCGAGCGTCGCCTGCCGATCATCGCGTTCACGGCATCGACGCGAGCGTCGGACCTCGACGCGTTTCTCGATGCGGGCGCGGACGACTGCCTCGCGAAGCCGGTGCGCCCCGCGGAGCTACGCGCCGCCCTCGAGCGCTGGCTCGTTCCGCCTTCGCTGCCGTCGAGGCCGACGTCCGCCGGTGACGCGACGCGTGCGGCCGACACGCTCGACGACGCGACGCGTGCGCTCTGACTCGACGGTCGCTACGCGAGCGCGTGCGTGACGAGGTGCGAGCCGAAGAAGTACAGCCCCGTTCTTCGTGATCCCGAAATCGGTCGCAGCGTGTCCGTCGCGATCTCGATCAGGTTGCACGCGCGTCCGTACGAGACGACGAAGCGCGATCCGTCGAGGCTCAGTGCGATACCGCGCGGAAAGGCGAGGTCTTGGACATGGAGCAGCTCGCCGCGCTCGAGATTCCAGAAGGTGACGAGCCCGCCGAACGGGCTGGTCACGCCGACCGTTCCCGACGGTTCGTGGATCGCGACGCTGAGCGCTTCCCCGCGCATGCGCCCGGTCACGGAGGCCGGCTCGGCCATCGACCTCAGCGCGCCGCCGAACGGCCGGAAGCTGACGGCACCCAGTCCGTCGCCGATCTTCGCGCCGCGGGCGGCCGCGACGAGCGCGAGGTCGCCGCGGCTGGTGAGCGCCAGATGCCCGGAGCCGACGTCGGGGTGCGCGACCTCGACGCGCTCGATGAGCTTCTGGCTCGGCACGTCGACGTAGCTCACGCACGGCTCCTGATCGCCACCCGCGCGCCGTCCGCCGCCGTTCGTGACGACGAGCGTCTTGCCCCCGTCGCGCAACACGATGTCGTGCGGGCTCGCGCCATAGCTCGGAAACTCGCCGAGCTCCTGCATGGTCCGCGCGTCGCGCACGACGATGACGCCCTTGTAGCGCTTCGAAACGATGCTCTCGGTGGTGAAGAGCACGTCGCCCTCGGACGAGAACGCGCCGTGTCCGTAGAACTCGCGGTCCGGATGCGTCTCGATCGGCGCGATGACTTCGCGCGTACCGAGGTCGATCAAGCACGCACCGTCGCCCTTCTTCTCGAACACCGCGATGCGCTTCGCGTCGAGCGGATCGAGCGCGACTCCGTGGCCGTAGAAGTCGAGCACGGTGATCCGCGGGTGGGCGGACGCATCGTCGAGGTCGAGCGTGGAGAATACGTTGCGCTCGGCGCCGCCCATCTCGACCAGGCCCGCGCCGAGCACCGTGCCGAGCGGCGTGTTGCGCAGTCCTCGACCCGAACCCGTGAGCGAGAGCGCGGCGCAACCGGATACGCCGAGGACGAGTTCGCGCCGGTTCAGGTTGGCGGGGCGTCGTTCGTCGTCTCGCATGATCGCGCTTCTCAGTTACCGGTCTTCGTCCAGCCGTCGTAGAGGCCGGACAGCTGCGGATCGACGGACCCGTCCTCGTTCCAATACGTCCAGCGCCCGCTCCGTCGTCCGTCGGAGTAGCGCCCTTCGCTGCGCCTCGCCCCGTTCGGATGCCAGGTCGTCGCGAGGCCGTGACGCAGGCCGTCGCGACAGGTCACGCGCTCGCGCAGCTGCCCGTCGCCGTACGCATCCGAAAGAACGCCGTCGACGACGTACTCGGTGATGCGCTCGCCGTTCTCGTAGACACCGGTCTTCGCGCGATCGATCGAGCCGTTGGGCGCGCGCTGGATCCACACGCCTTCGCGCTCGCCGAACAGGTACGCGCCGCGCGCTTCCGCTGCGCCGTCCTCGTACCAGGACGTCCACGGCCCCGAGCGCAGTCCCGCCGAGTACGCGCCGTTCGCGCGCCGCGCCCCGTTCGAATGGTACGTGTGGAACGGACCGTCGAGCTCCCAGGTCCCGTCCGTGGCGACGTGCTCATGCCCTTCCGACTCGAGCTGGCCCGAAGCGTGGTAGGCGCGAACGACGCGCGCGTCTTCGCCGCACGCGGAGAGCCCTGCGAGGAGCGCGCAAGCGACCCGTGCGTTCCACCGTGGAACACATGGACGTCGCTCCGCACTCGAGACGATCGCACGCATCGTTGCGCCGAACCGTAGCGCATCGGATCCCGCAGATCCAAGGCGAGCGCCGATCGACTACCCGTCCGTCGGTCCGGAGACGTAGAAGCTCCGGTACGCGTCGCCGTCGCCTAGCCCTGACGTGCTCCAGCCGTCGGGGCCGAACGCGTCGAAGGCCCGCGGGTCGAGGACCCCGTCGCGATCGATGTCGCGCAGTACGAGAAACTCGTGCGTCGAGTCCGACTCGGCGAAGGAGTACACGAGTCCGAGCTCGGCATGGTCGCCGCCGAGAAAGCGCACGTGATCGTTCGCGAGCAGCGGAACGTGGGGGACGTCGTCCGAGGGCGTGGACGAGAGCACGCGGGTGACCGACTGATCGGCTCCATCGAACTCCCACAGGTCGCGTGTTTGTTCGAGCCACAGGAACAGATGGTTCGGGCGTCCGAGGTTGCGGACCGCGAACCGCACCGGGCCGAGCTTCGCGAGCGCCGGCGGATCGATGCGTGTGCGTTTCACGACGGCGAGTGTGGTTTGCGGCAGGGCACGCCGGCCGGGAGGCGCGTGGCTCGGCGCCGGCTTCAGCTCTGGAGCGGGGTCGAAAGCGAGCACTTCGAGCAGCGTCGTTCCTTCGTCGGAGAAGCCGGTGACGCAGATCGTGTCGGCGCCCCAGGCAGCGACGGACGTCGGCCAGTAGTCGACGTCGATCGTTTGGGTGCTCCGGTTCCAGTCGCCCGCCTCGAACGTCCGTCGCCAAACGATCCGGATCTTCCGGTCCCGTCGCGACACGCTCGCGCTGCACGCAGTGATCTCGGCGCAGGAAGACTCGAAGCGCGCGTGCGCCTCCGCGGGAATGCCGTGCAGTGCGCGCGGGAACGTCTGCGCGGACGCGGCGCCGAGGTTCGCGGCGACGAGGAGGATTGCGGCGCGAGCGAGCACGGCTACGTCGACACGTCGATGCCGTTCAGGATGGCGAGGCACCACAGCGCGATGCCCGTGCCGTAGCAGCGGCCGATCTCGTGGCTGTCGACGAACGCGCCGTCGAACTCGGGCAGGCCGAGCAGCTGCTTGCGCTGGCGTTCGACCGCGGCGTCGCGCGCCTTGCCCTTCGGCATGGCGGCGATGGCTTCGGTGCGCGCGTGCAGGTCGTAGTAGAAGAAGAAACCGCCGTACGCGAAGCTCGACGTGTGGTCGTCGTACTTGCGCGCCGGGATCAGGTGGCGCTCGTTGTCGAAGGACACGGTCACCGCCTTGACGATGCCGATCGAGCGCTCGGGGTCCCAGCGGCTGACCGCCAACTCCCCGCGTGGCGTACGTCCGACCGAGCTTTGGATCGCCGCTTGCGCGTTGCCGCCGTCGCCGACCTGCCCATAGGTGTACGCGCCGTTCTCGCCGCGGCAGTTCAAGAGGCTCGTCAGTCCGCGATCGACGACCTCGAACAGGTCATCGAGCTCGACGCCGAGACGTTGCGCTTCGGCGAGCGCGATCAGCGCGTCCGACGTGACGAACGGGTTGTCGTACTCGTGATGCCACGCGCCGTTGGGCGATTGCACCGCGATGAGCGCGGCCGTCACGCGCTCGAGCACGGGCATGAGGCGCTCGCGATCCTGCGGCCGCAGGTCGATCCAGCGCGCGAAGCAACGGACGCGGCAGGCGTACGCGAAGAAGCGCTCGTCCGTGTCCGCGGTGTTCACGTTGGCCTCGTCACAAAGGTAGGCGAGCGCGCGGGCGAGCGCCGCCTCGATGCGCTCGTCGGGCTCGCCGAGCCGCGCCGCCTCTTCGAGCAGCGCGGTCGTGCAAATCGCGGTGACCGCCATGAAGACGTTGGGCAGTCCGTCGGTCCCGCCGAAGTCGTAAGTCGAGTCTTCCCAAGCGCCGGATGCGCGCTGCGTCGCGAGCAGGAACTCGGCGCTGCGGTTCCAAAGCGCGTTCTCGTCATAGACTCCTGCCGGCGCGACCGTGCCCTGCGGTGACGTCGCCAGAGCGCCGGCGGGCAGCTCGGAGTACGTCTCGAACGCGTGCACGAACGGCCCGTGACCTTGCAGCTCCATCGCCGCCTTCCACGCGAGCGGATGCTCGGGGTGCTCGTCGCACAAGCGTTGCCACGTCGCGCGCGCCTGCGGATCCTCCTGTGTGCTCCAGCGTCGCGCGCCGTCGAGCCACAGTTCGCACGCGGCATCGTCGACGTCCGCCGGCCGACCGTCGAGTGCGGGGTTGGCGACGCCGGCAAGTTCGGCGAGCGGCGCGAGGAAGCGCGCGGGGTGGAAGGTCGTGATCTGATGCTCGCGCGCGAGCTCGTCGCCGTTCGGGCCGAGCACGATCCAGCCGGGTTCGACGAACTCGAGCGGCGCGAGGCCGCGCTCGGCGCACTGCGCGCGATCGGCCTTCATGCGCACCGAAACGAACGCGGTGTTGAGCAACGCCGCGGTGCGCGGCCACGAGAACGGGCCCGCCATCATGTAGCGGTCGATCTCGACCCTGCGGTCCATGGGCGATCCCGCGATCGTCGGCACGTACCAGAAGACGGGCTTGCCGCTCGACCGCGCTTCGTCGAGCGCCGTCGTCAGGTCCGCGCGCCAACTCACCGCGCTTCCGGCGCGTTGCGCGAGCCCGGTGGGCTGCGTGCGAATCTTCTCGGTCGAGTTCTGGCCGAGCGTGGGCGTCGCGGCGGCGGACAGCAGGACGATCAGGGCGATGGGATGCATCGCGAGAGTCTATCAACCGCCGGGATCCTACGAGTCGCGCCAGTGCGCTTCGAACACGCCGAGCGTCGCATCGCGCGGCGCGCCCGCGATCTCGAGCAGGCTGTCCCCGTGGCGGTTCTCCGGTCGGTTGCCGGTCGTGATGTCGATGCCGCGCGCTCCCTTCGGCCCGGCGCGGAAGCCGTGGATGTTGTCGCGCGGGTTGGCGACCAGGTTGATGTCGCCCGGGTGCAGGAGCTGCTCGCGCGTGCGCCGAACGAGCACGTCGCCCTTCTTCTCCCAATCGAGCGCGTCCATGGGCTCCGCGAACTCGAAGTTGCTCACGCGCGCCGCGCCTTCGAGGAACAGCGTGCAGACGCTTCCGCCGGGGTGCGGGTGGAACGGTAGGAACGCCCCGGGTTCGATCCAGAACTGCACGCCGAGGAACGGTGAACCGCGGTGCGAGAGCGCGAAGCCGACGTCGTCGGGGTAGCCGGGATAGGCGCTGAACTGCGGGCGCGCGATGCTCGCCGGATCGACGCGGCTCGCGCTCGCCGCGAGCACGCCGAGGTAGCGCTCGATGCCCGCCGCCGACGCGTCGGTCGCGAGCGTGCGTGCCTCCGGAAGGACTTCCTCGGTGAACTCGGCCCAGGTCAGCTCGCGCTCTCGAATGCCGGTGTGCATCAGAACTTCACCTCGCTCCAGCGCGCGACATACAGGCCTTCGAACGCGTCCTCGGGCTCGGCGTCGAGGGTGAGCATGCTGAACTTGGGGCCGCCGATCTCGGTCGTGAAGTCCACCAGCGTCGCGCCTTCCGGCCCCGCGCGAAACGTGTGCATGTTGTCGCGCGTCCGCGACAGGTGCGTCGTGCAGCCGGGCGCGAGGATGCCCGTGCGCGTTTCGCGCACGAGGAACGGCGACGCGCGATCGTCCTTCGGCGGCGGTTCGTCGGCGAGCTCGTAGTGCGCGTAGCTCGCCGTGCCCCGCAATCCCATCGTCACGACGACGTGCCCGGGGTGATCGTGCGGCGTGAGCACCGAGTCCGGGGCCATCTCGACGACCACGGCGAAGATCGCGCCGCCCACCCAGGCGGGGCCTGTGCTCAGGCGCTCGTTCTCGAACGCCTTGCGCATCATCGGTGGAACAGCGGTCGGAGCGAGGCCGCGCGCTTCCGCGGCGAGGCGATAGAGGTACGCGTCCTCCATCGGTTCGCCCTCGATGCCGCCGCCCATGTAATCGACGTGCAGGTCGCGCCACGCGTCGGCGAAGGCGTCGAACGCGTCGGACTGCGCGCCGAGCGAGCCGTGCTCGGGGCCGCGGCCGGAGAGCGTGTGCAGGAAGGGCAACGCTCCGAACGCGCCCGCGACCCGGAGCACATGGCGCCGCCCGTAGCGGATGCCGTCGTCGATCGGTGGGGAGGTCGTTCGGTTGGCGAGAGGTTGCATGGTGGTGTGGTTCGTGTGCGTCGCTGCGTCGTGCAACGCGGTTCCGTTCAGATCCCAGGAGCGCCGATGACCCGACTTGACGGGAGAACGGGCATCGCTTCTCCTCGGCGTGGAGACTTCATTGACGGGGCCAGAAATCGACGCAAAACCCGGCGGTTCGGAAGCGTGGGGCGAGTCCCACGGGCGTTGGCGCCGGCTCGCGGTGGTTCTCCTGCGCGGCGAGCGCGCGAACCACACGCTCTGTCCCACGGAGCTGGTGCACGAGGCCTGGCTGCGGCTGTCGAGCGGGACCGGCGCCGGCCCCGACGACGCGGACCGCGTGGCGGCGCGCGCGATGCGCAACGCCCTCGTCGACCACGCGCGTGCGCGGCGCGCGGACAAGCGCGACGCGGGGCGCACGTCCGCGCTCGAGTTCGACCCGCCCGCGAACGCGGAGACCCGCGGCTTCGATGCGTTCCAGCTCGCGTTCGAGCGCCTCGAGCACATGGACCCGGACCTCGCGCGGCTCTTGCGCATGCGCTTCGAGGTCGGGCTCACCGTGGAGGCGACGGCGGAAGCGCTCGGTGTCTCCGCGCGCACGATCAAACGCGAGACGCGCGCCGGTCGCGCGTGGCTGCGTCAGGCCCTGGCCGAGCTGCACGGATGAGAGATGCGGATACACGCGCTTGGCGTCGCCTGAAGGGGCTCTTTCACGAGGCGGTCGAGGCGACAGGTGACGACCGCGCGCGGTTGATCGCCGAGGTGCGCGCGAGCGATCCCGCGACGGCGACGCAGCTCGAGCGCTTGCTCGTCGCGGACGCGATCGAAGCGGCCGACGTCGCGCAGATCGACGCCACGCCTTCCCTCGTCGGTCGCGACGCGGGGCCGTGGCGCTTGACGGAACACATCGGCACGGGCGCGACGTCGGTGGTGTATCGCGCGGAGCGTCGAGCGGAAGCTGCGAACAGCGCGGCGAGGGAGACGGTCGCGATCAAGGTCCTGCACCGCGCCCTCGCGTCCGGCCAGGTCCTGCGACGCTTCGAGCGCGAACGCCGCTCGCTCGCGACGCTGCGTCACCCGAACATCGTCACGCTGCTCGGCGCCGTGACCCTCGACGACGGAACGCCGTGCCTCGTCATGGAGGCGGTCGAGGGCGAGCCCCTCGACGTCGTGGCGCGCCGCTGCGGCACGGCGGGGGAGGTGCTCGACCTCTTCCTGCAGGTCTGCGCGGCGGTCAGCCACGCGCACGAGAACCTGCTCGTGCATCGCGATCTGAAGCCGGGCAACGTGCACGTGCTTCCGGACGGCGTGGTCAAGGTGCTCGACTTCGGCGTCGTGAAGCTTTTGACGCCGCGCGCGGACGAGGTCGAGACCGATCCCGGTTGGATCGCGCCGCTCACGCCGCGCTACGCGAGTCCGGAGCAGTGGGAAGGCGGCGCGATCACGACCAAGTCGGACGTCTTCTCGCTCGGCGTCGTGCTCTCCGAACTCGTCGAGCGCTTCGAGCCGGGACAGGACGGAGACCTCGCCTGTATCGCCCGCACGGCAGCGGCCGCCGATCCCGCGCTGCGCTATCCGAGCGTGGACCGCCTGGTCGACGACATCGAGCGGCACCGCGCGGGGCTCACGCTGCGTGCGCGCCGTCCGTCGCGATGGGACGCGGCCAAGCGCTTCGCGCTTCGCAATCGTTGGAGCATCGGAGGCGCGGCCGCCGTGCTCATCCTGCTCGCGAGCGGCCTCGCCTTCGTGAACGCGCAGTGGCGCAGGACCCAGCAGGCCGAGCTCGTCGCGTGGCGCGCGCACGCCCAGGCGCTCTCCGTCGCCGCGCTCTATGAGGGGTTGCTCGACGCGTCGAACCTCGAACGCCTCGAGCGCGACCCCGGCTTCCTCGCCGCGCTCGACACCGCGTCGTCCGAAGTCGGCGAACGATTCCACGACCTGCCCGAGGCCGAGGGGCGCGCGCGCACCTCGATCGCGCGTCTGTATCTGAGGTTGAAGCGCTACGACGAGGCGCTCGAGCACGCGCTGCGCTCGTATGCCATCGCGCAGGAGGCGATCGGGTTCGACGGGAACGACCGCGCTGCGTTGCGCGAGTTGGTGCGGGAGATCGAGGCCGAACGCGCGGGATCCTGAGCCTCGCGGACGCGGCTCTTACGCGCGGCTTCCGGAATCGCGGTATACGAACGTATAGAACGGGCGTATACCGAGGGCATGAAGCAGCGCAAGCAAGGCGCGGAGACGCAGCGCGGCACCGTGCGCGCGCAACTCCTGCGAAGCGCCACGCGCCTCGGCGGACGGGACGGGTTGACCGCGCTCTCCGTCCGCGGCGTCGTCCGGCAGGCGGGTACGAACCTGAACTCGGTGCACTACCACTTCGGGTCGCGCGAGGGGCTGATCCACGAGCTGGCGACCGAGGCGCTGGAGCAGCTCAACCGCGAGCGCTTCATCCGCTTCGACCGGCTGGAGGCCTCCGGCGCGCTCGACGCGGCGGGCGAGTCCGCATTCGGTCGCGCGCGACTCGTGCTGCGCGCCGCTTACGCGCCGCTCTTCGAACGCACGCTCGGTGCGCACCGCGCGCGCCATCGCGACGGCCTGTCCGTCATCCAGCAGCTGCGTTTCGACCCGAGCGGTGTCGGGCGAGAAGCGCTGGACGGAGGAGCCGCCGCGTTCATCGCGCGCGTCGAGGGGCTGCTCGCGGGATCCTTGCGCCTCTCTCCGGCGCAGTTGCGACGCGGAATGGTGTGCGCCAACGCGACCGCGTGGGACCTCGCGCTGCGCCCGGACACGCTCGAACGCGCCGCGAAGTCGAAGCACTCCGCGCGCGCCGTCGCGCGCATCGTCGACGGTTTCCTCGACTTCGCCGCGGCCGGACTGTGCGGCGCGCGAGGAGCGCGATGAGGGCGCTACGTTCGCGCGTCGCGCTGACCGCGGCGGTCGTCTGCGCCGCCGGCGGGACGGCGTGGGGCCAGGGCGTGTGGCGCGGCACCATCGAGCTGGGCGGGCGTCCGACCGCGCTCATCGGTTGGATGGATGTCGAGGACGAGCGCCTCACCGCGACGCTCCACCTGCCCGACTTCGGTCTGATGAACCTGCGTTGCTTCGAGCGCGACGTCGACGCGGACGGCGTGCGGCTCGTCCGGACGATCGGGCGGCAAACGCTCGAGCTCGACGGCACGCTGACCGACGCGCGCTACGCCGGGCGCTGGACGTGGGGGGCCGGCGGCGGAGCGTTCGAGCTCGTCGCGTTCCCCGACGAGGAGCGGCCCTATCGCGAGCTCTCCGTGCGCTTTCCGCTCGCGACTCAGGCGCGCGACGCGGCGAGCACGGCGCTCGAGCTGGCGGGCACGGTGCTGCTGCCCACGGGAACCGGCCCGTTCCCCGGCGTCGTGTGGGCGCACGGTTCGGGGGGCATCGGACGGGGCTCGGAGACGTACGTGCGCGAGCCGTATCGCCTCGCGCTCGCGGGCGTCGCGTCGATCGTCTACGACAAGCGCGGCGTCGGCGCATCGGCGGGCGACTATCGGACGGCGTCGTTCGACGACCTCGCGCGCGACGCGGTGGCGGCGCGCGCCGCGCTCGCGAACATCGACGGCGTCGACCCCGCGCGCATCGGAATCGGCGGCATCAGCCAGGCCGCGTCGTGGATCGCGCCCATGGCCTGTTCCTTCGATCCCGACTTCGCGTTCGTCCTCGCGCTCTCGGCGACCACCGACACGCCTCCCGTGCAGCATCGCTACGTCGTCCGGCGCCGACTCGAGCGCGCGGGCTTCGGTCCGGACGTCGTCGAGCGCGCGCTCGCGCTGCACGCGCGCATCGATACGTGGCAACGCGACGGCGGCGACGCGTCCGAGCTCGAAGCGGAGCTGCGAAGCGCGGCGGACGAGCGTTGGTTCGCCGTCGCGCTGCTGGACGCGCCGCCGCTGCAACCGCTCGTCGACACGGTGCGAGCGTGGATGTGGGTGGATCCCGAACCGTACTTTCGTGAGCTCGAGCTCCCGGTGTTCGCCTGCTGGGGGACGCGGGATGACATCACCGATCCGGTGCGCGGCCCGCGCGTCCTCGAAGAGCTGCTCGGCGAGCGCGTGACGCTTCGCACCTATCCGAATGCCGACCACGAGCTGCGCCTCGTCGACCTGCCGCCCCCCGCGCCGGTTGCGCCGGGGCTCCATGGGGACCTCGTCGCGTGGCTCGCGGAGCACGGGTTCGGACCGCGCGACTGAGGGGGCCGTGCGAACGCGCGCCATTTGGGTTCGCGCCAGGCGCTCGGCGTCCGCGGCGCGTTACCATCCCGCGCCCCACTCGTCTCCCCGAACCCGCCATGCGCATCTTCCCTCTCGTCTCGTTGTTCCTGGTCGCCGCGTGCCAATCGATGAACCTCGGTTCGTCCGGCGCGAGCGCGCGCGATGTCCACTCGCTCGCCGATCCGCACGCCGTGCGCGTCACGCACGCGTCTCTCGATCTCGAACTCGACTTCGACGCGCGCGAGGTGCGCGGCACGGTCGAGCTCTCGTTCGAGCGTTCGTCGTCGAGCGCGCCGCTCCTGCTCGACACACAGGGTCTGACGATCGAGGCCGTGACCGACGTCGACGGCGAGCCGCGCGCCTTCGCGCTCGGTCCGGAGGTCGCGCACCTCGGTCGACGGCTGACGATCGACCTGAAGCGCGACGACGCGCGCGTGCGCGTGCGCTACCACACGGCGCCGAGCTCCGAGGCGATCCTCTGGCTCGATCCGGAGCAGACCGCGGGCGGCAAGCACCCGTTCCTCTTCACCCAGGGACAGTCGATCCTGACGCGCTCTTGGATTCCGCTGCAGGACAGTCCGGGCGTGCGCATCACGTACGACGCGCGCATTCGCTGCCCGGAGCGGCTCACGGCCTTGATGAGCGCCGAGCGCCTCGGTCGTGACCGCGATGGGGCGTGGCGCTTCCGTCTCGACCGTCCGATCCCCGCGTACTTGATCGCGCTCGCGTGCGGCGAGCTGGTGTTCCAGGGCATCTCCCCGCGCTGCGGCGTTTGGGCCGAGCCGTCGGTGATCGGCACGGCGGCGCTCGAACTCGAAGACACCGAGCGCATGATCGTCGCGGCCGAGGAGCTCTTCGGCGCGTATCGATGGGGGCGCTTCGACGTGCTCGTGCTGCCGCCTTCGTTCCCCTACGGCGGCATGGAGAACCCGACGCTGACCTTCGCCACGCCGACGATCCTCGCGGGCGACAAGTCGCTCGTCAGCCTCGTCGCACACGAGCTCGCCCATTCGTGGTCCGGCAACCTGGTCACGAACGCGACGTGGAGCGACTTCTGGCTCAACGAGGGCTTCACCGACTACTTCGAGAACCGGATCATGGAGGCGGTGTACGGAACCGAGCGCGCGCTGACCGAGCGCGTGCTCGCGATCGACGCGCTCGCGCAGGAGATGTCCGAGCTCGAACCGTTCCAGCAGATCCTGCACACACCGCTCGACGGACGTCACCCGGATGACGGCTTCACGTCGATCCCGTACACGAAGGGCGCGCTCCTCCTGTGGCGCCTGGAGGAGGTCGTCGGACGAGCGAAGTGGGACGCGTTCCTGCGCGGCTACTTCGATCGCCACGCGTTCGCGAGCATCACGACCGCCGACTTCCTGGACGACCTGCGTCGCGAGCTGTTCGACGGATCGCGCGAGTTCGCGGATCGCGTCGACCTCGCGCTTTGGACCGCGCAACCGGGCCTGCCCGACGACGCGCCGCGGCCGGCCTCGCGGTCCCTCGCGATCGTCGACGAGCAGGTCGCCGCGCTCGCCTCCGGCATCGAACCGACCGCGCTCGACTCCACCGGATGGACGACCCAGCAGTGGCTGCGGTTCCTGCGCGCGCTTCCCGCGGACGTGTCGCTCGAGTCGATGGCGAGCCTCGACGCCGCCTTCGGCTTCACGCGCTCGGGCAACAGCGAGATCCTGTGCGAGTGGCTCGGTCTCGCGATCCGCCGCGGCTATTCCACCACGGACGCGCGCCTCGAGGAGTTCCTCCGCACTGTCGGCCGCGGCAAGTTCCTCCGGCCGCTCTACGCGGCGCTGGTCGCCGTCGATCCGGCGCGTGCGCGCAGGCTCTACGCGGGCAACCGCGCGCGCTATCACGCGGCGGTGACTTCGGGGCTGGACGAGCTCGTCGGCGAGGAGTGAGGGGCACGGCGGGCTGTCTGTTTTGCTCTTCGCCTCGCGGGGGCGCCGGAGGCGGAGAGAGGTTTGGGGACGAAGGTTCGGGGAGTTGTCGCGTTTCCTTTTCGCCTCGCAGGGCTCGCTTCGCTCGCTCTGCTCGTCGGATGCGGATAGAGGCTCGGGGAGTTGTCGCGCTTCCTTTTCGCCTCGCACAGCTCGCTTCGCTCGCTCTGCTCGTCGAGGCGTATCGCCGGGACGGGGAGTTGTTGACGTTCTCTATCGATTCACGCGCAGCGCTTCGCGCTGCTGCGGCACAGGCTCGCTTCGCTCGCGTGCCGCGTTTCGCAACGGAACAGGGGTTTACACGGCAGCTCTTCGGTTTCCGGAATGGGCGATGAGACGTTCGGGGAGCCGTCCGTTGGATCTCTCAGGGACGGGGAGTTGTTGACGTTCGTTATCGATTCACGCGCAGCGCTTCGCGCTGCTGCGGCACAGGCTCGCTTCGCTCGCGTGCCGCGTTTCGCAACGGAACAGGGG
>JAJDEV010000165.1 GCA_029259605.1 Planctomycetota bacterium | reverse complement strand
GGAACGCGGCACGCGAGCGAAGCGAGCCTGTGCCGCAGCAGCGCGAAGCGCTGCGCGTGAATCGGTAGGGAATGCCCACAACTCCCCGCGACCCCAGTTCACCCCGCGGCACGCGAGCGAAGCGAGCCTGTGCCGCAGCAGGGCGAAGCCCTGCGCGTGAATCGATAGGGAACGTCAACAACTCCCCGTCCCCGAGAGCTCCACCGGACGAGAGGGACACGTTCGGAACCTCCGAGAACGATTCGATTCGCGGAACGACCCGGACAGTCACGATCAGAGGAACGCAACAACTCTCCGTCCCCGGGGCTTCCACCGGACGAGAGGAACACGCTCGGAACCTCCGAGAACGATTCGATTCGCGCCCCCCCCCGGACCGTCACGATCCGAGGAACGTCAACAACTCCCCGTCCCCGAGATCCACCGGACGAGAGGAGCACGTTCGGAACCTCCAAATGCGACTCGATTCGAGGAACCGCCCGGACCGTCACGCTCCGAGGAACGCCAACGAGTCCCCGTCCCCGGGATCTCCACCGGACCGAACGAACACGCCAAACGCCCGCAACTCCCCAATGCCCCGATTTCCCAAGCACGCGAGCGAAGCTCGCCGTGCCCCCTCGCTCGAACGCGAAGCGATTTCCGGTGTCCCCGCGCGCGCTGCGTGACGCCGCGCGATCGCGGATCGACACGAGATCCGAAGAAACCGCCACTCGGTCCTCCAGCTTTTTCGGGATTCCGTCCGAAGAGCCTGTCCGTGGACTTTCCGGCGGGCGCTTCGCCTGCCTCCCCCCGGTCCCTAGGGAGCAGACTCTCGGTGTTCCGAAGAAACAAAAGCGTCGTTGGACTCGACCTCGGCAAGCAGGTCGTGAAAGCGGTAGAAGTGTCCTTGGAGGGCCCTGAGCCGGTCATTACCGGATTCGCTCGGGCTGAGACTACGTCGGACGACGATCGAGCCGCGGCCATCGCCAAGGTGTTCGAGATCGGTCGCTTCCGAACCAAGAACGTCGTCACCTCGGTGTCTGGCCAGTCCGTCGTCGTGCGTTACATCACGATGCCGGAGATGTCGGACTCGGAGTTGGGACAGGCGATCCGGTTCGAATCCGACAAGTACCTGCCGTTCGACGCGGAGGACGTGCAGCTCGACTGCCAACGTCTGACGCGTCGTCCTCCGTCTTCGAACGAAGGCGGCTCGGGCGCAGACGATCAGATGGGAGTCGTTCTCGCGGCGTGTCGCAACGACGCCGTCGAAGAGCAGATCTCCGAGATCAAAGCGCAGGGCCTCACCCCGATCGCGATCGACGTCGACGTCTTCGCGCTCGCGAATGCGTGGGAGCTATGCGGGCTGGCCGAGGCCGAGATCGAGACGACCGACGACGAGCGCGCGATTGCACTCGTCGACGTCGGCGCGACCTGCACCTCGATCAACGTGTTGTGCGGCGGCGAGACCTGCTTCAGTCGTGAGATCGGGATCGGCGGTCGCGACATGACGCAAGCCGTTTCACGACGCCTGAGCATCGAGCTCGATGAGGCCGAACAGGTCAAGTGCGAGCCCGAAGGACGCGAAGCGGAGATCAGCCGCGCGATCGCGCCTGTGCTCGAAGACCTCGTCAGCGAGATCTCGCTCTCACTCGACTACGTCGAGAACCGCGAGGGGCTCGCCGTCGAAGAGGTCGTGCTCTCCGGCGGAGGTGCGATGGCTCCGGGCGCCGTCGCGTTCATCGAACAAGCGGTTGGCCGTCCGACGCGCACCTGGAACCCGCTCGAGGGTCTGCGTGTCGCCGAAGACCGTGTCAACGTCGACGACATCGAAGCCTGCGCGCCGTCTCTGGCGGTCGCGATCGGCCTAGCCTCGAGGATCTGCGGAGCATGATACTCATCAACCTGTTGCCGGCTTCGCACCGGCAGAAACAACGCGCGCCACTCCGCTTCCTGGCTGCGGTCGCGACCTCGGTCGCGGTCAACGGAACGCTCGTCGCGTTCTGGGCCTGGACTGCCTTCGGCGTCGCTGCCGAGGTGGAGTCCGAGCTGACCGTGCAAACGGACACGAAGGCCAGCCTCGCTCCTCAGATCGCGTTCCATCACGACCTGGAGAAGGAGTCGAAGCTGTTCGAGTCGCGCGAGGAGACGCTCAAGCGCGTCACCGAGGCGCGCGTTTCTTGGACCGCGCAGGTCGACTATCTGGTCGACCTGATCAACCGCGGCGGAGACGGCGACAAGTACCTCGTCTGGCTCGACGGCCTGACCGTCGACATGAAGGAGAACGCGCGCTCGGGTTCGTACGGAACCATGAAGGCCGCCGCCCACTCGGGAACGGCCAACATCACGCACGTCGCGAACTTTCTCGAGGACATCGAGGCGTCCGAGCTGCGCTCGAACTTCAACCCGCCCCAGCCCCCCACGGGTACGGCGGTCGCGAAGGACGAGGGGCTCATGCCGTCTGAGATCTGGAACTTCCCGCTCGACATGACGCTGAAGGATCCGAAGGAGAGGACGGGTCAATGAACGAGGAAAAGAAACGCCTGGTCGTCACCGGCGTCGTCGGTGCGGTCGCGGCGATCGCGATCGGTGTGCTGATCTACTTCCAACGGGAGAAGATCCAGGAGCAACGCGACGAAGTTGAGAGCCTCAAGGCATCCGTTGCCGCGGACCGCGCGGTGATCAAGACGACCCCCGAGCTCGTCAAAGAGGTCATCGTCCAGCGTGAAACGGACGCGGTGATCGAGGAGATCCTCTCGAGCGAGAAGGACATCAACGATCTCGTGCGGACACTCGAAGCCTTCGGCGGCGAAGCCGGTGTCAACATCACGCAGTTCAAAGAGAACCGTACGAAGGCGAAGAAGGGGCGCAAGGAAGACTTCGAGCAGGTCGGCTACACGCTGAACTTCGAAGGCGATGCGTTCCAACTCCTGGCCTTCCTCGACAAGATCGAGACGTACCGCCGGTTCATGACGGTTACGGCCTTCAAGCTGCAGGCGGCGTCGCGGAACGACTACCAGGCGGACAGAGGCCCGGTGCACCGTGTGCAGTTGGATCTCGAGACGTACGTCTACGTTCCCACCGGAACGAAGACCGAGACTCGCATCGATCAATACGATCGCAAGCGCGACCTGCTCATCTCCGAGATCTCGCAACGCGCGGCCGAGCTCCGCTTCGTGCCCTACGACTACCGCGGCGATCGCGGCCGTCGGGATCCGTGGATCGACCCCAGGGTCGAGGTCGAGGACGAGGGCGAGCAGATGACGATCGAGGCTCAACTCGAGCTCGTCGCCGACCTCGTCGATCGAGCGCACAAGGCGGAGTCGATCTTCAACGCGGCCGCGTCGGCGGACAACGTTGTCTCCGAGATGAAGCTGCTTGCGGAACTCGACGAGCTCCTCGCGGTGCTCGATGCCGACATCTTGGAAGTGCAGGACACGAACGTGCTCACGTACGTGCTCGCCGAGAACCGCTTCCAGAACCAGGTCGTCGACATCGTCTCGCGCTTGCGCTTCGACAACCAGCACTCCGACGCCTCCCAGGGGCCGAGCATCGCGCTTCTGAAGCAGACCGCGGACACCATGGAAGAGCATGTGCGCGCCCAGGAATGGGATGACGCTATCGATGTCTTCAGCTCGATCGAGCCGCGGCTCGAGGGTGCGGAGGGCGAGGAGCGCGTGGCGCTCGCCCAGACGATCCAAGAGCTGAAGCTCCTGTGCGACACCGTGGTCGAGTTCGAATCGATCGCGCTCGACATCCGCGGCATCGCTGTTCACGAGAGCATGCGTCCCGTCGCTCTGATCAACGGTGAGTCCGTGACCGAGGGGGAACTCGTCGGTCGCGAACTGATCGTTCGAAACATTCTCCCCGAACAAATCGAGTTTGCCTTCCGCGGTCTAGTCCTCGCGCGGGTGGTGACTGATTCCCCGAATACCCCCTAGTCTCCAAACGCCAGTCCCCGTCCCCGAAAATGAAGACAGGCAATCGAATCCTGAGTGCAGTCCTCGCGCTCACGTTTGCGCTCGCTCCCTCCGTTCAGGCACAGATCTCCGACGCACATGTTTCGTTGCGCGTCGAAGGCCGTGAACTCTCCGAGGTCGTGCAGTACTTGCGTGAGCAATCCGGTCACAACATCGTTCTCGTCGAGGGCGGTGAGACCCAAGTCTCGCTCGACCTCACGGACGTGCCGTGGCGCGAAGCTCTCGAACTCGCCGCGGAACTCGCGGGTTGTGTCGTCGAAGAGCGTTCGGCCGGCGTGCTCGCCGTCGTCCTTCCGCCGCGCGTCGACTTCTCGTTCGACAACGCGGAGTTGCGCGACATCATCGACACGATCGGCAAGCTGAGTGGCGCGAACATCGTCACCGCTTCCGAAGTCACCGGCACGCTCAGCCTGCGGCTGACGGACGTGCCGTGGCGCGATGCGCTCGACGTCGCCGTGAAGACGCTGGGCTACACGATCGTCGAGGAGAAGCGCGGCATCCTGCGCGTCGTCGATCCGCTCAGCCTCCAGTCGCAGATGACGACGAAGAGCTATCAGCTGCGCTACGTTCGCCCGCAGAGCAAGTACCAGCCGATCCTCCAGTCGGAGTTCGTCGGGCTCACCGAGAAGATCCAGCAGGCGAGCGGTTCGGGCCAAGAGGCGCTCGAAAAGCTCTTCCCGCTGCTCGTCTCGTTGCGCAAGGCGCTGACGCAGGGCGGAGACATGGACTACATCCGTGACTCCAACACGCTGATCGTCCGCGATACGTCGCAGGCGCACGCGGAGATCGCGGCCATCCTGGAGAAGCTCGATATCGAGCCGGCCCAGGTGTTCATCGACGTCAAGTTCGTGAGCACGAGCAACGACGACCTGTTCAACCTGGGCGTCGACTACGGCGAGTTCGGTCCGCAGGTCTCGCTCAGCGGCGGCTCGATCCCGGTGACGCTGCCGTTCAACCTCGGTGCAGGCGGCTTCGAAGACGTGTTGATCGCGAACCCGAACGGCATCGGCCCCTTCGCCGACCCGGCGTTCAACGCGGGCAACACGACCATCCCGAACACGGTCTTCGGCGCGCTGTCGTTCACCGGTTGGATGGGCACGCTCCGCATGCTCCAGAGCGACACGACGACGGAAGTCGTTCAGGCTCCGAAGCTGATCGCGCTCGACGGACGTGAAGCCACGATCTTCGTCGGCGAGACGATCCGCTATGCGCAGGCGAAGAGCGAGCAAGGTCAGGCTGGCGGTCTTCAACTCTCCGTCGAGGAGGCTTCGAGCTCTCCGGTCGAGACCGGCTTCCAATTGCTCGTCATCCCGAACGTCATCCCGGGCGCCAACAAGGTCATGATGACGATCATCCCGAAAGAGACGTCTCTGACGGGAACCGGCGACGGTTCGATTGCTCCGGCCGGCTTCGACGTGTTCACCGTCGGTGCGTCCGGTCTCGAAGGCTCGATCGCGCTGCCGCGCGAGCGCTCCTCGACGATCCTGACCAGCATGATCCTCGAGAGCGGCCAGACGGCCGTGATCGGTGGCCTCACGACCGAGTTCGATCTCGAGAGCAACCAGTCGATCCCGGGCCTGAGCAAGATCCCGGTCATCGGTTGGCTCTTCGAGCACGAGGAGCGGTCGCGCAGCAAGAGCAGCCTGCTCGTGTTCGTGACGCCGACCGTCGTTCGCTCGTCGTCCGAGACGCAGCGTGTGCTCGACCGCGAGCTCAACCAGCGTCACGGCGCCTACGGCGATCGCCTGCGGCAACTGCTCTACGGCGACGACCCGTCCTTCGACGCCGGTCACGTCTCGATCCCGCCGTCGGGAGCCATCGATCGGGCGGCGCTCGCCCAGGTCGACGACGCGCCGAGCACGGACGAGGAAGACGAAGAGCCCGAGGCCCTGATCGTCGATCCGGCGGCCGAGGTCGATGGCGAGCTCGCGCTCGCCGAAGACCGGGGCGAATAGCCCGCTTGCACGGCCCGGAGTCCCCAGCGCGGGGCTCCGGGCCGTTGTTCTTTCCCCACATCAGGTCCTGCGTCCTGTGGTGGGGGACCGCGCTCCGGCGCCGTCCGCGCCCGTCGCGCGAGAATTCGGACTCGAGGATCGACTCTGCTCCAGGGATCCGGGACCATGGCCACTCGCCGTCGGCGACCCGCCGGCTCGGCAGGCCGTGAGCCCAGGGACGATGCCCGGACGCGCGCAGTGAAGCGCACGCCCTCGCTCTCCCGGCCCCCGGACTTCTGGTCCGGATCGGCGCTCTCTGGACATTCCGGAGGGACCCCGGGCCGCCCGCTCCACCACGAACGTGGAACGGCTCCGTGACAAGTCGATCAATCCCGAGCCGGCGCGCTCCGGAGTCCCTTCGGGGAGTCCGATGGCCCGCGACGGCTCTCCTCCGGACGCGTTTCGCGCGCGCCGCGCTCGCTTCGCGGGCCGTTCGCGCGCGCCGTTCGGGCCTTTTCCAACGAGAACACACTGATGAGCGAACATCCGCTCCAGGGGCGCAGCAGCGTCCCGAGTTCGGACTCCGAACTCGAAGCCTTCACCCACAACGCACCCGCGCGGCACGCCCGCACAGAACACCCCGGTCCGCCCCGATCCCAAGGCCGCTCGGCCGAGTCGTCCGACGACTCCCCGGCTGGCTCGGCGCCGCCCTCCGCATCCGGCGAGGCGAACAGCGATAGCCCCGATGGCGCGGCGCGACCCAAGCGCCGCCGCCGCGGCGGTCGCGGACGTCGCGGTCGCGGCACGGCGGACGCCGGTTCCGAAGACGCCCGTGAGGGGGCGGCCGAGGCCGGCGCGAGCGAGTCGCCCGACGACGGCGGCTCGGACGAGGGCGTGAAGAAGAAGTCGCGCCGCCGAGGCGGACGCGGACGACGCGGCAAGAAGACCACCACATCAGCCGCGGGGGAATCGGAAGAAGCCGGCGAGCCCCAGAGCGACGACGCGAACGGGGGCGAAGACGCTCCGACCGGTGAGCGTCGGACCAAGCGCCTGCGCTCACGCCGCTCGCGCTCGGCGCGCGACAAGACGAGCGACGACGGTTCGGCCGCGTCCGAGGGCGACACCCAAGACGACGCCACGTCGGACTCGAGCGCGAAGACGTCGCGCAAGCGCGGATCGCGCGGTGGCCGTGGCCGCAAGCGCAAGCCCGCGGCGGTCGGCGCCGAGTTCCTGCCGGGTGAAGACGACGACCTTCCGGAACTGAGCGAGCTCCCGGACTCCGCGGTGCTCGTCTCCGAATCCAAGCAGGGCGGAACGCGCAAGACCAAGGCGAAGTCGAGGAAGAAGGCCGCGAGGTCGTCCTCGAAGTCGAAGGCCAAGAAGGAAGACTCCGAGGAGCCCGAGCCGCCGAAGAAACGCGACATCCTGGTCAATGCGGGCGATCCCGAGGAGACGCGGATCGCGGTCGTCGAGGACGGCAAGATCGCCGAGCTTCAGATGACCGTGAAGAAGCACGTCTCGTTCGTGAGCGACATCTATCGCGGACGCGTGGTCAACATCGAGTCGGCGATCGGAGCCGCGTTCATCGACTTCGGTCAGGGCCGCAACGGATTCCTGCACGCATCGGACATCCTGCCGACCTACGGCGACCCCGACTGGAGTCTCGAGAAGCTCCTTTCGACTCCGGTCGAAGCGGACGAAGCGGACGATGGCGACGACGTTGACGATGCGGAGAGCGACGACGCGGACGACGCGGACGACGACGCCGAAGCGGAAGCCGCGAAGAAGGCATCGGCGAAGAAGGCGCCCGCACGCGGACGCGGCAAGGGCGCGCACAAGGGACGCCCGCAACGCGTGCGCATCCCGATCGACAAGCTCGTGAAGAAGGGCCAGATGGTCGCGGTCCAGATCACAAAGGACGCGATCGGCGACAAGGGGCCGACGCTGACGACGTACGTGTCGATCCCCGGCCGCTACCTCGTGCTGATGCCGTCGCTCGAGCGCACGGGCGTGAGCCGCAAGATCGACGACGACAAGGAACGGCGCCGGTTGAAGCGCATCCTCAACGCGATGGAGATTCCGGAAGGGATGGGTGTGATCGTGCGCACCGCGGGCGTCGGCAAGACGAAGGCCGAGCTCCAGCGCGACCTCGATTACCTGCTCCTCGCGTGGGAGGACTTCGCGCGTCGCCTGCGCTCCGGTCGCAACCCGGCGCCGCTCTACCAGGAGTCCGACGTGTCGATCCGCACGATGCGCGACCTCTTCACGTCGGAGACCGAGAGCGTCATCGTCGACGACGACGAGGTCTTCGATCGCATCGTCGAGTTCACGAAGAAGCTGATGCCCGAATACGTGGACCGCGTGAAGCACCACGAGGGAACGCGTCCGCTCTTCCAGATGCACGGCGTCGAGCAGGACTTCGAGAAGATCTTCTCGCGCCGCGTCGAGCTCCCTTCGGGCGGCTCGATTGTCATCGACCAGACCGAGGCGCTCGTCGCGATCGACGTGAACTCGGGACGCACGCGTGAGGCGGGGGCCGAGTTCGAGGACATCGCGCTCAAGACGAACCTCGAGGCCGCACCCGAGATCGCGCGCCAGATCCTGCTGCGCGACCTCGGCGGAATCATCGTGCTCGACTACATCGACATGGCGCGCGCGAACAGCCGGCGTGCGGTCGAGAAGGCGACGCGCGATTGCCTCAAGCGCGATCGCGCGCGCAGCAAGATCGGACGCATCTCGCAGTTCGGGCTGCTCGAGCTGACCCGCCAGCGGCTCGGTCCGGGGCTCAACAAGCTCGTGTACGACACGTGCGCCACCTGCCGCGGTTCGGGACGCAGGCGCAAGGCGTCGTCCCGCGCGCAGGCGATCCTCCGCCGCTTGGGCGCGTCGCTCGCGCTCAAGGGGTTCTCCAACGTCGAAGTGCGCGCGAACCCCGACGTGATCGAGTACCTGCAGAACGAGCTCGTGACCCAGATCAAGAAGCTGGAGGAGGCGAGTGGTCGCGGTCTGCAGCTCATGCCCGTTCCCGACCAGGTCGAGGACAGCGTGCTCCACTACTTGCGCGCGGATGGCCGCGAGGTCCGTCCCGGGGGCCGTCGCAAGCGCTAGCCCGGATGATTCATGACGCTTCACCGAGATCGACACAGCTACGCGCCAGATCAGCACTTCCCTCCCTCACCGGGTTCGACGACCCGTCAAGGTCGCCTGCACGCGCTTCGGTCGCGAAGCGCTGATCTGACGCACATCCGCGTCGATCTCGGCAAAGCCTCATGAATCACCCGGGCTAGCAGGCTGTGGCGAACGTGCTTCGCGCGTAGCACGTCGACATCCGCTCCGGGTCGGTCTCCGGAAACGTAGGCGAAGCCGTGGATTCGGCGAGGCTTTCGGGGGCCAAGCCGGAGTGGGGGACGGCGTTCTGCGCGCGAGTGACTCTTGCCACGGCCTGCTAGCCCGGATCATTCATGAGCATGCACGCCAAAAGCTGCAATCGACCGGCTACGCCGGTCTCTCGGCCCCAGCCCGCACTTTGCGAACGTCGGCGT
>JAJDEV010000164.1 GCA_029259605.1 Planctomycetota bacterium | reverse complement strand
CGCTCTTCGCCGCGGTCCCGTCGCTCGCGCGCGACGCCCATTGCGTGGCGCTCGGCGACCGCATCCGTCAGTTCATGTTCCGCGCGCCGGAGGGGATGGGTACCGAGCGCGGCGGCGAGCGCGCGGCGGCGGGCCTCGAGGTCTCGCTCTACGAACCGGCGCCCGCCGACGCCGAGCTCGAGACGTTCGACGCGCTGACGCCGTCGACGACGCTGCGCAGCGCGGGCTTCGGGCTCGACTTCGACGCGCTCGCGAACATCGATTCGTTCGGCCTGCGCTTCGAGGGCATGCTCGCGATCGAACGGCCGGGGCGCTACGCGTTCGCGACGACGTCGGACGACGGGTCGCGGCTCTACATCGACGGTCGCTGCGTCGTCGACAACGACGGACCGCACTCGGAGGCGACGGCGTCCGGCGAGGTCGACCTCTTGGCGGGCGCGCATCGGATCGCGGTCACGTTCTTCGAGGCGGGCGGCGCGGAGTCGCTCGCGGTGTCCTGGCGCGCTCCGGGCGCCGCGGAGTTCGAGCCGTTGCCCGCCGCGGCGCTGACGAGCGACCACGGCTTCGCGCTGCGCGTCGCGGCGATCGGCGCGATGGCGCGCTTGGCCGGTCGCGACGACGAGAAGCTCTCGGCCGCCATGCGGCTCGTGGGGGAGGGCGCGTTCCTCGAGCCCGCCGCGAAGCTCTTGGCCTCCGTCGATCTCGAGCGCGCGTCGCCGAGTTGGATCCGGCGCGCCTTCGGCGCGTTGCTCGCGCACGTCGAGGGCCTTTCGCCCGAGCGCCGAACGCTGCCGGCCGTCGCGGCCGCGCTCGACGCGGGACGCGGGCTCGCGCGCACGTTCGACGAGGGCGAGCGCGCGGCCGCGCTCGCACAGCTCGACGAACTGGGCGGCACGACGATCCTCATCCGCACGCTGCGCCACGAGATGCGCTACGACCTCGGCGAGTTCTCGGTCGAGGCGGGCAAGCCCGTGGCGATCGTGTTCCAGAACAACGACGTCATGCCGCACAACCTGGTCGTGACGGTGCCGGGTGCGATGGCACGCGTCGGCGCGGCGGCCGAGCTGCTCGCGAGCGGCGCGGGGTACGTTCCGCGCACGGACGACGTGCTCTGGTACACGCGCCTGTTGCTCCCCGGCGAGTCCGAGCGCATCGCGTTCGTCGCGCCGGAGGTGCCGGGCGATCACCCGTACGTTTGCACCTACCCCGGCCACTGGCGCGTGATGAACGGCGTGATGCACGTCGTCGCGCAGCTCGATGCCGAGGCGCGCCTCGCGCAACAGACCGCCGCGGAGTCGAACGCCGAGGTCGAGCCAGCGCGCGCGTTCGTGCGCGACTGGACGCTCGACGACCTCGTGCCGTTGCTCACGGACGGCTGGGACGCGGGCCGCTCGCTCGAGCGCGGCGCCGCGATGTTCGACGCGGCCGGCTGCATCAAGTGCCACACCGTCGAGGGCGAGGGCGCGATCGGTGGTCCCGAGCTCACGGCGATCCGCGAGAAGTACCGCGACGTCGAGCTGCTCCGTCACGTCCTCGAGCCCTCGCTCGACGTCGCCGACGAGTACAAGTTCTACATCTGGGAGGTCGACGACGGGCCGGACGTGATCGGCCGCGTCCTCGCCGACGCGGGCGACACGCTGCGCATCCTTCCGACCCTGCTCGAGCCCGACAAGGTCGTCACGCTCGACAAGCGCACGATCGTCGAGCGCTTCGACACGCGCCTGTCGCCGATGCCGACGGGCCTGCTCGTCACCCTGACCGCCGAGGAGATCCTCGATCTGCTCGGCTTCCTGCAGTCCACCAAGGATTGACCATGAACTCGATGCTCGCCTGCGCGTTCGCGCTCGCCGTTCTCGCGCCGCTCGGTTTGGCTGTCCCCCAGGACGCAGCGTCCGACGCGCTCTGGGTCGAGTACGCCGGCGGCGAGGGCGCCGGGGCGGGCAAGCACGTCGTGCTGATCGCCGGCGACGAGGAGTACCGCTCGGAAGAGGCGCTGCCGATGCTCGCGCGCATCCTCGCCAAGCACCACGGCTTCCGGTGCACGGTGCTGTTCTCGACGAACAAGGACACCGGCGAGATCGATCCCGAGGAGCAGACGAACATCCCGGGGATGCACCTGCTCGATGGCGCGGACATGGTCGTGTGCTTCCTGCGCTTTCGCGAGCTGCCGGACACGGACATGAAGCACTTCGTCGACTACATCGAGGCGGGCAAACCGATCCTCGGCATTCGCACCGCGACGCACGCGTTCGACTACAAGCGCGACACCGCGAGTCCGTACGCGCGCTATCACTGGACCGACGCGACGTGGCCGGGCGGCTTCGGACGGCAGATCCTCGGCGACACGTGGATCGCGCACCACGGCGTGCACGGGTCGCAGAGCACGCGCGGTGTGATCGCGGACGGAGCGGCCGACCACCCGATCCTGCGCGGCGTCGACGACGTCTGGGGTCCGACGGACGTGTACGCGATCCAGAACCTGGGCGACGACGCGACCGTGCTCTTGCGCGGACGCGTGTTGAGCGGAATGGAGCCGACGAGCGCGCCGGTCGACGGCCCGGTGAACGATCCGATGATGCCGCTCGTCTGGACGCGCGAGCTCGCGCAACCGGGCGGCGACGTGCAGCGCGTCGTGTGCTCGACGATCGGCGCGTCGGTCGACTGTCGCAGCGAGGGGCTGCGTCGGCTCTTCGTCAACGCGGTCTACTGGGGCGCCGGTCTCGAGGACGCGATCCCGGCCGCGAGTCGGGTCGACGTGGTGGGGGAGTATGCGCCGACGCCGTTCGGCTTCGGCAAGTACACGCGCGGCGTCCGGGCGTCGGATTTCGCGCTCGATTGATCTCGAGCGGGGCGCGGGGCAGCCGGAAAGGGCGCGCCAGGGGCCGCCGACGGCCTCCCGCGGGCGGTTCGCGCGATCAAGCCGCCGACCGTCCGGTCGACGGGCGCCCGATCCGGGGTACGATTCCCCTATGCGCTCGCTCCCCTTGCTCCTCCTCCTGACCGCAGCTTGCAGCGGCGGCGGTGGGGGCCGCTCCGCGCCGGCGGCCATCCTCGCGGTCACGGGTACGCTCGACCCGGCGGCGGGCACGTCGTTCACCGTGCACGGACAGAGCTTTCCCGGCGCGGTCGGCGAGCCCGTCAGCCTCCGTTTCACCGCCACGATCGGAACACCGTTCGACGGCTGCCGCAGCGCGACGGTCGACGCGACGGCGCGCATCGTGTCGGCCACCGAGCTCTCCGGCACGTCGCCGACGACCGAGCTCGCCGGCGATGTCGACTGCACGCTCCAGGCGACGTTCGCGAACGGGACCGTGCTGACCAACGCGAGCTCGCTCGTCATGCGCGGCCGAGCCGACGCGTCGTACGACCAGGACCTCGACGGGATCCACGATCGGTGCGACGGCGACACCTTCGACTTCGAGGACGACCTTCTCGGCGCTCATCCGGTCGGCGCGAAGACCGTCGACGGAGCGAGCTCCGGACTGGTCGTCGCCTCCGTGGGCAGCGAGCGCGTCGCGCGCTTCGCGAGTTCGGTCGGCGAGTCCGTTTCCGAGGTGCTCACGCGGCTCGAGGCGGACTACACCCACCAAGACCTGACCGCCTACATCGACTTCGCGTCGACGGCGCGGTCGGCGTACGTCGAGTTCTGGTCCGACGGCAGCTACGCCGGCGACGCCGGCGCCGCGCTCGTCTTGCGCGTGATGGACTCCGGCGAGCTGCGGTTCGTCGAGCGCGTTCAGCGCGTGCTGGTCGAAACCACGGGCCCCATGCTGCCCGCCAGCGGCCGCGTGCGCGTGCGCCTGCGCAAGGGACCCGACGACACGAGCACGTTCCGCGTCGACGCCTGGGCGGCCGGCGCTTGGACGAACGACTACGCGGTGTTCTCGGTGGCGGACGACACGTGGTTCACGGGGCGCAGCGTCACGCTCGTCGAGTTCGGCGCCGAGACGCGCGGAATCAAGCGCATCAGCGTCGAGCGCGTGGCGGATGAGGGTGCGCTCACGCTCGCCGCGTCCGCGCAGGGTTGCGCCAGTTGGAAGCTGTTCCAGCGCGACGCGAACGAGCGCGCGACGATTCCGCTGCCGTTCCTCTATCGCGCCGGCGCGCGCGCGCGGGTCGAAGCCCGCGTCGTGTATGCGGGCAGCGTCGTGCCGGTTCCCGGCCACGACTGGGGCGTTCACGCGCTCGAGCTCGCGAAGTCTTCACCGCTCGCCGAGTCGACGCCTCCCGTTTCGCCGCGCCCGCTCGCGCGCGGCGAGCTGCGCGTCGTCGGCGTGCCGACCGGAGGCAACTACGATGTCGAAGTGCGGCTCGTCGACGTGGAGTCGGGCGCGATCCTCGATCAGGACGCGCTGAGCGAAGTCGCCGTCGGCGACGTGTACCTAGCGCTCGGCCAGAGCAACATGTCGGGCTACTCGCACAACCTGTTCGGCGCGACGACCTCGATCCCCGAGGTGCACCTGTTCCACAACAGCGACGCGTGGATGCAAGCGGCCGAACCGATGGACGACGGGACGCGGCAGCGCGACCGTGTGTCGAGCGAGAGTCCGCTGCACTCGCCGATGCTCCCGTTCGGCGTCGCGCTCTACAACGCGACCGACGTGCCGGTCGGCATCATTCCGGCGCCGCTCGGCGGCTCCGCGCTGTACTCCGATTGGCAGCGCTTCGATGCCGACCCCAACCACGCGGGCACGCTCTACGGATCCGCGCTGCGGCGCGCGGCGCTGCAGGACGGCGAGCCGATCCGCGGCGTCCTCTGGTTCCAGGGCGAATCGGACGCCGTCGCCGAGCGTTCGACCGACGAGTACCGTGCCGACCTCGAGCGCTTGATCCAGCAGATGCGCGCCGACCTCGGCGCGCCGGACGCGGTGTTCCTCTGCGTGCAGCTCGGCACCTGGGACGGCGGGGGCTTCCCGCATTGGACCAACGTGCAGGAGGCGCAGCGCCAGGTCTGCGCCGCGGATCCCCGCGCCGCGCTCGTCACCTGCCACGATCTCGAGCGCGAGGACTCGCTCCACTTCGACGTCGCCGGCTACCAAGCGGTCGGTCAGCGTCTCGCGGCGCAGGCCGAGGCGCTCGTGTTCGGTGACGCGTCGGATCCGATCACCGCGCTCGAACGCGTCAGCGTCGGCGGCGCGCGCTCGCTCGTGCTCGAATACGACGCGAACGTCTCCGGCGGACAGCCGTCCCTGTTCGAGGTCGTCGACGCAGCCGGCGTGAACGCCGTGCTCGGCACGAGCGCGAGCGGAGCCACGGTCACGCTCGACCTGGAGCGCGATCTGGTCGGGATGGCGCAAGTGCGCTACGGCATGTCGGTCACGCCGAGCGTCGACTGGGTGCGTTGTGCGAACGGCGTGCCCGTTCCAGCGTTCGCCGACGTGCACGCGTTCTAGCCCGGATGATTCATCAGCCGTTCCAAGCGAGGGCCGCGCCCGTGACCACGAGCGCGACATCGACGAAACGCGCCCGCAAGCTGTGGATCGACAGCGCGTGGCGCGACCTGGCGCTCTACATCGGGACGCCGCTCTTCCTGCTGCCGTTCATCCTCCTGATGCACGGGCGTCCGGCGATCGAGGAGGTGCTCCTGTACATCGGTGCGTTCGGCGCGCTCGGTCACCACCTGCCGGGGATGATGCGCGCGTACGGGGATCGCGGGCTGTTCCGGCGCTTCCGCGTGCGCTTCGTGCTCGCGCCGCTGTTTCTGGTGCCGGTCTGCGTGCTCTTCTCGGTGAACGGACTCGGGGGCGTGCTGCTCGTCACGTTCCTCTGGACGAACTGGCACTCGCTCATGCAGATCTTCGGCTTCGCGCGCATCTACGACGCGAAGCCGGGCCTGTCGACGGTGTGGACGAGCCGCCTCGATCAGGCGCTCTGCGTCGCGTGGATCGGCGCGCCGCTGCTTCTGTCGGACAGTCGGCTCGGGAGTCTGCTCGAGCTCTTCTACGAGAGCGGCGGACCGCTGCTCGCGCCGGCGCTCGTCACCGGCCTGCGCGACGCGTGGCTGATCGGCGCGGTCGGCGTGACCGCGGTGTGGGCGGTGCACACGCTCATCGCCTGGCGTGCAGGGCGTGCGCCGAACCCGGCCAAGCTCTTGCTGTTCGCCAGCAGCTTCACGTTCTGGTGGTTCTGCATGGCGATGGTGGACAACCTGCTCGTCGGCGTCGCGCTCTTCGACATCTTCCACGACGTGCAGTACCTCGCGCTCGTCTGGACGTTCAATCGCGCGCGCGTCGCGTCGGATCCGAGCGTCGGCGGGTTCTCGCGCTTCCTGTTCCGCGGCCGCTTCACGCTCGCGGGCATCTACGTCGGGATGGTCGTCGCGTACGGTTCGCTGGGGTACGCGAGCGAGTGGATCGACCAGGTGCTCGCGCGACAGGTGTTGATCGGCGTCCTGGCCGCGTCGGCGCTCCTGCACTTCTACTTCGACGGCTTCATCTGGAAGGTTCGCGAACGCTCCACTCGCGCGGGGCTGAGCGTCGCCGGCGGCGGCGCCGACATCCGTCTGGGCGGCGCAGCGCCCGGCTGGCTCGTGCACGGTTCGAAGTGGCTCCTGTTCGTCGTTCCGCTCGCGACTCTGTATTGGTGGGAGACGCACGATGCGCGCGACGAGCGCGTTTGGCGCGCCGCGATCGTCGAGGTCGTTCCGAACAGCGGCGAGGCGCTGACGAGCTACGCGGCGGCGCTCGATCCCGGCACCGCGCCGGACGAGGTCCTCGCCTGGCACCGCCGTGCGATCGAGGCCAAGCCGACGCATCCGGTTGCGTACAACAACTACGGTGCGGCGCTGTTCGTGCTCGGTCGCTTCGACGAGGCGCTCGCGGCGTTCCGCCAGGCCGTGCGTCTGTTCCCCGGCTATTCCGTGGCGCACCGCCACCTCGGCTCGCTGCTCATGACGCTCGGTCAGGTCGGCGAGGCAGAGGAGCACTTCGAGGACGCGCTCGCGCACGACGAGCGCGACGGGAGCGCATACGCCGGGCTCGGTGCGATCCACGCGCACCGGGGCGAGACGGGCGCGGCGGTGGCGTCGTTCGAGCGCGCGCTGGAGCTCGAGCCGACGAACCGCACCGCGCTGAACGGACTCGCATGGACGCTCGCGACGCATCCGGACGCGGCCTACCGCGACGGGGCGCGCGCGGTCGAGTACGCGAACGAGCTCGTGCGCCTGACCGATCCGCCCGACCCGATGGTGCTCGACACCGCTGCCGCTGCGTTCGCCGAGGCGGGGCGGATCGACGACGCGCTCAACGCGGTCTCCGACGCGATCGACCTCGCGCGCGAGATCGGACGCCCCGACGTCGCCAACGCGCTCGAGCTTCATCGACAGCGCTTCGAGCTCGGCGAAGCGTGGCGCGGCGGACGCTGACGTCGCTCAGGTGCGCGCCGACTGCGCGCGCGGAACGGCGATCAACACGCGGTTCATCGGCGTGATCGCGGCCGGGATCTCGCGCCAGCGTACGTTGTAGCCGCGCGCCTCGAGCGCGTAGGTGCGGTCGACGTCGTAGGCCACGTCCTCGCCGAGCGCCGCGCGCAGTCCGCGCGGTGCCGAGTTGCGCGCGTTCGCGCGACAGCACGGCATCACGGCGATCGGACCACCGAGCGTCGCTCCGATGTCGAGGCATTGATCCGACAGGACGCCGCACGCGTGGACGCCGAGCACGCCGCTGTCCGGCGGAAGCTCGTCGCGCACGTCGGCGAGCTTGCCCTCGCGATACTCGACCTTGTCCTCGAGCCACGGCGCCACGCGCGTCGTTGCGCGCCAGACTCGCTCGTAGTGATCGGGCTTGCGCTTGTCGCACAGCACGACGCGCTCGACGCCGCGTTCGTAGAGTCCGAAGAGGATGCCGGCGAGTCCATGCCCGCTGCACAGGTCGACGATCGTGGGCGCGACGCGTAGGTACTTGCGCGTGACCGCGAAGAACTCGAACGCCTCCACGACCTCCTTCATCGGCAGCGCTCGTTCGGCCGCCAGCTCGCGCACGACGCGATCCGCCAGCGAATCGCCGGTGAAGTGCGGCAGGCAATTGCGGCCGATGCGGGTCCTTACGCCCGCGTAGTCACGCAGGTTCCCGTCGTTGAAGACGCGCAGGAGGCGGAAGTCGACCATCGCCGTGACTCTACTTCCCCGCGCGCGATTCACGCAGCGCTGCGACGCTGGCGTGGGTCGAAACGCAGTAGGGGACGAGGTACGTGAGCGCCGCCTTCAGAGCCATGGTCGCGGTTCGCTCGCCGCGCAGGAACGCATCGGACTGATTGATGAGCACGAGCACTGTACCGATGACGAGCGCGACGCGCAGGGCGCGTCGGCGCACGCTCGGCTCGAACGCGGTTGCGAGCCAGCTCTTCACAGTCCGCGCGCTACTCGGCTCCGATGCAGAAGAGGTGCTGCTCGGTCCGCACGAAGATGCGCCCGCCGGCGATCGCGGGCGACGCGATCGTGTAGCCGCCATCGAGCGCGTTCGTCGCGAGCAGCTCGAACGTCTCACCCGCGCGCACGACGACGGTGATGCCCTCTTCGTTGGTGAAGAAGACCTTGCCATCGGCGCAAACCGGCGAACCGCTGACCGTGCCCTGAACGGTGCGCTCGGGACCCCAAACTGGCTCGCCCAACCCGGGATCGACGCACGTGATCAGACCGCCGTCGTCGACGAGATAGAGGAAGCGTCCGTCGGTCGTCGGGGTCGGGACGTCCGGCGCGCCTTGCCGATCCCAGAGCCACATGACGTCGTCGTCCGTCGGCGTGAGCGCGTCGTCGAGCGCGATGGCGAGGATCGGCCGCACGCGCGTCGGGACGATCAACAGGTCGTCGATCAGAAGCGGCGACGCGACGACGCGGTAGTTCGGCGCCTTGCGCGGATTCAGGCCGGCGACGCGCCACAGCTCCGCTCCGCTCGCGGGATCGTGCCCGGTCACGTAGTCGCCACCCGTGATCACGATCTGTTCCCTGTCGCCGCGCCGAAGCAGCAGCGGGGTCGTATAGGCGTCGGGCGACTCGCGCTGCGCGTCGGTGGGGCGGTCGACCTTCCAATGCACGTCGCCCGTCGCTCCGTCGAACGCGACGACGTACGAGGTCTCGTCGGTGTGCGAGCCGTGCAGCACTTGCACGACCAGGTCGCCGTCGTGCAGCAGCGGCGACGACGCGTAGCCCCAGTTCATGCCGAACGCGCCGTACTCCTTCTGCAGGTCCTTGCTCCACAGCACGGCGCCTTCGAAGTCGAGCGCCGTCACGACACCCGTCCCGGTCGTCGCCCAAACCGTCGTTCCGTCCGTAACGGGAGACGGCGACGTTTGGTTGCTCTTGCGCCAGAGCCGGTTGCCGCGGTCGAGCTCGCGCGTCCACAGGATCTTCCCGTCGTTCGCGTCGAGCGCGAGCAGCAGCAACGCGTCGCCACCCGGGTCGCGCGAAGGTCCGCGCCGCCCGCGCGCGCTCGCATCGGTCGGCTGCGGCGCGCTCGCGTCCTGCGCGGAGGGGGACATCACGAAGACGCGCTCGCCCCACACGACCGGGGTCGCGCCGCTCCAGGAGGGGAGTTCGGTCTTCCAGACCACGTTCTCGTCGGCGCTCCATGTCGTCGGCAGGCCCGTCGCCGTGGACGTTCCGTTCGCGTGCGGCCCGCGCCACCCGGGCCACTGCGCGTCGTGCTCTTGCGCGACGGTCGGAGTCGCGGCGAGCGGCAGGAAAAGGAAGAGCGAGCGAAGCGTCGTTTGCATGGTGTCTCGGGCTGGGGCCGAAGCGTGTGGCGACGCATGATACGGAGCGGATTCGAGATCCGCGCGTCACAAAGCCGCGTGCCGCGCGACTGCCAGGATGGTCGGCGGCGAGGAATTCACGCGCGTACGACCGGCGCAAACGTTGCGTTGTCCCCCTGCTCGAGTGACTCCACCATGCCGACTCCCACGCGCCCTATCGGGCTGATCCTCTTCGTACTCGGTGTCCTCGGGACGCCGTCCACAGCGCAGCGCTCAGCGCCCCGAGCAGAGGCGCTCACGTCGCTCTCTCCGGAAGTCGCGGAGTCGCTGCGTCTCAGCGGTGGAAGCGTGCAGCGTCTCGCCGTGCCGCGCGATGGTTGGTTGCCGTTCGACGTCGATGTCGTGTTCGGCGGCGAGCGACACTCGTTGCGGCTCGTGCCGCACGACTTGCGCGCGCGCGGGTTTCGGCTGGAGGGCAGCGACGGTGACATCGGAACGCCGCTGCCGACGACGTACCGCGGGACGGTGGTCGGCCTGCCTACCGCGATCGTCGCTGCCGGGCTGCGCAACGGAGCGCTGTCCGCGCATGTCTTTCTCGAGGACGCGACTTGGATCGTCGAGCCGGCGCCGACGGGCGGACGCGCGCACCTCGTGTACCGCGCGGATCAAGTCGCGCTCACCGACGCGTTCTGCGGAGTCGACGCGGTACGGAGCATGGCTCGTCCGCGGAGCGCGCAGGCCGACCCGCAGCCGGCGTCCAGGCGGGGTTTGCAGGTGGTGCAGATCGCACTCGAGCTCACTCCGGCGTTTCGCGGGCAGTGGGGCGGCGTCGAGGGCGCGCTCCACGAGGCCCAGACGATCATCAACGCCGTCGACGTCGTCTTCGCCCGCGACCTCGACCTTGCCCTTTCGATCAGCGGCGTCCTCGTTCGCGACGTGGGGTACGGGCCGAACGGTGTCCAAGCGCTCTTCAATGTGGCGAACGCATGGTCCGTACGCCCGCCGCCTTTCGAGCGCGACGTCACGCACCTGTTCAACGGGCCGCCTACCGCGGGCAGCACGTTGGGCATCGCGTTCCTGTCTCAGGCGTGCTTCGAAGAGTCGCACTTCAGTGCTTCGTGGCACACGCCGACGCTGGCCATGCGCACAACCGTGACCGCGCACGAACTCGGGCACTCGTTCGGCGCCGACCACTGCGACGGTGCGCAACCGTGCAACATCATGTGCGCGCGCTTGGGCTTGTGCAGTATGAACGGCATGGAGTTCGCGCCGACCTCGATCGATGCGATTCGCCAGCTCGTGGCGACGCTCGAGTGTTTGGACGAATCACGTTGACGAACAAGCGTCGGATCCGGCGCGCCCGGTGTGCACAATGAGGCGATGCGCATCTTCCTCGCCGTCGCCCTCGTTCTCATCGCCGGGGTCGGCGCGCTCTGCGTGGCGAATCAGCCGACCACCGAGCTCGTCGATGCAACCGGCGCGCAACTGACGGCCGGTCTGCCGGTCGACGCGCCCGCGCCCGACGTTTTTTGCGACGACGCAGCCGTTGCCCCGGGACTCTTCGAGGGCGCCGCGTTCGAGCAGGTCGCGCGCCTGATCGACACCGGACGCGCGCACGAAGCGAAGCAGCGCCTGGTCGAGATCCTCGCGTCGTCGGAGCGCGATGGTGAGGCGTGCATCCTGCTGTCGGACGCGTGCCGCGCGCTCGGCGAGTTCGACGAGGCCGCGGACTACGGCCTGAAGGCGGTCGAACTCCTTCCCGACGTCGGTGTGGCACATCACACCTACGCCAAGGCGCTCGCCGACAAGATGATCCAGGGCGAGAACCGACTCGCCGCCGCGTTCCTGCTCCCGAAGTGGAAGGCGGCGCTCGCGAGAGCGATCGAGCTCGAGCCGGCGAACGTCGACGCGCGGCTCGAGCAGCTGACGTTCTACACCTACATGCCCGCGCTGATCGGTGGAGATCTCGAACGCGCGCTCGAGCTCTCGACCGAGCTCGAGGCCTACGACGCGCGCAAGGGCAAGCTGTGGACGGCACTCGTTTGTCAGCGCTCCGGAGACGCGCCGCGCGCCATCGAGCTGTGCGAGGAGGGGATGGTCGAGTTCCCGAGCGACGGCATGTTCGCGTGCACGTTGGGCAGCCTGTTCGCCGAGGCGGAGCGCTTCGACGACGCGGACGTCGCGTTCCAGCGCGCGCGCGACACGTGGGGATCCGAGGCGCGCGGCCGCGCGCTCGTCGCGCAGGCGACGATGCACGTCGAGCACGGACTGGACCACGAGAAGGCGATCGCGTTGCTCGACGAGTATCTTCGCAACCCGCCGCGCATCGCGCTGATGCCGCCGCGCGCAACGGTGCTCGTCACGAAGGGGCGCGCGCTCGAGGCGCTCGGTCGTGCGCGCGAGGCGCGCGCCGCTTACGAGGACGCGCTGCGCGCGGACCCGTCCCACGCGGCGGCCGCGGAAGCGCTCGAGTCGCTCTAGCCCGGATCATTCATGAGGCTTCACCGAGATCGACGCAACTACGCGCCATATCAGCACTTCCCTCCCTCACCGGGTTCGACGACCCGTCAAGGTCGCCTCCACGCGCTTCGGTCGCGAAGCGCTGATCTGGCGCGCAT
>JAJDEV010000163.1 GCA_029259605.1 Planctomycetota bacterium | reverse complement strand
GGCGTTGGCCCCGGAGGCGACCTTGTCAGGTCGTCGAGGACGCCGACGTTCGCAAAGTGCCGGCAGGGGCCGAGAGACCGGCGTAGCCGGTCGATTGCAGCTTTTGGCGTGCATGCTCATGAATGATCCGGGCTAGCCCGGGTGATTCATGAGGCTTTGCCGAGATCGGCGCGGATGTGCGTCAGATCAGCGCTTCGCGACCGAAGCGCGTGGAGGCGACCTTGTCGGGTCGTCGAACCCGGTGAGGAAGGGAAGCGTTGATATGGCGCGCAGCTGCGTCGATCTCGGTGAAGGCTCATGAAGGATCCGGGCTAGCCCGGGTTGAGCACGACGGCCAACCCCACGCGACGCGCTCCGTATCTTCCCTCCGAGCCGGGAAGGAAACGCGGGATCACGCGTCGAATCCCTCCTCGAAACTCCCCCCTGCCTCGATTCCGCCCTCCTCGCCTCCACGACCCGCGCTCGCGCCTCCCCACACCGCTCGAACGCCCGTCGATCCGGATGCCAGCCGGGTAGGATTGGGCAGCTCCAGGGCGGTGCCGCCGGCTGGTCCGCCCCCCCGACTCGGAATCTCATCCTCCATGCGACCTCTTGCTGTCCTGCTCCTCGTCGTCGGAGCGCTCGCTTCGCTGGGCTTCGCCATGCTCTCGCTGCTCGACGGTGGGCGCGGCACCACCGTGATCACGCAGCCCGTCGTCCGTCCGGTCGGCGGCGGTGAGGTCTTCGCCAAGGGCGACGATCCCGTCCTCCCGCGCGAGGTCAACGAGCTGCAGCCCGAACCCGTGCGCACGGCGCTCCTCGAAGAGGAGTCGGGAGTCGAAGGCGCGCACACCGGCCTCATCCGCGGCATGGTCGTCGCCGTCGATGGCACGCCGATCAAGAACGCCGAGGTCGGCCTCGTCCGCCGGCGCCACGGATCGTCCGCGCTGGTCGAAGCGCTGCAGATGGTCGACGAAGGCCAACCCGCCTTCCCCGAGCGCAAGGCGCAGAGCGACGCCGCCGGCCGCTTCCAGTTCGCGAGCCTCGAACCGAGCAACGACTGGCTGCTCGTCGTCTCGCACGAACAATACGCGAAGGTCGAGGTCGGACCGATCGACGTGCCCGAGCGCGGCGGCGTCGACGAGCTCGTCACCCTGCGGTCGGGCCTCGCGCTCTACGGAAAGATCTCCGACGCGAGCTCGGGGCTGCCGATCGCTGGCGCGCTCGTCGTCGTCGACTCGCCCTTCGCCTCGATGCTGCCGTCGTCGCGCAAGTCGCGCGCGCGGGAGGAAGCGATCACCGACTCGAGCGGCAACTACTCGTTCACGAACATCGGCGCCGGTCAGCGCACACTGTCGATCGCCGCGGAGGGCTTCGCGACCAAGTTCATCTCGAACTTCGGCAACGAGATCCGCGCCGAAGTCAGCGCGAGCCGCAAGCCGGCCGTCGTGCGCCGCAACCAGGCGAAGGTCGAGGCCGAGCTCGACCTGCTGCCGGCCGAGCCGATCGAGAAGAACTACGAGCTCGACGTCGGTCAGTCGATCGCCGGCCGCATCGTCGGCCCCGACCTCAGCGGAATCCCGGACGTCGTCGTCAACGCCGTCAACCAAACGGGCAGCTCCGGATCGCGCGGCAACACGGTCTCCGTCGAGGACGGCGAGTTCGTGATCAACGACCTCGGCCCGGGCGTCTACACGCTGTTCGCCGAGGCCGACGGCTTCCAGTCGACGCCGCTGCAGCGCATCGACGTCGGACGCACCGACGTGGAGATGATGCTCGCGCGCCAGGGCAGCGTGAGCGGCCGCGTCGTCGACGCGGTCACCGGCAAGGCCATGTCCGGCTACACGGTTCGCATTCGCTCGCTCCATCCGCGCAACATTTCGTGGGGCGGCGTCGTCGGGAAGAAGGTCGTGCGCGACCAGCGCGACGGCGCGTTCCTGGTCGAGGGCATCTCCGAGGGCGACTACGTCGCGGAGGCGTTCGCGCGCGACTACGCCAGCAGCTTCAGCGCGCCCTTCCGCGTCGAGCAAGGCATCCAGACGCGCAGCATCGTCGTGCGCCTCACCAAGGGCGGCTCGATCAAGGGCAAGGTGCTCGACTCGTACACGGGCGAACCGATCGCCGGCGCGCGCGTCGAGACGAAAGAGAACAACTACGTCGACTCCGAGATCATGCTCATCCTGGGCAGCGCCGGATCGACCGCGACGTCGATCGTCGAAACGACGACGAACGAGGAGGGCGAGTACGAGCTCTCGCTGCTCACTCCCGACGTCTACCAAGTCCGCATCGAGAAGCGCGGCTTCACGACCGAGATCCTCAACGACGTCAAGGCCTCCGACGGCGCGGTGACGAACATGGGGACGTTCCGCATGCTGCGCGGTGCGGTCGTCACCGGAACCGTCCTCGGCCCCACCGGCGATCCGATCGCCGGCGCGAACGTCGTCCTGCGCTCGGTCGAGCCCAACGACTACAGCGCCTACGACACGCGCACGAACGCGAACGGCCTCTACACGCTGCGCAACGCCAAAGCGGGGATGTACAAGCTGTCCGCCTCGCGGCCGCCGAACGCGAACTCGAACCCGTTCGAAGCGGTCGTCGACATCAACAACTCCGAAATCGAGATCGCGGTCGTCGACGGCGGCCATCACGAGCACGACCTGAGCCTCGCACGGACGCCACGCAACGAGAGCATGAAGTTGCAGTGACGTGAAGACGCTCGGAGTCCTCGCGGCACTTCTGCTCGGCCTGCTCGCCCTGTTCTACGCCTTCCTCTCGGGCGACGACGGGCGCGGCACGCCCGATCGCGCGCACGAGCGACCGGCGCCCAACGCGACGCGCAGTCCGACGACGCCCGACGCGCAGGCGTCCGTTCCCGAGGGACGCGGAGGCGACGAGTCCCACGCCGCGCCCGACCTCACGCGCTCGCGCGTCGAAGCGAACGACTCGGCGGCCTCTCGCGCGAAGACGCACGCCGCGTCGAACGGCAAGCGCACGCTGATCGGGACGATCGTGGACGAGAACGGCCCCGTTCGCGGCGCGCAGGTCCTGCTCATCGCGAACGGTGAAGCGGTCGGCGACGCGAACTCGGAGAAGTCCGGGCACTTCGAGCTCACCTTCCCGGTGCCCGCGGACAGCGTCGTGCTGCGCGTGCACGGCCGCGGTCGCGCCACGCTCGAGAAGGACCTCGGCCCGCAGAACCTCGTCGGCCAACAGCACCTCGGCAACCTGTTCCTGCGCAACGGGATGTTCCTGCGCGGGATCGTCGTCGACCAGAAGCAGCAGCCGATCGCGGGCGCGAGCGTGCAGATGACGCTGATCTCGCGCAACACGACCCCGGCGATGGGCGAGACCACGCACACGGGCACCGACGGACGCTTCGAGTTCCCCACCGCCCCGCCGGGAACGGTCACGCTCATCGCGCGCGCGGCGGGTTATGGCGAGACGTCGATCGAACACCGGAACATCCCGGATCGCGAAGCGCGGCTGCGCATGGCACCGGGCGCCGACCTCTCCGTGCGCGTGGTCGACGCCGCGTCCCGTCCCGTCGCCGGCGTCCCGGTCACGCTGCGCGGAACGAACCCCGACACACGCGCGCAGTCGCGCTCGACCGACGACGAGGGGCGCGTGACGTTTCCCGGGCTGCTCGAGAACCGCTGGACCGTCCGCGTGTCGACCAGCGGCTTCAAACCCGGCGGCCTCTCCGATTTGCGCGCGGGCGACGCGGAGGCGCTCCTGCGGCTCGTCGCCTGGCCGACGGCGTTCGGGAGCGTGCGGACACCGGACGGCGAGCCCGCGCCGCGTGGCACGCTCGTCCACGCCGTTCCTTCGGCGGCGCGCGGCGACCTCGTCGCAGGCCTCGTCGGGGGTGCGCCCGTCGCCGAGGACGGCACGTTTCGCGTCGGCGACCTGCGGCCGGGCGACTACCGCATCCGCGTCGTCGCGCCCGGCTTCGCGCCGACCTCGTCGCGCGACTTTTCCGTCGGCGACGTCGGCGAGGTCGCGGTCGGCGAGATTCGCCTGATCGCCGGCGGCGCGGTGCGGATCCAACTCACCCTCGACAAGCAGCCGATCGCCGGCGTGCGCGGCGAAGTGCTGAGCACGGCCCCGCTCCCGATGCAGGAATGGACCGACCCGCGCGGCGGGCTCGACTCCCTACCGGTGAGCGACGCGAAGGGCGCGATCGTCTTCGAGAATCTCGCGCTCGGCTCGATCTGGGTCACCCTGCGCGGTGAGACGACCGTGCCCACGACGGTCGGACCGCTGCGCGTGTCCGCCGACGCCGATGCCGCGCCACTCGCGATCGCACTCGAGCGCGGCCTGCGCATCGAAGGCTTCGTCCGCACCGAAGGTGGCACCCGCGTGCCTCGCGCGCGCATTCGCATCACGGGCGAACGGGCAACGGTCCCGTTCCTGCAGACCGACACGAACGGCGCGTTCCGCTCGCCGTGCCTGCCGGTCGGGAGCTACGCGATCGAGGCGAGCAGTGTGGAGACGGGAACGCTGCTCGAAGCCGAGCCGGTCGAGCTACGATTGACCGAGGAAACGGGCGGCGCGCTGGCCGAGCTCATCCTCTACGACTCCTGATCGCTCCCACCGCCTCTCTCGCCCATCGACGTTGAGCGCCCTCCCCGCCATCGCGGACGAATGGTCCGCCGAGCTGTCCGCGCAGCTCGAACGCCCCGTCCGCGTGCACTTCGGCAACGCGCGCCGCAACGTGATCGTCGCCAAGGCGCACGGGCGCTCGCTCGAGCTGCGCCTCAACCGCCACTTCACGACGGCGCCGCCCGACGTGCGCGACGCGCTCGTCAAGTGGTTGCGTTCGGGGCGCCGGGCAGCGCGCGCGTGCAAGCGGCTCGACGAGTGGATCGACGAGATGTCGAAGACGCTCGGCGCTCCGCAGCGTCGACCCGTGAAGATCGAACCGCGGGGCGACGCCTACAACGTCGCGGAGCTTGCGCGCGAAGTGCGGGCGGCGTGCTTCGCGGACGAGTTGCCCGAGGACATCGAGACGCGTGTCACGTGGGGCCGCCGCGGCACGGTGCCCGCGCGGCGTTCGATCCAGCTCGGGAGCTATGAGTTCGAGCGCGACCTCGTGCGCATCCATCCCGTTCTCGACCAGCCCGCGGTGCCGCGCTTCTTCGTGCGCTACGTCGTGTTCCACGAGCTGCTGCACGCGGTCGTCGATCGCACCGAAGTGCCCGCGCCGACGCGCGGGCGCGGCAAGCGTCGCGTCCACCACTCGCCCGAGTTCCGCCGGCGCGAAGCGGCGTACGCCGACTGGAGCGCGGCGACGGCGTGGCAGGAGGCGAACATCAAGGCGCTGCTCCGCTCGGCGCGTTCGGGCAAGCCGATGCGCGGCGCGCGGGCAACGTTGAGCGCGGCCGCGAAAGAGACGGTCAGCGGCGCGAAGTCGCTCGCCAAGGTCGCGCAGGGTTGGCTCTTCCCGGACTCGCTCACGGACGACTAGCAGCCCGTGGTGAAACTCACGCCATCGTCGGAGG
>JAJDEV010000162.1 GCA_029259605.1 Planctomycetota bacterium | reverse complement strand
CAGGCCGAGGTGCTCGACGTCGTGGAGGGCGGGCCGAGCTATGTCTCGGTGCTCGGTGCGCACATGCGTTACGCGCTCGGCGTCGGGATGGGCGAGCCGGTCTTGATCGCGATCCTGCTGGGACTCGTCGCAGCCCTGAAGCCGGGGGTCGTGACGAGCGACGCGCGGCGCGTGGTCTTGTTCGCGCTCGTCTTCGTCCCGACCGCGCTCGTCGCGAAGTCGCCGGCGCCGCGGTTCGCGGTGGGGCTCGCGGTCGGGATGACACCGATCGCGGCGATCGGGCTGATGAGCCTCGTCCGCTCGCGTTCGCGCGGCCTGTGGATCGCGGCCACGCTCGTGCTCGTGGCGCCCGGGTTGGTGCGATCGGTCGCGTACGGACTCGTGCTCCTGCAGCCGGACACGCGTCCGGAGATCTTGGCCGAGCTCCGCCGCCGCGAGTACGCACAGGCCGACGTGCTCGGGATCGGACACCGCGGTTTGCCCCAACCGTTTCGCGGGAAGCGCGCGTTCAAGAGCCTGCCGTCGGAGCTGCGCAACGGGCGCATGACGGTCGCGGACGTTCTCGCGCATCCGCCGCGTGTCATCCTGCGCGACCTCGGATCGGAGGAGCCGGAGGAGTTCGTGTGGGAGCCCTTCGCCGAGCTCGTCGAGCGCGAGTACGTCGAGGTCTTCCGCGTCGACGGCCACCGATCTCCGCGCCTCGGCCGGGTCGAGCAGGGCTACTACCTGCTTCCGCGGACGTACGTTCCGTTCGCGACGCCCTGGACGACGACGCGCCCCGGACCGGGCTTCATCCTCTATGAGCGGCGCCCCTGATCGTCTCGCGCGACCGTCGCGCGGTCGGTGAGATTCTCGCGCGCCGTTCGAGTAGGCTGTCGCGATGAGCTCGCGCGGTCCCTCGTTCGCTCGTCGACTTCGGCGCGCGTTCGCGTTTTCCCCGTCACGGATCCGGGGCGCCGCGTCGTAGCCGCGATGGTGCACGCCTTCGAGCTCTACGTCGCGATCGGTATCGCCTTCGCCGTCGCCTTCGTCCTGCGCGGAGCGAACCGCATCGATCCGAGCGCGCGCACCGGGACGTGGGGCTTTCGCGTGCTGATCTTCCCCGGCGCGGCGGCGCTGTGGCCGTTGCTGCTCGTCCGATGGTTGCGCGCGGACTCCGGAACGGGGAGCGAGACGCCGTGATCCATCCGCTCCGCCGCATCCATCGCGCGACCTTCACGGTGCTCGCCGTCGCATTGCCGACGCTGTTCGTCGTCGGCATCGCCGCGCGCGCGCCGATTCCCGCGGGCGCGCTGCCCACGGCGGTGGCGACCGAGACGCTCGAGCTCGGCGAGTCCGACCACGCCGATGCGCTCGTCTATTGGAGCGCGCGGTCGGTCGAGGTCGGCGCGGGGCTGCCCGAGGACGCGCTCCTCCTCGGCGCGCTGCGCGCCGGGCGCGTGGCGCGGCGCGCGGGCGACGACGTTCCGACCGACGGACGGTTCGTGATCTACAGCCTCGCCGATCAAGAGGTCGTCGGCGTGGTCGAAGTCGATCGGGAGGCGCGGTGAGCGTCGGCTACCAAGCGGTCGGGTGGAACCGGCAAAAAAAGCTGTACGACCGCACGCTCGCGCTCGGCGTCGGGCTCTACCTCGCGCTGTTTCTCGCGATCAGCGCGGCCGTCAATCCGAACGCGACGGCCGAGACGCTCGTCATCCGCGCCTTCGGCACCGGCGCGTTGCTGCTCCTGCACGTCGTGCTCGCGATCGGTCCGCTCTGCCGGCTGGATCGGCGCTTCCTGCCGCTGCTCTACAACCGGCGGCACCTGGGCGTGACGATGTTCGGTCTGGCGCTGGTGCACGGGCTGTTCTCGCTCGTGCAGTTCCATGCCTTCGGCGATACGCATCCGCTCGTCAGCCTGTTCACGGCCAACTCGCGCTACGACAGCCTGGCGTGGTTCCCGTTCCAGCCGCTCGGCTTTGTCGCGCTCGTCATCCTGTTCCTGATGGCGGCGACGAGCCACGACTTCTGGCTCGCGAACCTCGGCGCGCCGGTGTGGAAGGCGCTGCACATGCTCGTCTACGTGGCGTACTCGCTCGTTGTCGCGCACGTCGTGCTGGGGAGTCTGCAGGCCGAGACCTGTCCGCTGCTGACCGGGCTCGTCGGAGCGGGGCTCGTCGCGATCGTCGCGCTGCACCTCGTCGCCGGCTGGCGCGAGCGCGCGCTCGACGCCGAGCACGCGGGCGATGCGACCGACGGCTTCGTCGACGTCTGCGCGGTCGACGACATCGAGCCCGAGCGCGCCAAGATCGTCACGCTCGGCGGCGAGCGCGTCGCCGTGTTCCGCTACGACGACAAGGTCAGCGCGGTCGGCAACGCGTGCCGGCACCAGAACGGGCCGCTCGGCGAGGGGCGCATCATCGACGGCTGCATCACCTGTCCCTGGCACGGTTACCAGTACCGGCCCGAGGACGGTTGCTCGCCGCCGCCGTTCACCGAGAAGGTGCCGACCTACGACGTGCGCGTGACGCGCGGGCGCGTGCTCGTGCGGTCCGAGGCGCACGCACCCGGGACACCGGTGGCGCCGGCGCAGGTCCATGCGATGGGGAGCCGCGATGCCTGAGCGCGACGAGTTCTACGTCGGCTATCTGCCGCAGGCGCCGCCGCGGCTCGCCCAGCGCACGCGCCGCGTCGCCGCGCTGCTCGTCGTTGCCGCCGTGTTGATCGCGGGCGGTGTGGCGCTCGGCTTCGCGCGCCTGCCGCGCGCGACCTTCGAGTTCGGCAACGAGAAGACCTTCACGGGAACGGTCGAGGTGGCGCCGTACCCCGCGCTGCTCGTCCGGCGCCCCGGGAACGCCCAGGGACTGCCGAAGTTCTCGCGCTATCACCTGGTCGCGTTCGGCAAGCACGGCGCGGACGAAGAGCTGCGCGAGTGGGACGGGCAAGCGGTCACGCTCGCGGGAACGCTGGTCCATCGCGACGGCCAGACGATGATCGAGATCGTCGGCGGGAGCGTGCGCGCGGCGGAGGGCGAGCGCGTCGCGACGGGCGCACCGGAGGCGCTCGGCGAGCACCGCCTGGTGGGCGAGATCGTCGACAGCAAGTGCTTCCTCGGCGTGATGAACCCGGGCAACCTCAAACCGCATCGCGCGTGCGCGGCGCGCTGCATCAGCGGCGGCATCCCGCCGGTTCTGTGCGTGCGCGACGCGAGCGGCGCGGCCGTGTACCTGCTCTTGGTCGATCGAAGCGGCGGGCCTGTGGGACGCCGCGTGCTCGACTACGTCGCCGAACCCGTGCGGCTCGTCGGTGACGTCGAACGGATCGGCGACCAACTCGTCCTCCGTTTCGACCCGCGCGAGATCGAGAGGCTTTGAACCCTGCCGGATGAGCCCGGCACAACCCCGAGTTCCGAGGAGAACGATGCGCAAGGTCAAGGTGGCGAGTTGGAGTGGGTTGGCGGATCGGGAACCGACCCACGCGCTGGTCGAGAACGTGGACCTCGTCGTCATTCGCCGCGACGAAGACGTCTCCGTGCTCTACGGGCGTTGCCTGCACCGCGGCGCGTTGCTCGCCGACGGCTTCGTGCGCGGCGACGACTTGATCTGCGGTCTGCACGACTGGGACTACCGCGTCGACACCGGCATCAGCGCGTACAACAACGCCGAGCGCCTGGCGCGTTTCGAGGCGTGGCGCGATGGCGACGACGTCCTCGTCGATGCGGACGAGATCGCGGAGTGGGAGCGCAAGAACCCGCAGCCGTACGCGCGCGACAGCTATCAGGGCAACTACGCCGACGTGCACGGCGCGCCGGAGGAACCGCACACGCGGCTGATCCAGCAACTCGCGGCCGACGGGCTCGAGAAGACGGGACACCACGGTCCGGTCGCGGCGATGGGGGTGCCCGCGCCGGATCTCCCGCGCTGGGACGACCTGCAGTTTCTGACCGCGCAGCTCGCGCAACTGCCGCTGCTCGACGACGAGCCCGTGGGAACCGAACTCGTCATCGGTCCGCGCGCGCAGAAGCCGCTCGTGCTCGACATTCCGCTCTTCGTCTCCGACATGAGCTTCGGCGCGCTGTCCGAGGAGGCGAAGATCGCGCTCGCGAAGGGCGCGGAGCAGGCGGGCACCGGCATCTGCTCCGGCGAGGGAGGCATGCTGCCGGAGGAGCAGGAGGCGAACAGCCGCTACTTCTACGAGCTCGCGTCGGCGCGCTTCGGCTACAGCATGGACAAGGTGGCGCGCGCCCAGGCGTTCCACTTCAAGGGCGGACAGGGCGCGAAGACGGGCACGGGCGGGCACCTGCCCGGTTCGAAGGTGAAGGGCAAGATCGCCAAGGTGCGCGGGCTCGCCGAGGGCACGCCGGCCGTCTCGCCGTCGCGCTTTCCGGATTGGACGGATGAGCAGCAGTGGATCGACTTCGCGGCCGAGGTGCGCGAGGCGACGGGCGGGATCCCGATCGGCTACAAGCTGTCGGCGCAGCACGTCGAGGCCGACCTCGACGCCGCGCTCCGCATCGGCGTCGACTACGTGATCCTGGACGGGCGCGGCGGGGGCACGGGCGCGGCGCCGCTGATCTTCCGCGACAACATCTCCGTGCCGACGATCCCCGCGATCGCGCGCGCGCGGCGTCACCTCGATCGCTGCGAACACACCGACGTGACGCTGATCGCGACCGGTGGGCTGCGCACCCCGGCCGATTTCGCGAAGGCGCTCGCGCTCGGCGCGGACGGCGTCGCGCTTTCGAACTCCGCGCTCCAGGCCATCGGTTGCCTGGGGATGCGCGCCTGCCACACGAACAACTGTCCGGTCGGGATCGCGACGCAGAAGGAGCACCTGCGCGCGCGGCTCGAGATCGAGATCGCGGCGGCGCGCCTGGCGCGATTCTTCAACGCGTCGGTCGAGCTCATGCAGGTGCTCGCCCGTGCCTGCGGTCACCGGCACCTCTCCGAGTTCACGCTCCGCGACCTCACGACCTGGAAGCGCGACATGGCCGAGCTGAGCGGCGTCGCCTTCGCCGGCGTGGGCCCGGTCGACTGAACCTCGGCGGCCGGATCTTGCCCCGGCCCGTCGTTCCGACGACGCTATGCGCATGCCGACCGACTCCGACGGATCCGCGCTCGCCGACGCGTTCCTCGATCACGTGGTGCGGGACGACGCCGCGTGCGCGGGCGTGGTGCGCGAGATCCACGGCGCGGATGAGATGTTCGCGTACCTGCGCCGCGCACCCGGACTCGCACCGCGCGCGCGCTTCGAGTACTTCCGCTCGGGCTACGAGGCGTTTCGCGTTCTGCGCCATGTCGCGCGGCTCGCGGGGCGCGACCTCGACCGCGTCGGATCCGTGCTCGACTTCGCGTGTGGGCGCGGGCGTGTGGCGCGGTTTCTCGCGAAGGAAGTGCGCGGCGAGTTCTGGGCCGCGGACATCGACGGCGACGCGACCGCGTTCGTGGCGTCGCGCTTCGGAAGCCGCTCGTTCGTCTCGACCGCGGATCCGGACGAGCTACGCTTCCCGCGCGCCTTCGACGTGATCTACGTCGGTTCGCTCTTCAGCCACCTGCCTCGCGCGAGCTTTCGCGCATGGCTCGGGGCGCTCGCCCGCGCGCTCACGCCCGACGGCATCCTCGTGTTCTCGACGCACGGTCCGCGCCACGTCGACGCCGCCGCGCGCGACGCGTCGGGGTTCACGTTCGTGCCGGAGAGCGAGACGTTGCGGCTCGAGGCGCAGGCCTATGGCTCGGCGTACGTCGAGGTCGAGCTCGTCCACCGGCTGGCGCGCGAGGCGGGGCTCGCGCCACTCGCCACCGCACCCGACGACCTGTGGTCCTCGCAGGACTTGCATGTCGCGGGACGCGCGGAGTTCGTCGCGCCCGACGGCCTGTCCACCTGGACCGCCTCGCCCGTCCCGCGTGGAAGCGTGGATCGTCTCGAGCGCTCGGACGCGCCGCGCGCGGGCTGGGTGTGGATCGGCGGCACGGTGCGCGGCTCGGGGCGCGGGAGCGACCGGGACGCCTGCGCCGTCGAAGAGGTGCGCGTGCTCGTCGACGGGTTCCCGCCGATCACGGCCGAGCTCGGAGCTCGCGCCGAGCGAGACCGTCGCGAGTGGTACACGGAGGGCGACGCGAGCGCGTTGCTCGACCGTCCGCGCGTCGCGCTGATCGAGGCGCGGACGGCGGGGGGCGAGCGGATGGTCGTCGACGCCGTGGAACTGGCGTGAGCGCGTCCCGGCTCCGGACGCGTCACGCGACCTGCTAGCCCGGATCATTCATGAGCCTTCACCGAGATCGACGCAGCTGCGCGCCATATCAACGCTTCCCTTCCTCACCGGGTTCGACGACCCGTCAAGGTCGCCTGCACGCGCTTCGGTCGCGAAGCGCTGATCTGACGCCCATCCGGGTCGATCTCAGCAAAGCCTCAGGAAGAACCCGGGCTAGCAGGCCGTGGTGAAACTCACGACATCCTCGAAGGGCGCTGAATTCGCGCTGCCCGCGTTGCGCCTCCCCCGTGTCTCCCGCGAATCCGCGTCGACAGCGCGCATTGACAGCACGAACACATCACCCTTCGCGGACGCCGCGAGTTTCACCACGGCCTGCTAGCGGTTCGCCGCGATCCGGACGC
>JAJDEV010000161.1 GCA_029259605.1 Planctomycetota bacterium | reverse complement strand
GCGGCCGGCGGGACGCGAGCGAAGCGAGCCTGTCCCGCAGCGGCGCGATAGCGCCGCGCGCTAAAACGGTGGGGACGTACTCGAGTCCCCGAACCGGACGCTGTCCCTGTTGGAACTACCGGAGAGTTCCACATGCCGTTGCGCCAGCGACCAGCCCATGCGGGAGCGCGCGCGCTCAGGCGAAGCCTGGCGCGTGGTGTGGTGGCATGCCGCCGCGGGAGCGCGCGCGCGGGCGGTGACGCCCGCGCGTGGTGCGGTGGACACGAACGCGCGGGAGCCCCCACGCCGGGCGAAGCCCGCGTGCGCTACGGCGAGCTGCCCGCGTGCCGTGCGCCGGTCCGGTGGGTTGCTCCGAGTCGAACGCACCGTGCATCCGCGCGACCGACGAACCGCGCACCTTGGCCCCGCATCACGCGCGGGCGTCACCGCCCGCGCGCGCGCTCCCACGGCGGCATGCAACCGCACCACGCGCCAGGCTTCGCCTGAGCGCGCGCGCTCCCGTATGGGCTGGCCGCTGGCGCAACGGCATGTGAGAGTCTCCGGCAGTTCCGCCGGCGACAACGTTCGGTTCGGGGACTCGAGCACGTCCCCACCGTTTTAACGCGCGGCGCTAAGGCGCCGCTGCGGGACAGGCTCGCTGCGCTCGCGTCCCGCCGGCCGCGGGCGCCCGTTGGACGCGCAGGGCTTCGCCCTGCTGCAACACAGGCTCGCTGCGCTCGCGTGTTGCGGGCCGCCGGCGCTACCGCTTCACGCGCGGGGCTTCGCCCCGCTGCACGGCAGGCGCCGCTTCGCGGCGCGCCGTGCGGAGACCGTCGCGGCTGCCGGTTCCATCCGCTAGAGCGGATAGAACCACGGCACGGCGAACACCACGACGATCCAGGTCAGTAGTGCGAGCGGCAAGCCGACCATCAAGAAGTCGCGGAAGCGGTAGCCGCCGGGGCTCATGACGAGCAGCGTGCACTCGTGCGCCACGGGGGTGGCGAAGCCCGCGGAGCAGCACAACGCCATGCCGATCAGGAACGCGGCGGGGTTCGCGTCGACCGAGCGCGCGAGCTCGAGTGCGACGGGGGACAGAACGACGGCGGCGGCGGAGTTCTCGAGCACCTGCGTGAGCAGGATCGCCACGAAGAGCAGCGCGGCGAACACCGTGTGCGGGCTGTCGAACAGCGACGTGACGGAGTGGGCGAGGAGCGACGCGGTGCCCGTCGACTCGAGCGCGTGTCCGTAGGGAATCATCGCGCCGAGGAGCACAACGACGCGCCAGTCGATCGCTTGGTAGGCGCCGCGCGCGCTCGCGCAACCGGTGAGCAGCATGCCGACCGCGCTCACCACGACGGCGACCGGCGGGTCGAGCAACTGCGTCGCGGTCACGAGGATGAGGAACAGCATCCAACCGATCGCGGTCCACGCCTTGCCGCGCAGGGGCAGGGGTTTCGTCTCGAGCAGGAACAGGTCGGGCACGTCGCGCAGGTCCGCGATGCGCTCCATGTGTCCGACGAGCAGGAGCGAGTCGCCGACCTGCAGCAGCTGGTCGATCGGTCGCCCCTCGACCGGCTTGCCGCGTCGACCGAGCGCGAGCACCGACACGTCGTGGTCGCGCGCGAAGTGCAGCTCGCGCAGCGTCGCGCCTTGCATGCGTGAGCCCGGTGCGACGATCGCCTCGACCATGCGCAGGTCGACGGAGCGCAGGGTCGTGTCCGCGATTTGGGTCTCCTCGCGCACCGTGAGCCCCGGCTGCCCGACGAGGTCCGAGATGCGATCGAGCCCGCCTTGGATCACGAGCACGTCGTCGGACTGCACGATCATCCACGGCGACGGTGGTTGGCTCTGCTCGTTGCGAATGACGCTCAGCACGGTCAGGTTCTCGCCGAGGTCGAGGTCGCGAATCGACTTGCCCACGAGCTCGGACGACGGCGAGGCCATCACTTCGGTCAGGTACTCGGTGACCTCGAAGCGTCCGGTGAGCGAAGGCGCGACGCCGAGCGTCGGCAGGAAGTGTCGGCCGATGAGGAGGAAGTACGCCGAGCCGACGATCCACACGAGCACGGCGATCGGCGTGAACGCGAAGAACGAGAAGCCGACGCCGTCCTGGGTGCGCAGGAAGTCGGATGCGATGACGTTGGCGCGCGTGCCGATCAGCGTCCACTGGCCGCCGAGCAGCGCGGCGTACGCGAGCGGCATGAGGAGGCGCGACGGCGCGTACTTCTTCTCGCGCGCGACGGCCAGGATCAGCGGCATCCAGACGAGCACGGTGGTCGTGTCGCTGACGAAGGCGCTGAACACCGTCGCCATGCCGAGGATGGCGACCTGCAGGCGCGATTCGCTGCGGCTGCTCGCGGCGAGCAAGCGCGAACCGAGCATCGCGGCCGCCCCCGTGCGCTCCATGCCGAACGACAGCACGAAGATCGCCGCCACCATGATGACGGCCGGGCTGCCGAAGCCGGCGAAGGCCTCGGCCGTGTCGAGGATCCCGACCAGGTCGCCGTTCGCGTCGCGCCGCCACGGGACGAGGAGCGAGAGCAGGAGCAAGAGCGCCGCGACGTCGAGCCGCACGAGCCCGCGGAACGACGCTCCGAGCGCGAGGACGAGGGCCAGGCCCAAATAGACGGCTTCGACGTTCATGCGGGGCGAGCCCGATTCTACCACGTCGGTGTCGTGGCTCGCGGCGGAGCGCACTCGCGCGTCGCGCGTCGGCTGCCATAATGCGCGCGGGGGAATCCCGATGCACGACGAGCTTGAACGAAGGGAACCGACCGCGCGACCGCGCGATCACAGCGTTTTATCGCAGCGGCGTGGCCGTTGCCTCGCGGGGCTCGCGCTCGCGACTTCGTTGCTCGGGGCGCCGTCGTGCCGAACGACGCCGAGCGTCGACCTCGCGATCGTCGGTGCGACGCTGATCGACGGGACGGGCGCCGCGCCGCGCTCGAACACGACGATTCTCGTGCGCGACGGGCACGTGGTCGACGTCGTCGCGGGCGAGACGAGCTTCCGTGCCGAGACGGTCGTCGACGCCGCGGGCAAGTTCGCGACGCCCGGCTTCGCCAACATGCACGTGCACTTCGCGACCGGTGCGCCGCGGCCGCGCGACGAGAACACGACGGACGACGTGCTCGGTCGGCTCCTCTTCTACGGCGTGACCTCGATCCTTCAGCTCGGGGGCAGCGACGCGAGCACGGACACGATCAACGAGCTGCGCGCACGGCACGCGCGCGGTGCGCTCGCGGCGCCGACGATCTACGGCACGGGCGGGCACCTGACGCTCGACGGAACGCATCCGGTCCACACGATCTTCCCGCCTCCCGTACGCGAGGCCGCCGACGCGATCGTCGCCGCGACACCGGAGGGCGAGCCGGCGAACCTGTATCCGATCGGAGTCGGGCTCTCGATCGTGCGCACCGAGCAGGCGGCGCGACTCGCCGTGCGCGAGCGCGCGGCGGGGGGGATGGACGCGATCAAGATCACGGTCGAGTCCGGACCGACGACGTTCGGTGACGACCACCCGCAGATGTCGGTGGAGATGGTCCGCGCGATCGTCGACGAGGCGCGCGAGCACGGCCTGCGCGTGTTCGCGCACGTGACTTCGCTCGACGAGCTCGAGGCCGTGCTCGACGGCGGCGCGGCGGGCGCGGTGCACGCGGTTTGGGATCGGCCGTTGCCCGACGCGGCGCTCGCCGACCGCATGGCCGAGGCGGGGTTCGTCGTGGTTCCGACGCTGGCGCTCTTCCACGGCGCGATCGCGTTGCGCTACATCGACGAGCCCGTCGACCTCGACGATCCGTTCCTGCGCCTCACGCTCACGAACGCCGAGGCCGTCGCGATCGGGAGCGCCGGCTTCCTGAGGAACTTCCGCGAGCGCGGCGCGATCGAGAGCGAGCCCGGTGTCGCGCCGTCCGAAACGCTCCGCCGCCATCTGGAGGAGCTGCGCGCGAACGTCGCGTTGCTCCACGCGCGCGGAGTGCCCATCGTCGTCGGAACGGACACGGGCAACCCGACCGTCTTCGCGGGGTTCGATGTGCACCTGGAACTCGAGCTGCTCGTGCTCGCGGGACTCACGCCGATGGAGGCGCTCGAGTGTGCGACGCGCCGCGCGGCTGAGATGATCGGCGTGGGGGACGAGTTCGGGACGATCGAGCGCGGAAAGCGCGCCGACGTGCTCCTTTTCGGGGCGAGCCCCCTGGAAGACATTCGCAACACACGCACGCTCGAGACCGTGATCGCGGAAGGCCGCGTCGTCGATCGCGACGCGATTCTGCGCTCGAACGGCGCGAAGCCAGCTTCGGACGCGCCCGTTCGTTAGACTGTGCGCATGAACCTTCTCGAACGAGCCTGGTCCGCGTTGCACTCGAACTTCCTCGGTGGCGATCTCGCGCAGACGGTGGGTGCCGTGCGCGGCAATCCGGCCATGGGAACGACGGCGGACCTGCAGAAGGCGACGGGCGACGTGCGCGTCCACGCCGTGCGCTCGCGCTTCGACGAGCCGGGCGTCACGATCGAGCTGCCGCAGCACGAGTTGCCGGGCGACTCGGCGGAGATGGTCTGCGTCCAATTGACGCCCGACGACGCCGCGCGCCTCGGCGACGTTCTGCGCCAGGCGGCCGAGATCGCGCGCGACGACGCGCCCGAATAGCGGCGGCACCACGCGTCTGACCCGTTGCGCATGTCGAAGCACGTTCCCGAATCCTCGTCGGTCGAGTCGGACGGAACGGTCGTCGCGGTCAGCGCTCATCCGACGCACTCCGTGTCCAAGCCGAACGCCGCGCGCGTGCGGCTGCTCGCGGGACTCGGCGTGGAGGGCGACGCGCATCAAGGGGTCACAGTGAAGCATCGCTCGCGCGTCGAGCGAGATCCCGGCGCTCCGAACTTGCGCCAGGTGCACCTCATCCACGCCGAGCTGTTCGACGAGCTCGCCGAGCAGGGGCTCGACGTCTCGCCGGGCGCGATGGGCGAGAACGTCACGACGCGCGGCGTCGCGCTGCTCGACCTGCCGGTTGGAGCGCTGCTCCACCTGGGGGACGCGGCCGTCCTCGAGATCACCGGTCTGCGCAATCCGTGCGCACAGCTCGACGGAGTGCGCCCGGGGTTGATGCAGGCCGTGCTCGGGCGCGACGCGGACGGAGCGCTCGTGCGGAAGGCGGGCATCATGTCGATCGTGCGCGTCGCCGGCGATGTGGCGCCGGGCGATGCGATCCGCGTCGAGCTTCCCCCCGGTCCTCTGCGCGCCCTCGAGCCGGTGTAGTGAGGTACGATCGCGTCGCCATGCGGTTCCTCGCCTTGCTCCTCGCGTTGCTCGTCGGCTGCGCGGCCGCGTCGAACGAGCAGCGCGACGTTTCGTTCGCGACGGACGACGGCGGCGTCGTCCACGGCGACGAGTTCGGAGCGGGCGACCACGCCGTGTTGCTCGCACACGGCGGACGCTTCACGAAGGAGAGCTGGAGCGCGCAGGTGCCCGCGTTCGTCGCCGCCGGCTACCGCGTGCTCGCGATCGATTTTCGCGGGCGCGGCAAGTCGCATGGGGGGGATCAACCGAACGCGATGCGCGATGCGTACCTCGACGTCGTCGCCGCGGTGCGCTACCTGCGCGCGAGCGGTGCGACCGAGGTGTCGATCGTGGGCGCGAGCTTCGGCGGCTGGGCGTCGGCGCGTGCGTCGACCGAGGTCGAACCCGGCGAACTCGACCGGCTCGTGCTCCTCGCCCACGCCGAGATCCCGAACCCCGAAGAGATGACCTCGTCCAAGCTGTTCCTCGTCGCGAGGGACGACGTACACGCCGATGGCGAGCTGCGCCTGCCGGGCGTTCGCGATCAATTCGAGCGCGCGCCCGAGCCGAAGGAGCTCGTCGTCGTCGACGGCGCGGCGCATGCGCAGTTCCTCTTCGAGTCCGACCGAGCCGAGCGCACGATGAACGAGATCCTGCGCTTCCTGCACGAACCAGTACGCTAGCGAACCGTGGTCCTGCTCCTCGCCGCCGCACTCACGCTCGTCGCCGTCGCCGTCGCTCCCCAGGATCGTGCGCGCTACGAAGGCGCTCCGATCCACTACGAGCGGCCGACGGTCGCCGACCCGATCGCGCGCCTGCGCGCGCGCATGGCGGCGGGCGAGGTCGTGCTCGAGCACGACGACGAGCGCGGCTACCTGGACGCGCTGCTGGCCGAGCTCGGGATCTCGACGCGCTCGCAGATGCTCGTGTTCTCGAAGACGAGCTTTCAGGCGCCGCTGATCTCCCCGTCGCGACCGCGCGCCGTCTACTTCGCGGACGACGTCTACGTCGGTTGGGTGCCCGGCGCGCCCGTGATGGAGGTCACGTCGGTCGATCCCGAGCAGGGACCGATTTTCTACACCGTCGACCAGTCCGCGCGCGACGGCGCGGAGATTCGGCGCGCCGACGCCGACTGTCTCAGCTGCCACGACGCGGCGCGCACGCGCGGCTGGCCGGGGCACCTCCTGCGTTCGGTGCATCCGGACGCGAGCGGCATGCCGATCCTGCGCTCCGGGTCCTTCACGGTCACGTACGAGAGTCCGCTCGAGCAGCGCTGGGGCGGGTGGTACGTCACGGGAACGCACGGCGCCGCGCGCCACATGGGGAACGCCGTCGCGCGCGAGACCGACCGCGGCGAGTTCGTCGACGTCGAGGACGGCGCGAACGTCGTCGACCTGACCGAGCGCCTCGACACGTCGCGCTACCCGTCGCCGCACAGCGACATCGTCGCGCTCCTGGTGCTCGAGCATCAGACCGAGATGCAGAATCGCTTCGCGCGCGCGAGCTATCAGGTGCGCCTCGCGGCGCACTACCAGAGCGGCTTGAACGAGGCGCTCGGTGAGCCCGAGGGAACGATCAGCGAGTCGACGGCGCGGAGCTACGCGCGCCAGGCCGATTCGATCGTCGACGCGATGCTCTTCCGCGGCGAGCCGGCGCTCACCGATCCCATCGTCGGCACGTCGGGCTTCGCCGCGGAGTTCTCGGCGCGCGGTCTGCGCGACGCGCAGGGACGCTCGCTCTTCCAGCTCGACCTCGAGACGCGCCTGTTCCGTTATCCGTGCAGCTACCTGATCGATTCGGACGCGTTCCGCGCGCTGCCCGCACCGCTGCTCGAGCGCGTGTGGCGCGAGCTGTGGGACGTCTTGAACGGACACGCGCGCGAGCGAGACTTCGGGCACCTGTCCGAAGCCGATCGGCGCGCGATCGTCGAGATCGTCGCCGCGACGGTGCCGGGCCGCCCCGCGTACTGGACGCAGGACGGTGACTCGCGCGACCCGTTGCGCTGACTCATCCGTTACTGCGTGGTGACGGTGGCGCAGGACGCGGCGCGCTACCCTGGTCGGCGCCCATTCCGCGCGGTCACGCGCTGCACACCCGGAGTCACCGATGCACGTTCGTCACTTTGCTCTCGTCGCTCTCGCGCTGTCGCCGCTCGCCTCCGCGCAGGAGCGCGTGCCGCAGGACGTCTGGATGCGCTACGCCGATCCCGCGCAGGCCGGTTGGTCCGCGGAAGGGCTCGCGGCGGCGCGCGCGTACTGGGAGGGCCTCGACTCCGCGGCGTGGATGGTGGTCGAGAACGGCGTCGTCGTCGCGGCGTGGGGCGACTGCGAGCGGCGCTACATGTGCCACTCCGTCCGCAAGAGCTTCCTGTCGGGGCTCTATGGCCCGTTCGTCGAGAACGGGACGATCGACACGGAGCAGACGCTCGGCGAGCTGGGCATCGACGACGAGCCGGCGTTGACCGAGCTCGAGAAGACGGCGCGCATCGAGGACCTGCTGCGCGCGCGCTCAGGCGTGTTCAAGCTCGCCGCGTACGAGCCGCCGCAGAATCCGAAGCCCGAACGCGGCGCCTACGCCCCGGGCGAGTACTGGTGCTACAACAACTTCGACTTCAACACGCTGTGCACGATCTTCGAGCAGGAGACGGGCAAGCGCATCTTCGAGGAGTTCGATCGGCGCTTCGCCGAGCCGCTCGGGATGCAGGACTTCCGCGTGACGGACGGCTACTACCACTACGAACTCGACAAGTCGATCCACCCCGCCTATCCGTTCCGCATGTCGGCGCGTGACTGTGCGCGCTACGGGCTGCTCTTCCTCAACCGTGGCGAGTGGGGCGGCCGACGCGTGCTCAGCGAGGAGTGGGTGGCGCGGAGCACGGCGTCCTACTCGAAGACGGACGAGGACGGCGGCGGCTACGGCTACATGTGGTGGACCTTCGACGATCCGGACGGACCGCTGCGCGGCTACACGGCGCTCGGCGTCGGCGGACAGACGATCGCCGTGCTGCCGGACGACGGGCTCGTGATCGTCAACCGCACGGACACCTACGTGCGCAACAGCGTCGGCTCGCGCGATCGCATGCGCCTGATGGGGCTGATCCTCGCCGCGCGCGTCGCCCCTGACGCGGACAAGAGCGCGGCCACGCTTGTCGCCATGCCGAACGAGCGCGCGCCGATCGCGAAGCGGCCGGACGACCAGCTCGCGCGCTTCGCGGGCACTTACCCCTCCGGCGGCGAGGACGTCGACGTGCGCGTGAACGCCGGCGTGCTCGAGCTGAACATGCCGCGCCGCGGCCTGTTCCGGCTCGCGCCCATCGCCGACTTCGACGACGTGTTCCTGGCCGAGGACATCGAAGTCCACGTGCGCTTCGAGGAGCCCGCGATGGGCGAGCGCGGAGCGCTGATCTCCGAGTACGACAGCTTCGTGCGCGTGAACGCCATGCTCCAAGACGGCGCGGTCGACGCCGCGCTCGCCGAATCCGAACGCGCACTCGAGTGCTTCCCGATGTCCGCACTGTCGCACGTGTTGATGGCCCGCGCGTTCCGAGCCGCGGGCGACTCCAACCTCGCGCGCGGACTGGTCGCAGCGGCCCTCGAGCTCGACGCCGGGCTGGACGCAGCCCGCGACCTGGCGCGCGAGCTCGACGAGTGAACCGCGCGGGCGGCGCGAAGCTCCGCGCGTCCATCGGTGCGCCCGCGGCTCGCA
>JAJDEV010000017.1 GCA_029259605.1 Planctomycetota bacterium | reverse complement strand
AACCCGGTGAGGAAGGGAAGCGTTGATATGGCGCGTAGCTGCGTCGAGCTCGGTGAAGGCTCATGAATGATCCGGGCTAGTCGACCGCTTCCTCGAAGCACCACAGGGCGTCGTCCGTGCGGACGAACACCTGGCCGTCGGCGATCGCCGGCGTGGCCCAGATCGTTTCGCCGAGGCTCGCGACGGAGACGACGTTCCACTCGCGCTGCGCGTCGACGACGACGAGTTGGCCGCTGGCGCTCGCGGTGACGATGCGGCCGCCGGCGCCGACGGGCGACGCGTAGTACGTGTCGGGCTCGCCGACGCGGCCCTGCTTGGCGACCTTGCCCGTCTCCGGGTCGATCGAGGTGAAGAGACCTCCGTCCTTGATGAGGAAGAGCGTGTCGTTCATGAAGATCGGCGACGGGCAGTCGGGCAGGCCGCGGCGGTCGTCGAACTTCCATTGCAGGTGCGACTCGGTCACGTCGCCTTCGCCGGTCAGGTCGATGGCGAACAGGCCGCCGGTGACGTGCGCGGCCGCCTCCATGTACTTCCAGTCGGCCGCCCCGAGCATGTCATCGCCGTCGAGGTCGAAGAGGAACCAGATCTCCTGGATCGTGTTGCCCGGCCACTCGGCGCGCGAGATCAGGCTGTCGCCGTCGGCGTCCCGCGCGACGAGCTCGTCCTCGAACGACGCCGCGACGGGCGGTACACCGAACTCGCCCGACGCCGGCATGTAGCCGTTCACGAAGCAGCGGTCCCCGTCGATGATCGGCACGGCCTTCGTTTGCCAACCAGAGCCGCCGACCGACCACAGCTCCTTGCCGTCGACCGCCGAGTAGCCGCGCACCTGGAACGAGCCGGACACGATGATCTGCGCCGGCCCCTCCGCGGGCGTGTACACCGCTGGAGTCGAGTAGCTGTGCGTCATGCCCGGACGCTCGGCGCGCCAACGCTGCTTGCCGGTCTTCCGGTCGAACGCGGCGAGGTATGCGTCCGTGTCCTGGTCGACCTGCAGCACGACGAGGTCATCGACGAGCACCGGCGAGGTCGACATGCCGTGCGGGATGTTGAACGGCCCGATCTCCTGCTTCCACAGCTCGTCGCCGTCGACGGTGTAGGCGACGAGTCCGACGGCATGGAAGACGACGTAGACGCGCTCGCCATCCGTCGCGGGAGTCGGCGCGGCGGAGGAGTTCATCCCCACGCGCGCGCCGTCGAAGCCCAGCTCCTGGCGCCAGAGCTCCTCGCCCGAGGCGCGGTCGAGGCAGAGCGTGAAGAGCTTCGCGCCCTCGGCGCCGGTCAGGAACACGTGCTCGTCCGTGACGACCGGAGACGAGTAGCCCGTCGGCACTTCGACGCGCCACATCGCGGTTTCCTCGGGATCGAGCGAGGCCGGAACGCTCGCGGCCCCCGCGACTCCGACGCCGTTGTTTCCGCGGAAACCGTTCCAAACCGGGTCGTCGTCGGAACCGGCGACGAGGGACAGAGCGAGGAGGGCGTGCAGCAACATGGTCGTTCGAGGGCTCGGGTCGAAGGAAGTTCGCGCGCCGCAGCATAGCGCGCGCTCACCGCGCGCTGCGGGCGCAAAAGCACCCCCTACGGATTCCCAACGCGCGCCGTCGGACGACGGCGCGCGCCGCCGGTCCCCTCCCCGCCGGGCCGACGCGAAACGCGATTTCGGGGCCGCGCCTCACGCCCCAACGCCGTCGTGCCGATGGCTAGCCCGGATCATTCATGAGGCTTCACCGAGATCGACGCAGCTACGCGCCATATCAGCACTTCCCTCCCTCACCGGGTTCGACGACCCGTCAAGGTCGCCTGCACGCGCTTCGGTCGCGAAGCGCTGATCCGACGCACATCTGCGTCGATCTCGGCAAAGCCTCATGAATAACCCGGGCTAGCGGGCCGTGGTGAAACTCACGCCATCCTCCAAGGGCGCTGAATTCGCGCTGCCCGCGTTGCGCCTCCTCCGAGGTTCCAGCGAATACGCGTCGTCAGCGCGCCTTGACAGCACGAACTCATCCCCCTTCGAGGACGCCGTGAGTTCCACCACGGCCTGCTAGCGAAGTCCCCGGTGTCGGGCGCCCACTCCCCCACCATTGATAGTGATAGACTGCGCGCCGAATGCCTGACGTGCTCCGCGCCCGCGGACACGCGAGGGTCGCGAAGAGCCCCCTGATGCGAGTATCGAACGAACCCCAATCCTCCTCCGGCGTCTTCCTCGGCGTCGTGATCCTGGTCGTCGGCGTCCTGATCGGCTTCGTCGCCTCACGCTTCTCGCCCCCGAAGCCGGTCGAGGACGAGGTCGCGGTCGTCACGCCCGAGGAGATCGCGCTCAGCGTCCCGGTCAAACGGCCGACCGTCGAGCAGCAGCCGCCGGTCAACGACCTCGAGACGCTGCGCATCGACCTCGATCCCGAGGCATCGCAAACGTTGCAGGCGGTTTACGAGCGCTCGATGCGCCTGCGCCACATCGTCCAGACCGAGGGCGACCTCGTTCCCGCGACGGTGCGCGCCGACGGCAAGACGATCGAGGCGTTCGTCCGCATCAAGGGCGACTTCCTCGACCACCTCGACACGGACAAGTGGTCGCTGCGCGTCGAACTCGAGAGCGACAAGCTCTGGGGCATGAGCCGCTTCTCGATCCAGCACCCGAAGACGCGCTCGTACCTGTGGGAGTGGCTCTTCATGGAGATGGCGCGGCGGGAAGGACTGCTCGCCCCGCGCACCGACTTCGTGAACGTCGTGATGAACGGCAACGCGACGGGCATCTACTACCTCGAGGAGCACTTCACGAAGGAGCTCGTCGAGTCGCAGGGTCGGCGCGAAGGTCCGATCGTGCGCTTCGTCGAGGACACGTTCCTCGACATGGAAGCGCAGTACATCGCGACCCTCGGCTACGCGTCCGAGACCGTAGCGCCCGCCAAGCTCGTCGAGCAGGCGCGCGTCGCGGCGTATGGCGAGAAGCGCCTGAACCAGAGCGCGAATCTGAGTCGTCAGCTGCAGCAGTCGCTCGACATGATGCGCAAGCTGCAGTCGGACCAGAGCGGGAGCCGCACGCACAACCTGCTCGATCTGCCGTCGAACACGCTGTATGCCGCGCTCTCGGCGCTGTTCCGCACGAGCCACGGCGTGAACTGGAAGAGCCGGCGCTACTACCACAACCCGGTCACCGCGCGGCTCGAGCCGATCATCTTCGACACGGGCGCCGGCTTCCCGCGCGAGACGCGCGATCCGATCGAGATCCTCAAGTACGTGATCCCGACCTATCTGAACAACGGAGCGTTCTACGACGGGCTGTTCAGTCAGATCGGTCGCATCTCGCGGCCCGAGTACATCGACGAAAGCTTCGCGGCGCTGCGCCCCCAGCTCATGCACTTCGAGCAGCTCATGCGCGCCGAAGGGCTCGACGATCCGATGCTCGACTCGGCGGCGATCGAGGCCGAGCTCCGCGCCCAGCAGGTCCACTTGCACGAGGTCGTGCATCCGCGCGTCCCGGTCAGCTTCGATTGCCGATTGATGACCGACGACGCCGAGGGCGACCGCCCGACGGGCATGCTCGAGGTCGAGGCCTGGGCGAACACGAAGGTACCCGTCGTCGTCGAGGGCTTCGAGCTCGGCAACGGCGTGTTCCTCGAAGCGAGCGCGGTCAGCGTCCAGGGCAACGTGCGTCGCATCGAGGGCGAGCCCGACTCGCTCGTTCTCCCCACCGACGGCGCGCGCGTCGTGTTCCGCTTCCGCAGCGACGAGCGCGAGGCGGTCCTGCGCGACGTGCAAGAGATCAAGAGCGCGGTCCTGTCGGGTGGCACCGCGGACCGCAGCGTCAAGCTGACGGTGCACGCGCGCAGTCGCCTGATCACGGACGAAGAGGCGACGCTCGAGCCGCTCGAGGTCCGCAAGTTCGGATCGGAGTGGTCGGACGAAGGCGGCCGACCGGACGCTCCGTCGCTCGATGAGGCGCTCGAGGAGCACGGGTTCCTGCGCTACGACGCGGAGACCAAGCGCCTCGAGGTCGCCGCGGGAACACACGACGTCTCCGGCGACCTGATCGTGCCGAACGGCTTCACGCTCTACGCGGGGCCGGGGGTGCGGCTGCGCTTCGACGCGCTCGGCGCGCTGATCACGGGTGGCCCGCTGCTCTTCGAGGGCAACAGCGACGACCCGATCGTGCTCGAGCCGAAGGACGGCCTCGCGAGCTGGGCCGGCGTGGCCGTCCTGAAGTCCGCGGAGAAGAGCGTCTGGCGCCACGTGCGCGTGCGCGACACGGACGTCATCCGACGCGGTGGTTGGATGATGACCGGCGGGATCAATTTCTTCCACTCACCGGCGGAGCTCTACGCCTGCCGCTTCGAGAACGCGCACGGTGAGGACGCGCTCAACATCTTCGGCGTCGAATGCCTGCTCGACGGCGTCGTGATCGACACGGTCGCGTCCGACGCGTTCGACGGCGACTTCGTCACGGGCCTCGTCACCGGGAGTCGCTTCCTGAACTCGGTCGAGGACGCGGTCGACGTCAGCGGCAGCGACCTCTCGGTACGCGAGTCGAGCTTCGCGGGCATCGGCGACAAGGCGATTTCGGCCGGCGAGAACAGCGAGGTGCACGTGTTCGACTGCACGGTCGAGAGCGCGTCGATCGCGGTCGCGTCGAAGGACTTCTCACGCGTCGACGTTCACGGCCTCGACATCTGGTCGACGATCCACTACGGGTTCGCGGTCTACATCAAGAAGGCCGAGTTCGGCCCGAGTTCGATCGTCGCCGAGGACGTCACGATGGGCACGATGGGACGCGGCGAAGCGATCGTTCAGACGACGTGTTCGCTCGAGCTGAACGGGCGCGAGTTCGAGACCGTGCCGATCGACGTGAAAGAGATGTACCGCCAGAGGATCCTCGGGCAGTAGGGAATGCGCTCCGTAGCTTCGTTCGCAATCCTGCTTCTGTTGCTCGCCCTGGCGGTCGACTTCGCCACGTGGTCGCAAGTGGTCGAGTCCGAACGCGTGGCCTCGGAGTCGAACGCGGCAGCCCGCACGGTGCGCATCTTCTCGTCGGGATGGCGCTTGCCGCTCCCGACGCTCGGCACGCGTCGCGTCGCACAGGGCGCGTTCGTCGACGAGACCTGGTACTACATGGACACCGCGCTGACCGGCATGCGCGTGGTGACGGTCCCGCCCAACGGTGGCGAGGTCTCGATCGACAACTTCGATGTCGGCGCGAGCGACGAGGAGGTGCGTCGGTTCGGCGCGATGCTGGCCGATACGCCGGTCGACACGGTGCTCGCGATGTCTTCGTTCCGCTCGCTCGGACCGCGCCCTGGTACCGACGACGAGCGGCGCGAATCGATCGGCGTGCTCCTGCGCGGGCTCGGCGCGCGGTCGGCCCCCGAGGAGACCTCGGTCTCGTGCTTCGCCTTCCTGTGCGTGCGACGACCGCGCGGCTTCGTGCCGCTCGCGGAGCGCTACTCGATCACGCAGGGCGTCTCGCTCGCGTTCCATCTGAACCGCGACCTCTCGACCTACGACAGCCACGTCCCGCGGACGATCATCGACAATCGCCGCGTGTTCGAGCTGAAGCTCGAAGCGGCGCAAGGCACCGAACACAGCGTCGAAGCCAACCGTCGGCTCGCCGAAGTCGGGCACCGCGCGATCCGCGCCCGCACCCTCTTCGCGGAGCCCGCGCGGCTCACTTGGACGCTGCCGGATCGGGACGCGCTCGGCGATCTCGAGGCGGCGACGTTCGCGGCGACGATCGGACTGCATTGGAGCAGCAGCAGCAAGCTGAAGGCGGTGCGCTTCGTGCTCTTCGTCGACGGCGAAGAGATGGGCTCGCGCATCATCCTCCGCGACGGCGGAGAGCAGATGCAGTGGATCGCGTGGGAGGAATTGCTCGCGCCCGGACTCGAACAGATCGAGTCCGTCACGATCGAGGTCGATCAAGTCGGCGAGAAGGGACCGGCTGCGATCGTCTACATCACCGAGCCGCGGTTGACCGCCGGCCAGATCGAGTCGCTCTGAGCGCGGACGGGCTCCCAGCAGCCCGTGGTGAAACTCACGCCATCGTCGGAGGGTGATGGATCCGTGCTGGCAAGGCGCGCTGACGACGCGTATTGGTGGAACCTCGGAGGAAGTGGAACGCGGGCAGCGCGGATCCAGCGCCGTTCGAGGGTGGCGTGAGTTTCACCACGGGCTGCTAGACCGGAAGCACCGACGCGTGCGCGCCCTCGCCGGGCGACGACGCGTAGACGAACTTCGAGCAGCGGTCGACGCGCATCGGAAAGCGCTCGATCAGCTCCTGGAGCGCGTCGTAGTCGCCCTTCGCGCACTTCGCCTCGACGATCATGACGTCGGGCGTTCGGGCCGGGCACTTCGTCGAGAGCTTGCGACGGAGGCGTTGATCCCAGGTGGTCAGCTTGCGGTCGATCGTGACGCGAACCGCGCCGGCGGTGTAGTACTCGCGCTCGTAGCGGATCCACTGGGCGGGCAGGAGCCCGTCGGCGCGCACGTCCGCCCATCGGTCGGTCAAGTGCGAGTGAATCGTGCGCGCGAAGTCGCGCCGCGTCGCGCCCTCGACGGCGACCTCGTCCTCGATCGGCAGGAGGTCCTTCCAGCCGAGCATGTTCTCGCGCACCTTGCGCTCGAGCGTGCCCCGCACGCCCGTGTTCGCATCGCCGTACCACCGGAAGCGGACCTTCTCGCGATGGCTGATCCCGGCCAGGTTCTCCTCGAGCGCGCGGTTCCGCCACGTGTCGAAGTACACACTCTGGACCGTGCGCGGCGGATAGAGCTCGCGGATCGCCGTCGGATCGAGGCGCATGAGCATGCGCAGCCGCGGATAGCCCGCAGCCTGCGACACCATCTTCACCTCATAGCGCGTGTCCCGTTCCATCCGTGGATCAGTCGAGCCCGTCGGCTTCCACGAGGCTCACGGACGCGTCCGGGAAGCTCGCGCGGATCGCGTCGAGCATGACGCCGATGCGTTTCGAGTCGGAGAGGTCGATCGTCAGCGTCGCATCGAACGAAGCGCCCTCGACGTCGACACGTCTCAAGTCGACGGCGGCCGCGTGCGGCGATACGTCGTCGAGCAACGTCTTGAGCGTCGTCTCGCGGTCACGGTCACCCAGCTCCGCGCTGACGTGCAGCAGCGTGCGCGCCGTCTCGTCGCGCAGGCCACCGCGCCTCGCAACGGCGAGGAACAGCAGGATGCCGAGGAACATGATGGTGGTCGCCGCGCGCTCGTCCGCGCCGACGCCGACCCCTGCGGCGACCGCGAGGAACAGATAGGCGAGCTCCTCCGGTTCCTTGATCGGTGTACGGAAGCGAATGATCGAGAGCGCGCCGACCAAGCCCAGCGACAGGGCGAGCGACGTCTTGACGACCGTGATGACGAGCATCGTCGTCGCGGCGATGAAGACGAGCATCGGCGCGAACTTGCGCTTGTTCGACAGCACGCGGGCGAAGGCCCGGTAGTGCATCGAGAGGATCTGCCCCAGCACCAGGACCAGGACGAGATTCAACACGACCTGGGGGAGCTTGAGATCCGAGAGCGCGGTTTCGCCGAACAGGGAAGTCCAGTCCATGTGACCTACGAGACAGGGGTGGGAGACGGTGGCTCCCGGTCGATCAAGACGCGAGAAAGACCGAGGAGAACAAGGCCGCCGACGGGCGCGAGGCGCCGAAGTATATCGGGCCCCGCGGGAGCGTGCGCCGCCGGAATGGCGCTCGGAGCCGCGTCGGCGCGCGCGCCGCGGAACGACGGCCCGCAGAGGGAACGATGTTCCCGATCGCGCGCGCGCGATTTGCGCTCACATCAGCGGCCGCCCGCCGTTTACGGGGTGCCGACGCGAGCGCACCTCCCACGGATTCGTCTTGCGTTGACAGCATCTCGAGCCCGATCTACCTTCGAATTCGCTTTGGGGGTCGTGGAGGCGCCCCCCCTCTCTCTTCGGCGAGACCCCCGTTTCCGTCGGCGCCGATTTCCTCCGCCGACCCTGCTCTCGGACCGGTTCGAAATGACAGTACGCCCCTGCCTCGGAACCCTCGTGTTCGCCGCCACCCTAGCGTCGTGCGGAAGCGACACCTCAGCCGCGTCGGAAACGACTCCCGTCGCGAACAAGGAGGACGGCGAGCTCGGGATCACGAGCGCGCAATTCGAGACGCCGAGCATGACCGCCGGCGACGACTTCGTCCTGGCGGAGGACAAGCAGAAGTACATCCGAGACACGGAGCTCATGGTGCTCGTCCTCGGACAGGACGCCTGGCCGATCATCCGGGCCCCCCTCCAAGGCAAGGACTCGGCGCCCCTTCGCAACCTGCTCGCGAGCGACTTCAAGGGCAGCCTGTTCGAAGGAGACGGACAGATCCTCGAGCACGGTCCGATTCGCGTGCAGTCCTGGACCGACGCCGACCGCGTCGAAGTCGATGCCGATGGACTCATCGCGGCGTTCGAGAGCTACAACGCGCTCTTCGAAACGATTCAGAGCGTCAAGTACCACACGACGCAGATGAGCCCGCAGACCCACCTCGATCTGACCGGGAAGTGGGACGTCCGCTGGGACATGCACATCAAGGGGACGCTCCCGAACGGCGACCTCGCCGAGTACACGTTCGTTTGCGAGCTCGAGTTCGATCGCTTCAACGACGACATCATCAAGGGTGAGGACGCGACGGGCGGCTGGATCAACGACTTCGTCATCGTCGACGCGACCTTCGTCCACGGCCCCGCGCTCATGGCGGAGATCACGGACACCTCCGGCATCGACACCGAGGCGTTCGACGACAACTGGGACAAGACCGAGCCGCCGTACTTCGCGATCACGGGCGGCGCGCACCTCTTGGACTACGACCGCGACGGGAACATGGACGTGCTGCTGACCGGCGAGAACCAGCCGTACCTCTACCGTGGACTCGGCGACGGCACGTTCGACGACACGTCCGCCTCGTCCAAGCTCCTGCGCGGGAATCCGCGCAAGGTCCAGGCGGCGCTCGTCGCGGACCTCGACAGCGACCGGTTCGAGGACGTGCTCCTGATGATCCTCGGACGCACGACGCTCCCCGACGGGCGCGTGATTCCGAAGCAACGCTACGAGCTCTACGCCAACAACGGGGACGGCACCTTCCGTCGCATTCCGGCGGACAAGACGAACCTGGGCGACTTCCGCTACGAGCCCGGCTTCATCGGCACGGCCGTCGCGGACTACGACGGCGACGGCATGCTGGACCTGTACGTCGGCAAGGGCGGCAAGCTCGCGCCGAAGGGACAACGCCGGACGCAGTGGCTCGACGACAACTCCAGCCCCGAGGGCCTGCTCCTTCGCAACACCGGCGACTGGCAGTTCGCGGACACGACCGAGGCCGCCGGCATGTCCGGCCGGCACACCGACACGTTCGGCGCGTTGTGGCTCGACTTCGAGCGCGACGGTGACTCCGACCTGTTCATCGCGAACCACATGGGCCGGAACATCCTCTGGGTGAACCAGGGCGACGGCACGTTCGAGAGCGCGCCGCTCGACCAGGGCTTCGGAGGCTTCAGCATGGGTGGGACGGCCGGCGACCTCGACGGCGACGGCGACCCCGACCTCTACATCGCGAACATGTACTCGTCGGCGGGGAGTCGCATCCTCGACAACCTGCGTCCCGAGTACTTCCCCGAGGGAGCCTTCGAGGACATCCTCGGCTTCGTCGAAGGGAACATCCTCTACGAGAACGAAGGCCTGACCGCGGGCGCCGGTGCGCTCAAGCCGCTCGGCGTCGAAGTCGGCGTCGACAACGCCGGTTGGGCGTACGGCCCGGGACTGGTCGACTTGGACGGCGACGGCGCGCTCGACATCTACGCGCCAGCCGGATTCCAGAGCGTGACGCGCAGCAAGCCGGACACATGAACATGCCTCTGGCGGGCTGCCGTGGCGCAGCCTCTCAATCGCAATGCGAACGTGGACCCGGTGGTCGAACTCGACGCGGATCGTGGAGAGATCTGGCTCCAGAACCCGTGGAAGGTCGGCGAGACGAACGAAAACCTGAGCGCATACGAACCGAACCAGATCTTCCTCAACATGGACGAGGGTCCATTCGCGAACATCGGCTACCTGACGACGGCGGACTTGGACGGTGACGGGCGCGGTGCGCTCGTGGCCGACTTCACTGGCGACCTGCAACCCGACCTGCTCGTGCGCTCCAGCGGCGGCGGTCCGGTGCGCGTCTTCGAGAACCGCTTCCCGCGCGTGAACCGACTCGTCGTCTCGCTCGAGGGGACGCGCAGCAACCGGCTCGGGATCGGCGCGACGGTCGAGGTCGAAGTGGGAGGCAAGCGCATCGCTCGCCAACTCTTCCCCGAGAACAACTTCGTGACGACCCAGGGATGCGAGGTGCGCTTCGGGCTCGGATCGGCCGACAAGATCGACCGCGTGACGGTGCTCTGGCCGACCGGTGAGACGCAGGAGTGGCGGGACATCCCCGTCAACACCCACGTGCGCCTGGTCGAAGACAGCGAAACGGTCGAAGTCCTGCGCACGTCGCATGCGGAGTAAGGCGCGCTCGTAGTGCGAGCCGTTTGATGCGCCCGAGGCTGCTGACCGTCGCCGCGATCGGTGCCGCTCTCGTCGGCGCGATCGCGTCGGCGTGCGCGGCGGGCGCACCCAGCGCCCGCCGCGGTCCTTCGGCTGGCGGCGGGCGGCCGAACGTGCTGCTCGTCACGATGGACGACCTGCAGTGGGATTCGCTCGGCGCCACCGGCTGCTCGCTCTCCGACATCACCCCGAACCTGGACCGGTTCGCGTCCGAAGGGCTGCGGTTTCACAACGCCTTCGTGAACGTCGCCGTCTGCCAGCCGAGTCGCGAGGCGTTCCTGACGGGCCGGTTCCCCCACCGCTCCGGAGCGCTGGGCTTCCTGCCGATCGCCGACGGCATTCCGACGCTTCCGGGCGAGCTCTCGCGGAACGGGTACCTCGTGGGCGCGATCAACAAGCTCGCGCACATGCAGCCGAGCGACGCGTTCGGTTGGGACTTCGCGCACGATCGCGTCGGCAATCGCCCCGAGCGTTACTACGCGCTCTCGCGCGAGTTCATCGAGCAGGCGCACGCCGCCCGACGCCCGTTCTTCCTCAACGCCAACATCACCGACCCGCACCGCCCCTTCTCGCTCGACATCGACGCGCTTCGGGAACGGATCGGGGACGCGGGGGTGGAAGAGCTTCGCGGGCGCGAGCACGCGGAGTACGTCTTCACCGAGGCGAGTCGCTACATCACGGCGGACGAGGTCGAGGTTCCCGGCTTCCTGACCGATCTGCAACCGGTCCGCAACGAACTCGCCGGCTACTTCACCGGCGTTCACCGCGGCGACGAGAGCGTGGGCGAGATCCTCCGCGCGCTCGACGAGAGCGGCGAGCGCGAGAACACGCTCGTCCTGTTCTTGAGCGACCACGGCATGCCGTTTCCGTTCTCGAAGTCGAACTGCTACCCCGGCAGCGTGCGCACGCCATTGATCGTCCGCTGGCCGGGCACGACCGACGCAGGTGCGGTCGACACGACGCACTTCATCTCGGGCGTCGACCTCGTGCCTACGATCCTCGAGGCGGTCGGCCTCGCGCCGCTGATCGACCTCGACGGGCGCTCGTTCGTCCGCGCGCTCGCGGGCGAGTCGCAGCCCGAACTGGACGCGGCTTTCACGTTCTACAACATCAGTTTCTCCGGCGACGAGTTGCCGATGCGGGGCGTCCTCGCGGGTCGCTACTGCTACATCTACAACGGTTGGAATCTCGCCGCGGACGAGTACCGCTGCAACCTGACGACGTCGTCCACGTGGCGTGCCATGCTGCGCGCGTCGAGCACGAACGCGCATGCCGAGGAGCGGGTGGGTGTCTACGCGCACCGACCGCTGGAGGAGCTCTTCGATTGCGTCAGCGATCCGGACGCGCTCGTGAACCTGGCCGATCGACCGGAGTTCGCGTCGACCAGAGCGGAGTTGCGGGCGCGCGTCTCGAGGATGATGCGGGCGACGGACGATCCGTTGCTCTCGCGCTACATGGGCGCGATTTCCGCGACGGTCCCCGAACTCGACGACTGAGCCGCCGACGGTCTCCGGCGCTCCCGCGGTGCCCAGGGACGCGATCGGGAGGAATTCGGACGGGAGCGCAACGCTCCGCACGACGGGGGCAAGCAAGGTCGTTCGCGGGGCGCTGCGTGCGCGCGGCGCCCTCCTTGCCCCCCTTCGGAGCCGCGCATGGGCTACAGGTCGATCCGCGACGCATTGCGCGTCCGCGCGACGACGATCGGCGCGATCGTTCTGCTCCTGTCGTACACGGCGCTCGCCCTGACGCAGATGTGGATGGTCGATGAGACGACCGACGAGCACAAGTACGCGCTCGCCGGCCGCTTGATCCTCGCCGAGGGGTGGGAGGATCCGTCGACGCTGCTCCAGGGGCCGATCGGGATCTTGGCCAATCAGCTGTTCGCGCACGGGCGCGACGTCGATGCGGGCCTGCGTCTGTGGCACGGCCCGCGTGATCCGGCGCTGTTCTACGGACGCCTCGGGTTGCTTCCGTTCGGTTGGCTCTGTGGCTGCGTCGTCTTCGCTTGGGCGAGGCGCGCGTTCGGCACGCGCGGCGGGCTGCTCGCGCTCGGACTCTTCGCGCTCAATCCGATCATCATCGGATACTCCGCGCTGCAAGCGGTCGACATCGCTCACGCGGGGACGCTGCTGTTCGCCCTCTATCTCCTGTGGAGGTTCGCGGAGCGGCCGACTTGGATCGGTGCGGCGCTGGTCGGCGCGGCGCTGGGACTGTCGATCGCGACCAAGTACCTCGCGCTGCTCGCGCTCCCGGTCTTCGTGCTCGTTCCGGCGTGGCGCTCGATCGTCACGACGCGCTCGACGAAGGCGATCCAGCTCGCGAAGGCCGCGCTCGTCGTCGCCGTGATCGGCGTCAGCGCGTGCGTCACGCTCCACGCGACCTACGGCTTCGGTGTCGACTTCGCGTCCGTGGACGCCACGGACTACCAGAGCGACACGGTGCGGCGAGCCGTGTCCAACCCGATCACGCGGAGCGCCATCGCATGGGTGCCCGCGCCTTTGATCCAGGGCGTCGACTTCCAGTCCGCGGTCGACAGCCGGGCGCCGGCGAGCTACCTCAACGGCAGCTTCGCGAGGCGACACGCGACGTTCTACCTGTGGACACTCGCGCTCAAGACTCCGGACTGGGTCGTCGCGCTCGTCGTCGTCGCGCTCGTCGGTGGAGCGCTGCGCGAAGTGCGCGGCCACGGCTCGCCGCGCACGCGTTCGACGGCGCTCATCCTGCTCTCGACGGCGGGCATCTACGGCGTCTATTTGAGCGCCGTCGCGACGCTCCAAACCGGGATTCGCTACGTCATGCCACTCCTGCCGATGATGTTCATCTTGGCCGCGTCGGTCGTTCGCTGGCGCGTGTGGCGCACGCGGTCGTCGAGCGTTCAGGCGTGGACGTTCGCCGCGTTTGTCGCGCTATCCGTCGCCGAGCTGCGCGCGCCGTGGCCGCACTTGATCTCCTACTACAACCACGCCGCGGGCGGACTCGCGCACGGGTACGAGCACTTCCGTTCGTCGAACACCGACTGGGGGCAGTACCGCAACGTCGACCCGACGACGCTCTGCCCGGACGGGCACGCGACGCGCGAGCTCGTCGCGCTGAGCGGTCCGCGCTTCGGGTGCCTGGCGGTGACTTCCGCGCATCTGACGGCGGTCGACCCGGAGGATCGCCGGCGGACGTACCACTGGATTCGGACCCTCGAACGCGTCGGGCAGCCGGTCGCACACTTCGGCGCCGGCTGGCTCGTCTTCCATTCGACACCCGCAGCGTGGGAGGCGGCGCTGCGCGTCGAGACGGACACCGGTCGCGGCACGGACGGACGGACCCGTAGGGCGCTCGCCATCGCGTACCTCGCCGCCGGGGACGCGGCGGCGTTCCGAACGCATCGACGCGCGCTCGACGACGAACTCGGCCGACCGCTCGACGAGCTCGCCGCGCGCGTCGCGCTCGCGCGCCCGATCGACGCTTCGTACGAGGCGGTCCAGGGCGCGTCGAGGGCGTGGAAGCGCGTCGGGCGTCACGACCTCGCGGCGTCGGTCCTGCGCGATCATCCGAACCCCGCGATCCGTGCGCACCCCGGCTTTCCGCTGGCGCTCGGCCGCGCGCTGGCTTTCGCCGGCCAACTCGAGGACTCGGCCGCCTTCCTCGAGCGCAGTCCCTCCCGACGCCGCGGGCGAACCGCGCGGTTGCTCGCCGAGCTCTACGTCCGACTCGACCGCTTCGAGCTCGCGTACGCCGTCCTGCGCGAAGCCGCACCGCTGGGCTCCGAAGCCGAACGCGAGCGCATCGCCGCGCGCCTCGACCATCGGGCGGCCGAAGCCGCCTACGTCGCGAACATCCGCGCGGTCCTCGGAGGCGTCGACTTCGGTGCACCGCCGGCCGTCGCGCGCGAGCACGAATCGGTCGAGGCGCGCAACGACGGTTCGAACAGGTAGACTGCGTGTTCGGTCGTCGACGGACGGCCGAACCGATGCAGCAGTCCCCTCGAGCCAGAGCGCGCCGATCGCGGCTGTCCGTCCTCACCGCCGCGTGCGCGCTGCTCGCGGCGTGCGGTGGCGACGAGCCGCCCCCGGGCGAGCCGATGGAGGTCTTCGACATCGTGCGCGACCTGCTCGCGGATCCGCCGGCGTGGGAGGTCGAGCGCGAGCACCCCAAGCAAGCACCCAAGGTCGACGTCATCTCACCGGCGCTGCACCACAGCTTCGACGGCGCCGACATGATCGCGCTCGTCCTCCCCCCACCGTCGCAGGTCGGCTTCACGATCGACGCCGACGATGGGCCCGCGGTGCTGCGCGCTCGCGTCGGAGTCGACATCACGACGTTCAAGCACCTGAGCGACGCGGTCCCCACGGCGTCCTTCCAATTCGAGGTCGCGGTGAACGGCGACGTGCGCTTCTCGCAGACGATCACGATCGAGCGTGGTGCGTCGCGCGTCGGATCCAGTTGGCTCGACGTCGGAGGCGCGGCGGGCGTTCCGGTCGCGGCCGGCGATCGCGTCACGCTGCGTTGCCTGGCGCGCGATCCGGAGGGCGAACTGGTCGAGCCCGGGCCGGCGGCCTTCGCCGGCTTCGGAGGGCTGCGCCTCGAGCGCCGGCTCGCGTTGCCTCGCTCGCGATCGAGCGCGGCCTCCCCGAACCTCGTCCTGATCGTGATGGACACGCTGCGCGTCGATCGACTCGCGACGTACGGCTACTCGCGACCCACGTCGCCGCGCTTGGACGAGCTCGCCGAGCGCGGAACCGTCTTCGAGAACGCCTACGCGACGGCCAGCTGGACGCTTCCGTCGACGGCGTCGATGCTGACCGGCTTGCACCCGATCGAACACGGCGTCGAGAACCAGGGGAACTTCTTCCTCGGCTGGAAGCTCTCGACGCTCGCGGAGGCGTTGCAGCGCGCCGGCGTTTCGACCGCGGGCTGGAGCGGCAACCCGCTGATCAGCCACAGCCGCAACTTCTCGCAGGGCTTCGAGCGTTTCGAGGACGACATCGTCGGCTTCCGCAAGACGGATTCGTTCTTCGACGAGATCGGCGCGTGGATCGACGGACGCGGGGACGAGCGCTTCTTCCTCTACCTGCACCTGACCGAACCGCACCAGCCGTACACACCGCTCGAGGAAGGTCGCGCAGCGTTCGCGCCGCGGGCGGCGCGCGACATCGACACCGGCGAGATCGAGCGGCGGCTCGAGGTCGGCGAGCACGTCGACGCGAACGGCGTACCGCGTCTCGATCGCGCCGTCACCGAACGCGAGCGCGAGGATGTCAGCGACCTGTACGACGCGTGCGTGTGGAGCGCGGACCACTGGCTCGGGCGCGTGTCGGATGCGCTCGAGCGTGCGGGGCTCGACGAACGCACCGTGCTCGTCTTCACGAGCGACCACGGTGAAGAGCTGTTCGACCGCGGCTTCGTCGGTCACGCGCGGAGCCTGATGAGCGAGCTCGTCCGCGTCCCGCTCGTCGTCGCCGGTCCCGGCGTCCCGGCCGGTGTGCGCATCGACGCGCCGGTCTCGAACCGCCTCGTCGCCCCCTACCTCGCGGAGCGCGGCGGCGCGCATCTGCCGACGCCGTTCACCGCGCGTCTCTTCGACGACCCGGGTGACGCGTCGGTGCTCTTCTCGACCGAGAAGGGCGAATGGAACGGAAAGCGCGGCCTGCGCATCCTCGGTATGCGCACCGGCGAGCGCGTCGTGCACGTCGCCCCGGACGGCGCGCCGTGGGGCAGCGCGACGGCGGCCGAAGGCGGCGATGTGCACGTGTTCGACCTCGCGTCGGACCCCGGCGAGAGGAAAAACCTGTGGAGCGAATCCGATGCCTCGCTGCGCGAGGAGCTCGAGCGGCGCTTCGGCGCGTTGGAGCCGGTCTTCGAAGGCGCCGAGCTGCGCGTCGGCGCCGGCACGCAGTACCTCCTCCAGCGCATCGGCTACGCGGGCGAATGACGATGCGCGCCGCCATCGCACGGATCGCGCGGCTCGCGAGCCTCGTCGCCGCGCCGCTCTGCGTCACGAACGCGCAGGCTACGCCCGACGCGGCGGACGACCGTCCGAACGTCGTGCTCGTGCTGGTCGACGACATGGGGTACGACGACTACGGGTTCGCCGGCAACCCGTACGTGCGCACGCCGCGGCTCGACTCGCTCGCAGAGCACGGTGTCCAGTGGAACGAGTTCTACGTGTCACCGGTCTGCGGGCTGACGCGCGCGGCGCTGCTCACCGGGCGCTACCCGCAGCGCGTCGGCGTCGCGATCAACGGGATGCACATGCGTCCGAACGCGGTCACGATCGCCGAGGTTCTGCGCGACGCCGGCTACGCGACGGCCATGTTCGGCAAGTGGCACCTCGGGGACCACGTTCCGTGGCGGCCGATGGACCAGGGCTTCGAAGAGACGCTCGTGGCCCGCGGTGGCGTCGTCGGGCAACTCTCGGAGACGCCGACTCTCGTTCGCTACACGAATCCGGTGCTCGCGCACAACGGCGCACGGGTGACGCGGACCGGGTACGCGACCGACGTCTACTTCACCGCCGCGCTCGAGTGGATGCGCGGCGCGCACGACGCGGGGCAGCCGTTCTTCGCGTACGTCTCGACCAACGCGCCGCACCGGCCCTACACGGACGCGCCGACTCCCGAGTACGAGCGCTATCTCGCCGAGCTGACGGCCGCGGACGAGGCGAGTGCGGGATCGGACAACGCGACGACCGCGGCACCGCGCCGCGATCAGAACGCGCGCATCTACGCCATGATCGAGCGCATCGACACGAACGTCGGGCGCCTCGTCGACGGACTCGATGCGATCGGATGCGCCGACAACACGCTGCTCCTGTTCCTGTCCGACAACGGCCCGACACACGGGCGGTATTCGTCCGGGTTGCGCGGAGAGAAGGGCAGCATCCGCGAGGGCGGACTGCGCACGCGCTTCCTCGCGCGCTTCGGCGCGCGGCTTCCGGTCGGGTTGCGCGCGGCCGGGCCTGCGGCTCACATCGACATCGCGCCGACCATCCTCGACGCATGCGGCGTCGAAGCGCCGGACAACTGGACCGCGGACGGGCACAGCCTGATGCCTTGGCTGCGCGGTGACGAGGAGGCGGAGTGGCCCGGGCGGATGCTTTTCTTCGAGGCCCACCAGGGCCGTGGCGATCCGCGCAACAACTGCGCGGTTCGGTCCGGGTCGTGGAAGCTCGTGCGCGACGGCGGCTTCCGACTCGCGTCGCGCCTGGCTCAGACCGAGCTCTACGACCTCGCGAGCGATCCGCTCGAGGCGCGCGACGTCTCCGGCGAGCACCCGGAGATCGTCAAGCGTCTTCGGGACGGGTTCGAACCGATCGCGCGCGAGATCGAGGTCGCCGCCGGCGCGCGCGAACCGCGGATTCCGGTCGGACATCCGCGCGAGATGCCGCTGCTGCTCACGCGAGAGAACTGGGGCCGGGCGAGTTGGTCGGTGGACGATGCGGTGTGGAAGCTGCGCGTCGCCGAGGCGGGGCTCTACGACGTCCGCGTGTTCTTCGAGCCGTCGCCCGCCGAGCGCGGTGCGGCGATCTGGCTCGGCGCGGACCGCATCGATCGCGAGGTGCCGCGCGACGCGACCTCAGCCGTCTTCGAGCGCGTGCGCTTGACCGCCGGGCCGCTCGACTTCTCGGCCAATATCGGCGACCCGAGCTATCCCCTCTCGCCCGCTTGGCAGGTCGAGATCAGCGCGCGCTGACGGCTCGAGTGAAGCGTCCCGGCGCGGGTGTCGTGCGTCGCGTCGCGGTCTGCTAGCTTGGCGATCGTCGTGCGGCGCGCGCGCGCGTCGGCGACCGAAGACGTAGACGATGCAACCCTCACACTCCAACGAGCGGTTGCGCGGCAACGTCTCTCGCATCCAGGCGATGAGCTTCTCCTGGATGTTCATGCTGATCATGCCGGTGATCGTGCCGTACCTGGGGCAGTACGGCATCGCGATGGGCGACGTCTACCGGCTGCAGGCGATCTTCGCGGTGACGATCGTCGTCCTCGAAGTGCCGTCCGGTTATCTCGCCGACCTGATCGGTCGCAAGCGTTGCCTCGTGATCGCGGGCTTCCTGCACGGCGTCGCGTATCTACAGATCGCGCTCGCGAGCGACTTCGCCGGCTTCGCGCTGTTCGAGATCACCGCGGCGGTCGCCGTTTGCCTCTATTCCGGGTGCGACGTCGCGTTGCTCTACGACTCGCTCGAGCGGCTCGGCGACGTCGGCGGACGGCGACGCGCGCTCGGGCAGCGGTTGCTCTGGATGCAGGGGGGCGAGACGACGGCGGCGTTGATCGGCGGCGGCATCGCGATCGTGTCGCTGTACAACGTCGCCATCGTGAACGCCGTCTTCGGTTGGATCCCGTTCTTCATCGCGCTCGGGCTGATCGAGGTCGAGCAACCGGCGATCGGCGAGCGACCACACGTCGAGAACCTGCGGCTCATCTGGCGCGACATCTTCCACGGGACGCGGATGGTGCGACTCGTGATGTTCAACCTGATCGCGTGGGGTCTGTCGACGCTGCTCGCGGTGTGGGCCTTCCAGGGTTTCTGGGAAGCGACCGGCGTTCCGTTGGCGTTGTTCGGCCTGTTGTGGGCGCTCTACAACCTGACGGTCGCGATCGTCGGACGGCTGGCGCACCGCATCGAGGATCGCTTCGGCGCGCGTCGTGTCGTCGCGACCGTCGGGCTCCTGCCCGTGGTCGGCTTCGGCGGCATGGCGGCGTGCGTCCTGGTCGGCAACCACCCGGCGTCGATCGCGCTCGGGATCGCCTTCGGGTTCACGTTTCAGGTCGGACGCGGGTTGACGCAGGTCGTCATCAAGGACGCGCTGAACACGCGCGTTCGCAAGGACCTGCGCGCCACGGCGAACTCGATCTCGAGCCTGGGGGTCCGGCTCTCGTTCGCGGGTCTCGGCCCGGCGCTCGGGTGGATGATCGACGCGAACGGCTACGCGCCGGCATTCGGCGCGGCGGCGCTCGGCTGCGCGGTGCTCTTCCTCACGATCAACCTCGGGCTCATACGCGAGATCGGTGACGCGACGACGCTCAGCGTTCCGCTCGAAACGTCCAACGGCGACTGACCGGCGGTCCGCTATGATCGTCGGAGGCCACCCCCGATGACTCGATCGCCCTTCAGCCACGCACCCGCGCACGGGAGCCTCGTCGCGTTCCTCGCCGCGGTCGCGCTGCTCGGGGCATGCGGCACGGGCGACGACTCGGACTCTCCGAGCGACGCCCCGACGCCATTCACTCCGCACATCGACGAATTCACGGCCATCGGACACGGGCTGCTCGAAGGGTCGAACGAGCTCCTCGGCCGCGGGCTGACGGCGCGCATGCGCCTCGCGCTCGAGAATCCCGAGCTCGTCGGCAAGGACCGCTTCCAGCTCGAGCTCGCGCTCGCCGAGCGCTTGCTGCGCGAGGGCGACATCGACGGTTCGATCGCGATGTACTCCGCGCTGCTCGCCGCTGCCAAGGAGGGCTCGCAGCGCGCCTACACGATCACGCGCGCGCTGGGACTCGCGCATCTGCGCGCGGCGGAGAACGCCAACTGTGTCGCACGGCACGTTCCCGATTGCTGCATCTTCCCTCTGCAGGGTGGCGGCGTTCACACGGAGCGAGAGCCGGCGCAGCGGGCGTTCGATTGCTTCGCTCAGTACCTCGAGTTCAAGCCCAACCACCTCGCGACGCGCTGGCTGCTGAACGTCGCGGCGCTGGCACTCGGCACGTACCCCGACGCCGTGCCCGCGCAGCACCGCATCCCGCTCGAAGCGTTCGAATCCGAAGAGGAGATCGGGCGCTTCGTCGACGTCGCGCCGCGCCTGGGACTCGACACGCTCAACCTCTGCGGCGGTGCCAGCGTCGAGGACTTCGACGGCGACGGGCTGCTCGACGTTCTGACCTCGACGTACGATCCGTTGGGCGCGTTGTCGTTCTTCACGAACGGCGGAGACGGGACGTTCGAGGACGCGTCCGCGTCGTCTCACGCGTCCGACCAGCTGGGCGGTTTGAACCTGGTCACCGGCGACTACGACGGCGACGGCGACAGCGACGTGCTTCTCCTGCGGGGTGCGTGGTTCACGAGGGATGGACAGATGCGCAACTCGCTCCTGCGCAACGACGGCGGATCGTTCGTCGACGTGACGCGCGCGGCCGGACTCGCCGACCCGGCGCGTCCGACGCAGGCGGCCGCGTTCGGGGACTTCGACGGCGACGGCGACCTCGACCTCTACGTCGTCAACGAATCGATGCAGGGCCTCGATCCGGAGCAGGACTTCCCCTCGCAACTCTTCGAGAACCGAGGCGACGGGACGTTCGTCGACGTCGCGCGCGCGGCCGGCGTCGAGAACGATCGCTACGGCAAGGGCGTTTCGATCGGCGACTTCGACAACGACGGCGACCTCGACATCTACGTCTCGAACTTCGGTCCGAACCGCTTGTATCGCAACGACGGCGGCATGCGCTTCGTCGACGTCGCGCCCGAGCTGCGGGTCACGCAACCCGACGAGCGCAGCTTCGCGTGCTGGTTTTTCGACTACGACAACGACGGCTGGCTCGACCTGTTCGTGACGTCGTACGTCGGCGGCACCGCCGAGCTCGCCGCCGAAGCGCTCGGCATCGCGCGCGAGCACGAGCGTCCGCGGCTCTATCACAACGTCGCCGGTCGGTTCGACGAGGTGGGCGTCGAGGCGGGGCTCGACCGCTTCGTCCTGCCGATGGGTGCGAACTTCGGCGACCTTGACGCGGACGGTTGGCTCGACATCTATCTCACGACCGGCGATCCGTCGCTCGAATCGATCTTCCCGAACGTGATGTTTCGCAACGTGGGCGGCGCGCGCTTCGCCGACGTCACGACGTCGGGCGGGTTCGGACACCTTCAGAAAGGACACGGCGTCGCGTTCGCCGACCTCGACAACGACGGCGACCAGGACGTGTTCCACCAGCTCGGCGGGTTCTATCCGGTCGACGCGTTCCACAACGCGCTGTTCCTGAACCCCGGGCACGGGCACCGCTTCGTCTCGCTCGAGCTCTCCGGAACCGACAGCAACGCCGGCGCGGTCGGCGCACGCATCGCCGTGTTCGTCGCGACGCCCACGGGGCCGCGCGCGATCCATCGCGCGGTCGGTTCGGTCAGCAGCTTCGGCGGATCGCCGCGGCGGCAGGAGATCGGGCTCGGCGACGCGACCGCGATCGAGCGCGTCGAGATCGTGTGGCCGCGTTCAGGCGCGCGACAGGTCCTGCGCGACGTTCCGCTCGACGCGTTCCTCTCGGTGACCGAGGGTGCGGAGTCGTTCGAACGCGTTGAGCTTCCTCGGCTGAGCTTCTGAGGCGCATGCCGTCCGACCCGCTCACTCCGCGCTCGGCACGCCTCGCGCTCGCCGCGTTGCTCGTCGTCGTCACCGCGATCCATCTCGTCGCCTTCGCCGCCGATCGGCCGGTTCAACTGTGGGGCGACGAGGGCGGCTACGCGATCCACGCGAAGGAGGACGCGGCGAGCGGCGCGACGAGCGTGCTGCCCGGCAAGCTCCCGTTTCGCACCCAGCCCGAGTTCGCGTCGCGGCTCTACTCCAAGTTCGCGGACGCGCCGCGGCTCCTGCGTTCGGTCAGCCTGCTGAACATCGGGCTGCTGCCACTCGTCCTGCTGCTCACCTACGCGCAGGCACGACAGCTCGATCTCTCGCGGCGCGCGGCACTCGTCGCGACGGCGCTGCTCGCGTGCTTTCCGTGGTTCGGTTTCCACGTTCATTCGCTGTGGCCCGAGGTCCTGCACGCGCTGTTCTTCGGATGCGCGCTGCTCGGTCTGCTCTCCGCGCTGCGTACGCAGCGGCTACGCGATCTGTGCGTCGCGGGTGTCGCGTCGGCGTTCGCCCTCTTCACCAAGGGCGTGCTCTACCCGTTCGTGCCGCTCTTCGCCGTCGTGCTCGCCGTTTCGTTCTATCGCGGCGGACGCACGAGTGCGCGAGTCGGCGGTGTCAAGGCGGCGCTGCTCGCACCCGCCGTGTACCTCGGCTCGATCCTGTTGGTCCTCTTGCCGCAGCTCATCGCGAACGAGCGCGCGGGGCACGGCTACCACCTCGCGGCGAACCGTTGGTGGAACCTCGAGCTCGGACTGACCGCGGATCCGCGTGGCGGCCGCACCGTCGGCGAGATCAACACGACGTTCCTCGGTTCGTCCGAGGATCCGATGGAGCGCGAAGCCCTCGCGCGCGAACGAACGTTGGCCTACGTGCGCGACCACGGCGTCGCGTCCGTGATCGGCGCGCAGCTACGCAAGCTCGCGCGCATGCTCTTCGAGCGCGACTCGTCGTTCGAGCGCTCGATCGGCGACATGCAGCGCTACGGACCCGATCCGCCGTGGGCGCTCACCGCGCTCCGCGCGCCGGCTCGCGTCCTGTGGTACGCGCTGCTGGGCCTCGGACTCGCGGGCGTCGTGCTGCGCGGCCGCTCGTCCGCCGGGTGGTTTCTGCTCGCGGCGTTCGTGGGCGCGTTCTTCGCCGCCGCGGCGACGGTTCCGCTCAAGGCGCGCTTCCTGCTACCCGTCGTGCCGGTCCTGTGCCTGTTCACCGCGGCGACGATCGAGCGCGTCGCCGCGCGACGCAACATCGCCGCCGATCAGTCGACGTAGCCGAGCTTGCGCAGCTCCTCGATCTCGGCCGGGTCGGCGTCGAGCGGCTCGGGCGTGCGCGCGGAGTCCGCGAGCCTCGCCTCGAACGCGCGCAGGCGCTCGACGAGCGTGTCGAGCTCGTCCCCCACTGTGTCCGCGAGGTCGCGTAGCTCCTCCGGATCGCGCTCGCGGTCGTAGAACTGCCAGGTGTCGTCGAGCTTGTCGTGGACCAGCTTAAGGTTGCCCGCGACGAGCGCCGTCTTGTGCGCCTGCTTCTCGGCCGCGCGCCTTTCCGTCGCCTGCTTCTTCGGCCCGTAGCTGACCTCGGAGAAGACGAAGCGCGTCGGCTCGGACGCTTCCCCGCCGCGGACGAGCGCGTCGAGCGCGTGCCCCGTCCAACCGGGCGCCGGCTCGCCGCCGAGGAGACGCACGATCGTGGGCGCGACGTCGAGCGACGACACGGGCGATGCGACGCGTCGCGGATGCGGCTCGCCCGGAAGCCGAACGATCAACGGAACGCGGACGAGCTCGTCGAACAGCGTGCGCGTGTGGCCGATCCAGCCGTGGCGCATGAACTCCTCACCGTGGTCGGCGGTGAAGACGACCAACGTGTCGTCGGCCACGCCGAGCTCGTCGATCCGATCGAGCAGGCGCCCGATGTGATGATCGGTGAACGCGACCTCCTCGTGATAGAGGTCCACCAAGTGCGCCATGTCGGCGGCGTCGAGCTCCACGCGCATGTCGCGCAGCTCCCAGATCGGCATCGACGAACGCACGGGCCCGTCGTACTCCTTCGTGTGCGGAAAGTCGGGATGATGGCGGTAGACGTAGTGCGGATCGAAGTAGTGCGCGAAGAGAAAGAACGGTGCGGCGCTCGCTTCGGACGCCCATCCGTCGAGCCACTCGATCGCGCCGTCCGTCACCACGTCCGAACTGAGCTCATCGTGCCCTCGCGCTCCACGCGCGTCGTACGTGTCGAAGCCCTGTGCGAAGCCGTACTTCGGCAGCATGAGCACGTGGCTGATCACCCCGTGCGTCCGCATTCCGCGCGCCTGGAGCGCCTCGGCCAGCGTGAGCGGCTCGTCGCTGAGCGAGTCGTTCAGCTTGACGACTCCGTGCTGTGTGGGCATCAGCGACGTGAACAACGACGCGATCGACGGCTGCGTCCACGGCGCGGTCGCGATCGCCGCGTCGAACTGCACGCCGTCGCGCGCGAGGCGGTCGATGTTCGGCGTGCGCGCCGCGCCGCCGTACGCGCCCACGTGCTCCGCGCCGAGCGTGTCGACGACGATCAGCAGCACGTTGCGCGCGGCCGGCGGCGGTGGTTCCGCGACACCGGGAGCGCAGGCGGAGAGAAGCGCGCACAACACGACGCCGAGGCGTGCGGACCTGGTTCGAAGCGCCATGCGACGATTCTACGGCAGGATCTCGATGTACCCGGCGCCCTTCGTCTTGCGGATGCGAATGACACGGTCCTCGACGCTCGTCTCGCCCGAGATCCCGTTCACGCGCACGTTCGCGTCCGAATCCGTGCGGAACGTCAACGACGCATCGGGCCCTTGGCCGCGAACGCGCAGGCAGGTGCGCCCGTCTTCTTCGAAGCGCTCGATCGCCGCGACCCGGAACCCTTCGATCGCCGTGCTGCGCACGCCGGCGACGTCGATCGCGACGCGCTCGGTGCGCAAGTGCGACGCCTGTTCCGGGCGTAGGATCCAAATCGGGTTCGACAGCGCCTTGGGAGCGCCCGCGCGGTCCTCGAGCACCACGCGGAGGAACGTCCCCACGTCGCCCGGACGCATCGCGGTGAGGTCGACGCGCGCCGAAACCCCTCCGGCTCCGCTCGCGATCGTCTCTTCGTGGACACGCTCGCCGCCCGCGATGACAACCAGACGATCGCCCGTCACGTGCCCGGTGACGACCGCTTCGAAATCGATCGCGTCGCGGTCGGTGACGAGCTCCTGGCCCATGACGAAGCCGCGCTCGGTTTCGATGTCGAGCGTGCCGTCCCACAACTCGATGTCGCCGAAGTACACACGCCCGCGTGCCATGCCGTCGATCAGCTCGGCCTTCGCCAGCTTGTCGGCGTAGATCCAGCTCACGAAGTTGTTGGGGCGGCCGGTCCAACGTTCGTCCGGACCGCCGTGCGTATCGCTCACACCTGTTCCGACGAGCCGCACGCCCGCGAGCGCGAGCTGATCCCAGACCCAGAGGTGATCGTCGAGCGACGCTCCGCCGCGGTCGCGATAGCCGACCTCGAGGATGTCGACGCCGAACGCGCGATTGCGCGTGAGCCGCTGCACCTGCTCCGCGCGGTCGCGGACGGCATCGCCATCCTCGAGCGCGGTCCCGAACATGTGGTTGAAGGAAATGAGCCCACCGCGGTCGTGGGCGCCCGCCACGGCCGCTTCCGTGACATCCCTGCGGAACGCCGATTCGACCAGCCAACGCTCGTCGTCGCTCTCGCGCTCGGCATTCGCGACGAGCCCGTCGTAGTCGAGCAGCTCGGTGTCGACGCTGAACTCGTTCAGGTGGCGCGAGGCGAAGGAGACCTCGACGCCCTGTAGCTGACGAACGTCGGGATACAGCTCGCCGACCTCGTCGAGCACATCGCGCTGGACGTCGAACATCTTGCGGCCGCGCTTGACGTGCTCGATGACGAGCTCGTCGAAGTCCGCTTCCGCGGTCGCACCGTTGCGTGCCTCGACTCCGACGATGATGCGGTAGAGCGCGTTGTCGCGCGCCGGCACGAAGGGGAAGCCCTCGGCCAGGTCGTCGCTGAGCGAGAACTTCAGGCGGTTCCACGCGCCCGCCTCGCAGGCGATCGGAACGTGATAGGTCGTACCGTCGCGATAGGGATCGCCGCCGACTCCGAGCTCATAGCGAACGGAGTATTGCGCCATCGGGAGCCCCTCGCGCGGCGCGTGCTCCGAGACCAGAAAGCGCACGAACACGACCGCGTCCTCGCCCACGGCGCGCGGACGAACGGCGGCGCGAATGGAGACGTCCCCCGCCGTCGGCCGGCGGTGCAGCATGCGGCTCGCCGACAGGACGCAGGGGTACGCGCGGAACTCCGCGCCGTCGTTCTGCGTGCGGAGGCGCAAGCACTGCTCGCCCTCGATGGCGTCGGGCACGAACGTCGCCGAGGAGCCGCTGAGGTCGGCCGCGAGGTCGATCGTCTTCCGGTCGCCCGCGTGCCGGCGCAGCTCGACGCTCCACGTTTCATCCGCGTCGATGGGCTCGGACGGGCCTTCGAAGCCGAAGTGGTTCACGTGCCTGTAGGACGTGATGCGGAAGTCGTGGTCGCTCCACCAGATCGCGTCGACGCCGAGCGCCTCGGCCTCGTACGAATGCGAGTCGACGCTGCCGATCCCCTCGCTGAACGATCCGTGCGCGTGGAGCTGGACGGACCAGGCGGGAGTCGTGTCGCTGCGGGGGCGCGACTTGGTGTCGTCGCCCGCGCAAGCGAGCACGAGCGCGACACCGAAGGCGGTCCAAAGGCCGACTCGCGGGAGGACGCGAACGGAATGCGAGCGCGGAAGGGGCGATGCCATCCCCGCTCTTTTCCCCTCTGCCGGTAAGCGTTGCAAGCGTGGATCGCGCGTTCCGCCGTCCCGCGTCGTCATCGGCCGAACTCCGGCAGCGACAGGCGATGCAAAACCAATGTGGGTCGCTCCTCGCCCAACGGACGTTCGCTAGCCTGTGAAGCATGACGCCGCGCCATCTCGTTCTCGTTCTGCTCGCGGGATTCGCGCCGGCGTGCGCGGACAGCGCCTCCGGGGCAAACGACACGACGCGGCCGAACTTCGTGTTCATCCTCGCCGACGACCTGGGCTGGCGCGACGTCGGCTACGCCGGATCCGCCTACCCGACACCGCGCATCGATGCGCTCGCGCGCGAGTCGCTGGTCTTCGACCGCGCCTACGCGGCGTCACCGTCTTGCTCGCCGACGCGCGCGGCGCTGCTCACCGGACGCCACCCCGCGCGTCTCCACTTGACCAAGGCGATCCGACTCCAGGACTATCGCGACGAGCTCGAGGGCGAGGAATCCGTGCGCAGGATGGAACCGCTCAGCCTGCGCCACCTCGCGCCCGAGGAGGTGACCTTCGCGGAAGTGCTGCAGGCGAACGGATATGCCACGGGCTTCACCGGCAAGTGGCACCTCGGCGTCCCGCCCAACGTGCCGCGCACCCAGGGCTTCGACTGGACGCGCAGCGTCGGCGCGTACTCCGCTTCTCCGTACTTCCCTCCCTATGAAGTCACGAAGGCGGACGACGTGCGGCCCGACGAATACCTGACCGACCGGATCACCGACGACGCGATCGCGTTCCTGCGCGAGCACGCGGACCGGCCGTTCTTTCTCTACGTCTCGCACTTCGCGGTGCACGGACCGTGGGCGGCGAAGGACGAAGAGATCAAGCGCATGCGAACGCTGCTCGACCCGGCAAGCGATCAGTCGAGCGCGCTCTACGGAGCGATGATCGCGAGCCTCGACGAGGGCGTCGGTCGGATTCTCGACGAGCTGAACGCACTCGAGCTCGCGGACCGCACGATCGTGATCTTCACGTCCGACAACGGACCGACGATCGAGAAGGGCTCGAGCGTGATGACATCGACGGCGCCGTTGCGCGGTGGGAAGCTCGACGTCTACGAGGGCGGGCTGCGCGTGCCGATGGTCGTGCGCTGGCCGGGACGAACGCAACCGGGAGAGACGGATACGCCAGTGGTCAGCATGGACCTGTTTCCGACCGTGCTCGCCGCGGCCGGCATCGCGCTGCCCGAAGGCGTCGCGCTCGACGGGATCGACCTCGCGCCCGTGTTCGCGGGCGAGGCGCTCGAGCGCGACACGCTCTTCTTCCACGTCCCCCACCGCGAGATGTGCGGCGCCGTGCTGTCCGGCGACCGCAAGCTCGTGTTCCGTTACTTCGAGGAAACGAGCGAGCTCTACGACCTCGCCGCCGATCCCGGCGAGGCGCACGACCTCGCGGCCGAACGTCCCGACGAGGTGACGGCGATGCGCACCGAGCTCTTCGATTGGCTGGAAGCGGTCGATGCCCAGCGAGTGATCCCGCGCGCCGAGTTGAGGCGCGCGAAACGACAATGAGAAAGAACCCTGCGCTTCGGCTTGCGGGCGCCCTGCTCGCGCTACTCCTCACGATCGCGTCGACTTCCGCGCAGGACGAGACGCTCGCCGTCTACGTGCCCGCGCAGGATGGAACGCGACTCGCAGTCGACGTACATCTACCGAACGAGCGGGGCGACGACGGGCGCGTGCCGGCGGTGCTCGAGCTGACACGCTATTGGCGCGCGACCGCGAACCCGCGCACGGGTGAGCGCATTCCGCTGTCCTCGCCGCTCGACCTCGCGTTGCTCGCGCGCGGCTACGCCGTGGTGAAGGTCGACGTGCGCGGCACCGGAGCGTCGTTCGGGAGCCGACAGTCCGAGTACGGCCGCGCCGAAGTGCGCGACGGCTACGCGCTCGTCGACTGGGTCGTCGCGCAGCCCTGGTCCGACGGCGCCGTCGGTGCGTACGGCACGTCGTACTCGGGAACGACCGCCGAGCTGCTCGCCGCCGTCCAACACCCCGCCGTCAAGGCGGTGATTCCGGGTTGGTCCGACTTCGACTTGTACGAGAGTCCCGCGCGCCCCTACGGCTTGTACGCGGCGAGCCTGATCGACACGTGGGGCCGGTTGGTCGGCGGGCTCGACGAGAACCGTGCGCCGCAGGGCGGCGCGAGTGTTCTGCCGGTCGACGCCGACGCGGACCGAAGCCTGCTCTCCGCCGCGGTCGCGGAACACGCGTCGAACGTCGACGTCGGTGAAGCCGGACGGAGCATCGCGTATCGCGACGAACCGTGGTCTGACGATGGCGACTCGTACGCCGAGTGTTCGTCGCGGTTCTGGAAGGACGCGATCGAGCGCTCGGGTGTTCCGATGCTCGTCTTCGCCAGCTGGTACGACGCGGGCACCGCGGGTGGCGCGCTCGAGCGCTTGCGCGACTACTCGAACCCGCAGAAGCTCGTGATCCTCGCGTCGAACCACGGCGGCGCGTTCAACGCCAGCCCGTTCTCGAGCGGCCGCCCCACGCCGACTGCGCAAGAACAGATCGAGCTGCGCATCGACTTCTTCGACCGCTACCTGTGCGGAGCGAGGAACGGCGTCGACGACTGGCCGACCGTGCGCTACTTCCACCTCGGGCAGGAGGAACTGCTCGAATCCGCGGTGTGGCCGCCGCACGGAACGGAGCGCCGCTCGTATTCGTTCGGCGAGGATGGTCGGCTCGTCGCCGGATCGACGCCGTCGCCCGAGGGCGGCGACGCGTACGCGGTCGACTTCGGCGTGACGACCGGGCGCGCCAATCGGTGGGCGACGCAGCTCGGCGGTCCGGTGCGCGGCCTCGATCGGCGCGAGGGGATGGATGCGCGCATGCTCACTTACACCTCGGAGCCGCTCGAGCACGACCTCGACGTCAGCGGCACTCCATCGGTTCGCCTCTTCGTGACGTCGAGCACGACGGACGGCGCGTTCCTCGTCTACCTCGAAGACGTCGACGCGTCGGGGCAGAGTCGCTATGTGACAGAGGGTGGCTTGCGCGCGCTTCACCGTGCGGTCGGGGCGAACGGGAAGCGCACCTTCGCGCGCGCGGACGCCTCGACGCTGGTTGCCGGCGAGACGGTCGAACTCGTCTTCGAGCTCTGGCCCGTCTCGGCGCGCTTCGCCGCGGGGCACCGCATTCGCGTCGCGATCGCCGGCGCGGACGCGGATACGTTCACGCGTATCCCGGCGTCGGGCGCGCACGAATTCACGCTGTGGCGCGAGGCCGAACGCCCGTCCGGAATCGAGCTGCCGGTCGTCGCCGCCGAGCGCTGATCCGCGCTATTCGGCGCTTCCGAACGCGTAGAGCGCGTCGTCCGTCCGAACGTAGACCTTCCCGTCGACGAGCGCCGGCGTGGCCATGATGCGCTCGCCGAGGTCGTTGCTCGCGAGCACCTTCAACTCGTCCCCCGCCGCGAGCACGGTGATCACGCCGCGAGCTGAAGCGAGGTAGAGCTTGCCGTCACCGGCGACCGGAGATGCGTACGTGGGGCCGCGCGCGCCGGAGCGCCCCTCGAAGTGGACCGCGCCGGTTCCGGCGTCGAGACACGTCACCATGCCCCCGTTCTTGGCGAGGTAGATGCGTCCGTCGTAGTAGAGCGGCGACGGGCACTCCGGAATTCCGCGCGAGTGCTGCCACGCGACGCTGGCGGGTTCTTCATCGCTCGCGGGACGCACGGCGACGAGCGCGTTCGCGTGCTCGAACCCGTTCAGCCAACCGACGAGCTTGCCCCACTCCGTCTCCGTCAGTTCGCCGTTTTTGTCCTCGTCGAGGAAGCCGAAGAAGATGCTCAGCGGGTGGTCGCCCTCGCCGTCGGCGTCCGCGCGGGACAGCACGCTCTCGTTCTTGCTCGCCTCGTCGCGCGACAGTGAACCGGTCCCGTCGACGTCGAGCTCGACGAGCAGATCCTCGAACGGCGGTAGGCCGATCGCCTCCGTGCTCGTCTTCATGTTGTAGGACGTGACGAACACGAGGCCCTCGGCGGCAACGGGCGTGACGATCGGCTCGTCGGTGAGGCCCGGAACCGACCAGCGCAGCGTGCCATCGTCGAGGTTGTACGAGCTGAGCCACCAGACGCCGAGGAGCAGGAGCTCGTCGATCCCGTCGTGACTCCACACCGTCGGCGTCGACCAGCCCGACTTGAAGCTCTCGCGGTCGACGCTCCACACGGTCTCGCCCGTCTCGCGCTCGATCGCGTCGAGCACCGAACCGTTGTTCGTGTCGCTCGCGAGAATCAGGTAGTCGCCCGCGATGATCGGAGAGGCGGCGGTGCCGAACGTGTTGTTCGGGAACGGCATCTCGCGCTCCCAGGCGAGCTCGCCATCGAAGTCATAGGCCAGCACTCCGTACGCTCCGAAATAGACGTAGACGCGTTCACCGTCCGTCGTCGGCGTCGCCGCGGCGGGACTGTTCACTTGATGGAAGCGCTCGTCGCGGTCGACCGTGATCGCGTTGCGCCAAATCACCTCGCCGGTCACGCGATCGATGCACAGCGTCTCGCGCTCGTTCTCGGCGTGGCCGGTGACGAAGATCCGATCCCCGTAGACACACGGCGACGAGTTGCCTGGCGCGAGCGGCGTGCGCCAAACGACATTCGTGTCCGCATCGAACTCGACCGGTAGCGGCTTCGAGCCCGTCGCGATTCCACGCCCGCCGGGTCCGCGAAACTGACTCCACTCTTCTTCCCCCGCGCCGACGAGCGCGAACGACGCAACGATCAAGAACAGGGACGGCGCGAACGGTATCGAAGAGTTCATTTGAATTGCGGAGGGGTGTCGGGCCCGCCGCGAGTGCGGCGAGCGCGAAAACGGTAGCACGGAGCGACGCGGCGCAACGTTCGGACTACGCTGCGGTTCGGTCGCGCGGAGGGACAGTTCGGGTCGGCGCAAACGGTCTCGAGCGCATTCCAGGCGCCACTACGAAGCTCCAACGCTTCCGCCGCCGTCGCACCGCCGACCTCGCTTGCGGAACGGTGGCTACCGGCGGATACTCGTGCGCCCCAACCCGCCGTGGCGCCCCGCGCCTCATCGCCCTGTTCACCGATCATGAAATCTAGAAAGCGCCCGCTCCTGTCTCTCGTTGCGACCCTGATCGCCGTTCCGTTCGCCTCGGCGCTCAGCGCGCAGGGTGACCCCGCCACGATCGAGCGTCTCCTCGTCGAGGGCAAAGAGAACAGCCACGTCTGGGACACGCTCACGTACCTCAGCGAGGATATCGGTGTCCGGCTGACCGGCTCCTCGGCGCTCCAACGCGCGAACGAATGGACGCGCGACGAGTTCGAGCGCCTCGGCCTGACGAACGCGCACCTCGCGAGCTGGGGCACGATTCCGGTGCGCTTCGACCGCGGTCCGTCCTACGCGCGCGTCGTCGTGCCCGAGGAACGCGACCTCGAGTTCACGACGCGCTCCTGGGGCGCCGGAACGGACGGCCCCGTCCGCGGCCGGCTCGTCCTGATGCCCAAGAGCATGGAGGGGCTCGACGCGATCGTCGATCAACTCGACGGCGCATGGCTCCTCACCGAAGGAAGGGGTCGGGGACGCGGCCGACGCAATGAGACCGACGACGAGCGGCAGGCGCGCGAAGAGCTCGAAGCGATCCAAGCCGAGATCGAGACCGCGCTGAAGGACTTCGACATCGCCGGGCGCGTGAGCTCGTCCTCGAGCGACTTGGTTCTGACGAGTTCGGTCCGCGGTTGGCGCGAGCTGACGATGGACACGCTGCCGACCGACGTCGACGTGCAGATCACGAAGAGCGACTACCAGGCGCTCGCCGCGCAGCTCGAAGCGGGCGACGAGATCGCCCTCGAGATCGACCTGCAGCACACGTTCACGGAGGGCCCGTTCGAGGTCTACAACACCGTCGCCGAGATTCGCGGGACCGAGAAGCCGGACGAGGTGCTGATCTTCTCGGGCCACCTCGACAGCTGGGACGGTCCGGGGTCGCAGGGTGCGCAGGACAACGGTACGGGCTGCGCCGTCATGCTCGAAGCTGCGCGCATCCTCATGGCCGCGGAGGTCAAGCCGAAGCGCACCATTCGCTTCATCCTCTGGACGGGCGAGGAGCAGGGGCTCTTCGGTTCCCGCGGCTACGTCGAGAGCCTGTCCGAGGAGGAACGCGCCAAGATCTCCGCCGTCTTCGTCGACGACGGCGGCACGAACTACCAGGGCGGCGCCCAGTGCATCGCGTCCATGCAGCCGATGCTCGACGCCGCGATCGCGCCGGTCGCGGAAGCCTTCCCCGACCTCCCGATGGAGAACTCCGTGCGCGATCGCATGCCCCGCGGCGGCGGCAGCGACCACGCCTCGTTCAACCAGGTCGGCATCCCGGGCTTCTTCTGGAACGAGTCAGGCAGCGGCGGGCGCGAAGGGAAGAACTACACGTTCGTGCACCACACGCAGCACGACACGATGCGCTACGCGGTGCCCGAGTATCTCGTCCAGTCCGCGACGAACTCGGCGGTGGTCGCCTATCAGCTCGCGCAGGCCGAAACGATGCTCCCGCGCCAGACGGATGAGGTCGAGGTCGTCGACGCATCCGCGGATGACGAGGCATTCGACGTCACCGAGGGCGCCTTCAGCGGTGCGTGGAGCGTCGCGCTCGTCGGCGACGAGGTCCCGGACGTCGCGTTCACGGTCGCGATGGAGATGTCGACCGACGGACGGCTGCGCGGCACGCTCGACGGACAATCGGGTACGGAGCGTCTGCGCGACGGCAAGTGGGAGGGCGGGAAGGCCTCGTTCGCCGTCGAGAGCGACTTCGGCAAGCTCGAGTTCAAAACGACGATCGAGAACGAAGCGCTCGTCGGCACGATGGGTGTCGGAGGGATGGAGATGAACATCCGCGGTGAGCGGATGGAGGCGGCCGCCGCTGGCGCTGCGATCGTGGGCACGTGGAAGGGCGTCATCACCTCGATGGACGCGGACATCTCGATGACGTTCGCGGTCGCGGCGGACGGTGCGCTGACCGGACGCTTCAAGTCCTCACAGTCGGACAGCCCGCTGTACGAGGCGAAGTGGAACCCCGACGAGGGCACCGTCAGCTTCGAGTACGACTACCCGCACGCCGGCCGCCTGCCGGTCGTCGCGAAGCTCGACGGCGACAAGCTCGTCGGCACGATCGGCGAGCGCGCGGACTTCGAAGCCACGCGAGTCTCAGCGCCCTAGCCCGGATCATTCATGAGCATGCACGCCAAGAGCTGCGATCGACCGGCTACGCCGGCCTCTCGGCCCCTGCCGGCACTTTGCGAATGTCGGCGTCCTCGACGACCTGACAAGGTCGCCTCCGGGGCCAACGCCCGCAAAGCACCGGCAGGAACCGAGTTGCAGCTCCTGCCGCACATCCTCATGAAGAACCCGGGCTAGCCCGGATCATTCATGAGGCTTCACCGAGATCGACGCAACTACGCGCCATATCAGCACTTCCCTCCCTCACCGGGTTCGACGACCCGTCAAGGTCGCCTCCACGCGCTTCGGTCGCGAAGCGCTGATCTGGCGCGCA
>JAJDEV010000160.1 GCA_029259605.1 Planctomycetota bacterium | reverse complement strand
CGCCCGCAGAGCGTCGGCATCCGCTCCGGGTTGGTCTCCGGAAACGTAGGCGAAGCGGTGGATTCGGCGAGGCTTTCGGGGGCCAAGCCGGAGTGGAGGACGGCGTTCTGCGGGTGAATGACTTTTGCCACAGTCTGCTAGAGCGGGACACCGTAGGAGTCCTGGAGCGAGACGGAGGCCGCCGTTCCGATCAGGACGAGCACGGTCGAGGCGTAGAGGATCCCCGTCGCCGAGCGTGTGTTGCGGAAGCGCAGCGAACTCGCCGCCATGAACGCGAACGCGAGCGGGAACCCGAGACCGACGACGAAGCGCGTCCCCAGATAGAAGAGCCCCGTCGCGCCGAACAGGGGATACCGCCCGCTGTTGAGCGCCTCGCTCATCAGGACGCACGTGGCCGCGACGAGCGCGATGCTCGTCGCCATGCTCGCGACCGTCACACGATTCAGCCGCTGGAGATGCCGCACCTCGAGGTTCGGCACGGTCAGGTACCAGTGGCCGAGAACCATGGCGAGCCCGACGCTGCCCGCAACCGCGCCGGTGGTGAGCGCGGACGCGCAGGCGAGAGCGAGACCGAGCGGCCCGACTCCCGACGCTGAATCGACAACGAGCAGGCACACCGCCGCTCCCGTGCCGACGAGCGCGAGCCCGAGTCCGACCGCCCAGCGCTGTCCGCGCACGGGCCCGGAATAGACCGGATACGTCAGCAGCGCGAGCGAGGCGACGAGCAGCGTCGCATCGTCCGCACCGCGCGTGCGCGAGACCAGCGGAACCAGGACGGCGACGAGCGCGGGGACGAACGCCGACGTTCCCATCACGCGATAGAACAGCACGCCGACGGGCGCCTTCGGAACGAACGCCAGAGCCAAGAGCACGCCAAAGGCGAGCTCGAGACAGAACTGCATCAGAAGGTCGCTCCAAGCCACGGGCGCGCATTCTAGCGTCGCTCGCCCGGGCGTCGCCGCCTATCCTCTGTTCCGATGAACTCCGCCGCACATGAGCCCGCGCAGCGGCTGCGCGCCCTGGTCACCGGTGCGGGTCGCGGAATCGGTCGCGCGATCGCGCTACGCCTCGGCGAGGAGGGCGCGCTCGTCGCCTGCGCCGCGCGTTCCGAGCACGAGATCGAGCGCGTCGCGCGCGCGGTCGACGACGCGGGAGGTCGGGGGGCGGCGATCCCGATGGACGTCACCGACCTCGCGTCGGTCGAAGAGGGTGTGCACCGCGCGCTCGAGTTCACCGGCGGCGCGTTCGACATCGTCGTGAACAACGCCGGGGTCTTCTCGGTCCACGCGTTCGACGCCATGTCGCCCGCGACCTGGTACCGCACGCTCGCGGTCAACCTGAACGGCCCCTATCACGTCACGCTGATGAGCCTGCGCGGCCTCGAGCAGAGCGAGCGCGCGCACCTCTTCAACATCTCGTCGATCGCCGGGCGCCAGGCGTTCGAGGGCAACGCGGCGTACTGCGCCAGCAAGTTCGGCCTGCGCGGACTGAGCGACGTCCTGCGGCTCGAGTGGGCCGCGCGCGGCATCCGCGTCTCGACCATCTATCCGGGCGGGACTGATACGACCATCTTCGACGACGTCCCGGGCGATTGGGATCGCTCCACGATGAACCAGCCCGCGGACGTGGCCGACGTTCTGTGGGCGGCGTACCTGGCGCCGCACGACGCAAACGTCGCCGATCTCGACGTGCCGAACCCGCGCCTCGCCTGACGCCTCAGCGCGAGAAGCTGCGCACCAGGCCGAGGATCTCGTTGCGCGTCTTCGGATCGTCACGGAAGCAGCCGAGCAAGCACGACGTCATCGCCGCCGAGTTCTGCTTCTGCACACCGCGCATCATCATGCAAAGGTGCGAGGCGTGGGCGACGACTCCGACGCCCTTGGGTGCGAGCACGTCTTGGATCGCCTGCGCGATCTGCTGCGTGAGGCGCTCCTGGACCTGCAAGCGACGCGCGAAGACGTCGACGATGCGCGGGATCTTCGACAGACCGATGATCTTGTCGTTCGGGATGTACGCGACGTGCACGCGGCCGAAGAACGGCAACAGGTGGTGCTCGCACAGGCTGTAGAACTCGACGTCCTTCACGAGGACCATCTCCGAGCAGTCCTCTTTGAAGACGCCCTGTCCGACGACCTCTTCGACGGTTTGCGCGTAGCCGCTCGTCAGCTCGGCGAGGCTGCGGCTCACGCGATCCGGCGTCCGCGCGAGCCCCTCGCGCTTCGGATCTTCGCCGATTTCGACGAGCAGCTTCTCGATCAGTTCGTTCGCATTCAGTTCGCGCGCGTTCATGAGCTGGGGCCTCGGTACTCGACGTAGTTCGAGCGGCTTTCGTGCAGTTTGATCCTCACCAGCCGGCAGGGCTCGTGCGGCGCGAGCTCGCGCTCGATCTCGTTCCAGAGCGCGATCGCGATGTTTTCCGCCGTCGGGATGATCCCGTCGAGGAAGGGCACGTCGTGGTTCAGGTGCTTGTGGTCGACGGTCGGGAGGACACGCTCGGCGAGAATCGCCATCAGGTCGGTCAGGTTCATGACCATGCCCGACTCCGCCACCTTCCCGGCGACGGTCACGTGGAGCTCGTAGTTGTGACCGTGCCCGTTCGGGTTGTTGCAGATCCCGTAGAGCGCGCGGTTCTCGTCGTCGGAGAGGCGCGGATCGTGGAGTCTGTGGCTCGCGCTGAACTCTTCGACGCGCGTGATTTCGACAGTGTGCAAGAGGTTGCCTCCGGTGCCGGCGGAACGGGGACGCGCCGGTTTTGGGGGCGAAACCCTACCCTCTCGCTCGGATCGCGGCCACCGATGCAGGCGGGCCGCCTGTGCGTGGGCTATGTTTGAGGTGCGCCGTCGCCCCGTGCGGTCGGCGTTCCTCGTCGGGACCCACGCCATGGCGGTTCGCAAGATCTGGATCGAAGAAGGCTGCATCTCGTGCAACCTATGCGAGGACATCGCCTCGGAGATCTTCGTGGTCGCTGCCGGGAAAACGTGCCACACGAAGAAGGGGCACGAAAGGCTCCTCGGCAAGGATCCGGAGCTCGAAGAGCGCATCCACGAGGCCGTCGACTCTTGCCCGGTCGAGGTCATCCAGATCGACGAGGACTGAACGGACCTGGTTTCCGCGCTCGGATCCCCCCTCCGCTCCGGCTAAGGCAGTGGAGGATGGATCCCCATGAAGCGAAAAACCTACGAACAGAAAGAGGTCCTGGGACTTTTGCCTCTTCTCGGTTCGATCGGTCGTGAGATCGAAGAACGTGCCGCCGCCCTGGCCGAACTCGAGAGCAAGCTCGAGAGCGAAACGGAAGGGCGACACAACATGGCGGCGGAAGCCGCGGCACACCGTCGCGGATTGCGTCTCGCACGCGCCGAACTCGAGCGCCTCGGATGCTCGGTGCTCGGAACCACGCCTTTGACTTTCCGCATCCCCGGCAGAGTGGGCGAAGCCAACCACAGCTTCGTGTGGCAGTCCGGGGACCCGGTTCTGAAATAGGAACCGAGCCTGGTTGACCTGACCTGCACCCAGGCAAACGGGGCCCTCGCCAAGGTGGCTGGCGGGGGCCCCACTTTTTCTGTCGCCGGCCGCTATGTTGTGCGCATGACCGAGCCTGCCCGCCCCACCCCCTCCGAGCCGCGCGCGCGACGATCCGGCCCAGCGCACGCCTTCGGGGGCGGCCCCGTCCTCTTCCTGTTCGGCATCGTCATCGGGCTCCTGTACGCGCTCGTGACCGATCGCATCGCGAGCTCGACGATGGACCGCGACATCGAGCTCGTGCGGGCCGTTCGCAACCTCGCGATGGAAGACTTCGTCAACGAGGTCGAATCGGACGCGCTGATCGACAACGCGTTGCGCGGCATGCTCGCGGGCCTCGACAGTCACTCGCGCTTCTACAGCGCCGAGGAGATCGCGCAGGTCAACCGCGAAACGTCCGGGGAATTCCGCGGCATCGGCGTCGTGTTTCGGAACGCGATCCTCGGGCAGATCCTCTTTCCGTTTCCGGACTCCCCCGCCGCGCGCGCCGGTCTGCACGTCGGCGACCGCCTGGTCGAGATCGACGGCCGCGCGATCGACGAGCTCGACGCGGGCGAGTTGCAATCGATCATCCAGAGCGCGGACGGACGAACGCTCGCGACCGTGGTCGAAGACCTGAACCAGGAACGCCGCACGACGGCGCTGACCCCGGAGCGGATCATCGATCCGACCGTGCGCCACGCGCGCTTGCTCGACCCCGACACCGGGATCGGCTACCTCGCCATCACGTCGTTCAGCCATCGGACTCCGGACGAGTTCGACGACGCGGTGAAGACGCTTCAGGGGCGCGGGCTCCAGCGACTCGTCGTCGACCTGCGCTCGAATCCCGGCGGGATCCTCGATGCGGCGGTGCGGATCGCGAATCGCTTCATCGAGCGCGGTCCGATCGTCGCGACCCGGACGCGCAGCGAGACCGAGGTCACCGAGGCGATTGCGACCGAGGCGCTCTACCGCGGCGTGCCGCTCGTCGTCCTGGTCGATGAGCGCTCCGCGAGCGCGAGCGAGGTGCTGGCCGGCGCGCTCCAGGATCACTGCGTCGCGGCGATCGTCGGCGAGCCGACGTACGGCAAAGGCACGGTGCAGACGCTGCGGCAGTTCTCGGGCGAGCGCGGGATCGTGAAGCTCACGACGGCGCACTACTACACTCCCTCGTGGCGACCGATCGAGCGCGACGACGGCGCAGGCGAGCGTTCGGGCATCGCGCCCGACCACGTCGTCGAACTCGACGAGACGGAGCATCGCCGCATCCGCGCCTTCCTGCGCACGTATTCGCCGCCGCCGTCCGTTCTCCCGGCGATCGAAGCCTGGGAAGAGGCCAGCGAACAGCGCCTCCTCACACTGCACCCCGACGACCGTCAGCTCGACGCCGCGGTCGCGCTGCTCTCCGGCGAGGCGCCGAGTTCGGATGACCAGCGCGCGTTCTGAGCTCGTCCTCGGCATCGAGTCGTCGTGCGACGACACCGCCGCCGCGGTCGTGCGCACCGGACGCGAGATCCTGTCGTCCGTCGTCGACAGCCAGATCGCCGAGCACGCTCCGTTCGGCGGCGTCGTGCCCGAGATCGCCGGCCGGTCGCACCTCCGCGCGATCATCCCGACCGTCGACCGCGCACTCGACGACGCCGGAGTGAGCCTGGACGACATCGGTGCGATCGCCGTTACCGAGCGCCCCGGACTCATCGGGTCGCTGCTCGTCGGTTTGTGCGTCGCCAAGTCGCTGTCCTTCGCGCGCAAGCTCCCGCTCGTCGGCGTGCACCACATCGAAGCGCACGCCTACGCCGCGACGATGGAGCATCCCGTCGACTACCCGACGCTCGCGCTCGTCGTTTCGGGCGGACACACCGCGCTCTACCGCATGGACGGTCCGGGCGAGCTGACGAAGAAGGCGCAGACCCTCGACGACGCGGCGGGCGAGGCGTTCGACAAGGTGGCCGTGATGCTCGGCCTGAGCTACCCGGGTGGGCCCTCGGTTTCGCGCCTGGCGCTCGAGGGCGACGGCACGGCGATCCGCTTCCCGCGCTATCGCGCGAAGGACGGGAAGCCCGGATTCTCGTTCAGCGGCCTCAAGACCGCGGTTCTCTACCACCTGCGCGGGCAGGACGCGCTGCGGCCGACGCCACCGCCGGAGGAGATCGAGAACAAGGCCGACGTCGCGGCGTCGTTCCAAGAGGCCGCGGTGGACACGCTCGTGACGCAGACGCTCGCGATGGCCGAGCAGGAGGGCCTGGGCACCGTCGTCGTGTCGGGAGGCGTCGCGTGCAACGCGCGGCTGCGCGAGCGCATGACGGCCGCTGCGGACGAGCGCGGCATGCGCGCGGTCTTCCCGTCGCCCGCGTACTGCACGGACAACGCGGCGATGATCGCCGGGTTGGGCTGGCATCGCTGGCAGAGCGGCCAACTGGCCGGGCTCGACCTCGACGCCAGCGCCCGCTGAACGGTATCCTGCCCGGTCGCCGCGCCTCGTCCCGATTCCATCGGCACGGGGCTAGCGGCAAACGCGCCGTGGATCGACACCGCTTGCAAGAGCTTCTGGAGGGCGTCCGAGAGGGACGCATCGACGTCAGCGCAGGTCTGGCAGCGCTCGAGACATTGCCGTTCGTGGCGCTCGAGCACACGCACATCGACACGCATCGCGAGCTGCGCTGCGGCTTTCCCGAAGTGATCTTCGGCGAGGGCAAGTCTCCGGGCGAGCTGGTCGAGATCGCGCAGTCGGTCGTCACGCTCCACCGTCGCGTGCTCGCGACGCGTGTCGACGAGCAGCGCGCAAGCGCGCTGCTCGAAGCGCTGCCGAACGCCGTCCATCACGAACGCGCGCGAATGGTCTCCGTCGGGATGCCGAGCGCGAACGACGGCGAAGGAAGCGTGCTCGTCGTGTCGGCCGGCACATCCGACGGCCCCGTCGCCGAGGAAGCCCTGCTCACCGCGCGCATGATGGGCGCGCGTACCGACGCGATGTTCGACGTCGGAGTCGCGGGCATCCATCGCTTGCTCGATCAGTCCGAGCGACTGCGCGAAGCGAACGTCGTGATCGTTGTCGCGGGCATGGAGGGCGCGCTAGCGAGCGTCGTCGGCGGACTCGTCCGCCAGCCGCTGATCGCGGTCCCCACTTCCGTCGGATACGGCGCGAGCTTCGGCGGCATCGCCGCGTTGCTCGCGATGCTGAACAGTTGCGCGGCCGGCGTCACGGTCGTGAACATCGACAACGGATTCGGCGCCGGCACTTCCGCCGCGCGCATCAACGCACTCGCCACGTCGTCGCGAGCACCGCGCCGCTCCCCCGCACTCTCATGAGCCAAGCCACCCTCGCCGTCGAGAACGGCCTCGTCCTCACGGGCAACTCCGTCGGCGCCGACGGAGAGAGCTCGGGCGATCTCGTCTTCAACACCGCGATGAGCGGCTATCACGAGATCCTCACCGACCCCTCCTACACCGGACAGGCGGTCGTGATGACGTACCCGTTGATCGGCAACTACGGGGTCGCCGAGGAAGACGCCGAGAGCCATGGAGCGTGGCCCGAGGCGCTGATCGTCAAGCAGATGTCGTCGCGCCACTCGAACCACCGCGCCGACAGCTCGCTGCCCGAGTGGCTCATCGAGCGCGGCATCGTCGCCATCGACGACGTCGACACGCGTCGCTTGACCAAGCTCATCCGCACCGCCGGCTCCCTGCGTTGTGTGATCTCGACCGTCGACCACGACCCCGACTCGCTCGTGAAGAAGGCACGCGCCGCGTTGTCGACCGACGGCCGCGACCTCGCCTCCGTCGTCACGTGCGAAAAGCCCTACACGTGGACCGATGCGTACGACGCGTCCTATCCCACCGACCTGGTTCGCGAGGACGGCAAGCGCATGCGCGTCGTCGCCTACGACCTCGGGATCAAGCGCAACATCTTGCGCAGCCTCACCTACTGCGGCTTCGACGTCACCGTCGTGCCCGCGTCCACACCCGCGGACGAGGTGCTCGCGCTCGAACCCGACGGCATCTTCCTCTCGAACGGCCCCGGCGACCCGGCCGCGGTCACGAAGACGATCGACGCGGTCTCCGACCTGATCGGCAAACGCCCGATCTTCGGCATCTGCCTCGGCCACCAGATCCTCTCGATCGTCCTCGGCGCGAAGACGCACAAGATGCCCTTCGGCCACCACGGCGCGAACCATCCCGTGCGCGACCTGATCACGGGCAAGGTCGAGATCACCTCACAAAACCACTCCTTCGCCGTCGCCCCCGACTCACTCCCCGACCACCTCGAGCTCACGCACATCAACCTGAACGACCAGACGGTCGAGGGCTTCCGGCACAAGACGGAGAAGGTGTTCAGCGTGCAGTACCACCCCGAAGCGGCGCCAGGGCCGCTCGACTCGTCACACCTGTTCCAGCGCTTCCGCGAGACGGTGAGCTAGGCGTTCACGGAGCGCGGTGCTTCAGCGTGTTCCGCGCGCCGGCCAGCATGTCCGCGTTCGCGTCGTAGAGCTCCGTCTCCACGGCGAACAAGCCGAGCACGGTGTGGAAGATGTTGTCGTGCGAGTACGGGTCGTCGACGCGGGCGCGCAGGGTCTCTCGATCGACGTCGCTGCGGGTGCCGAACCACAGGATGGCGGGGACGTGCGTTTGTTCGTCCGGCGCGAGCGCGAACGGGTAGCCGTGTAGGTACATGCCGTTCTCCCCCAGCGACTCGCCGTGGTCGCCGAAGTAGAGCAGCGCGGTTTCGAAGCGGTCGTCGTTGTTGCCGAGCAGCTCGATGACGCGGGTCAGGAAGTAGTCCGTGTAGACGATCGTGTTGTCGTAGGCGTTGTCGAGGTCGCCCCGATCGCAGCGGTCGAGCAGGTTCGAATGGCACGCGGGGTGGAAGACCTCGAAGCCCGTGGGATAGCGCGTCGAGTACGCCGGGCCGTGGCTGCCCATCTGGTGCAGCACGATGAAGACGTCGCCTTCGCGCGCGTCGATGTACTCCTGCAAGCCCGCGAGCATGCCCTCGTCGCGCGGCTCGCCGTCGACGATGGGGTTGAGCGCGGGGTCCTTGAAATTCTCGTACTCGACCCGGTCGGCGACGCCCTTGGACGACGAGTTGTTGTCGCGCCAGAGCACGGAGACGCCGACGCGCGCCAGGACGTCGAGCACGTTCTCCGTACTGCGCACCGCATCCGCGTCCGGATGCTTGCGGCCCATGTGCGAGAACATCAGCGGAACCGCGGTCGCCGTCGACGTCCCGGACGCCTCGACGTTGCGGAAGCTGATGACGTCCTCGTTGCGAAGGAGCGGGTTCGTGTCCCGCTCGTACCCGTTGAGCGAGAAGCGGTCGGCGCGCGCCGTTTCGCCGACGACGAAGACGACGAGCTTCCTGGACTCGCTCTCCGCGCGTCGGGCGTCGGGCGCGATGGTTCGGAGCGGCGCATCCTCTGCTCCTCGGTCGCGCACCAAGTGGAACGTGGCGACCAAGTACGTCGCGGGATTGCAGAAGAAGCGCATCGGCTTGTGCTCGCGAAAGAACGACGCGAACGTCGGCCCCGACCCGAACAGCAGCGCGGCGATCAGCAGTAGCGACAGCACGGCCAGGGCCAAACGGCGCAGCGCGCCGCGCCACAGCGAGCCGTACTCGACGCTCAACCGCAGAACGAACCAGCTCGGAAGGACGCCGAGCAGGAGCACGTGCAACACGAGCGGCATGCTGATGAGGTCGAGCGTCTCCGCCGCGTTCGTCTCGACCGCGTTCCGCATCATGTCGTCGTCGACCATGATGCCGTACGCCCCCATGAAGTAGCTCGAGATCGCCGACGCCACCTGAAGGACGACGATGACCGGTTTCGTCGTCAACTTCGAGCCGAGCAGCGAGAACACGACCAGGTTGAGCGCGACGAGAATCAGCAGCAGGGACGCGTCGAACACGGCGTAGCCGGAGCCGATGCCGTAGGAACCGAAGACGCGTGAGAAGAACGCGCCGTTGAACGCGAGGGCGGAGAACACGGACGCACCGACGATCAGCGTCGTCTCTTTGATCCGGCGCGGGGCGAAGCTCGATCGATCGCGTTCGGCCGTCGCTGCGGCGCGACTCGTGCGGCGCTCGAGATCGCGCCCGGCCGGATAGAGACGCGACGGGAATGCGAGTTGGGATTGGGCGCGGGGCATGTACCCAGTCGATCCGCCGCGTATACACCGAGCCCATTACGTCCGAGTAATGCGCGGCCTCGGCGACGCTGAAGCGCATTACATTTTCGTCATCCACCTGTGGGGCGTCGGCGCGCGCTCGACGCCGCGCCACTCAGCGCGCGAGCATGTCGAGGTCGTCGCGATAGACGCGCGTCCCGACGTCGAACAGTCCGAGCACGGTGTGGAAGATGAAGTCGTGCGAGAACGGAGCGCGCGCACCCGCGCGCAGCGCGTCGCGGTCGACGCTCCACCCGTCCCCGAACCAGAAGATCGCCGGCACCTGCGTCTGCTCCTTGGGAGCCAAGGCGTACGGATAGCCGTGCAAGTACATCCCGTGCTCCCCGAGCGACTCGCCGTGGTCGCCGAAGTACAGCATCGCGGTTTCGAAACTCGGCTCGTTCTGCCGCAGGAACTCGATCACGCGGGCGAGGAAGTAGTCGGTGTAGAGGATCGTGTTGTCGTACGCGTTGTCGATCTGCGCTCGCTCACACGTCTCCAGCAGGTTGGACTCGCACGCGGGCGTGAACACGTTGAAGCGCTCGGGATAGCGCTTCGAGTAGGCGGGGCCGTGACTCCCCATTTGATGCAGGACGACGAAGATGTCGCCCGTGCATGAATCGACGTAGCTCTGCAGATCGGTGAGCATCCCCTCGTCGCGGGGCTCCCCATCGCGAATCGGGTTGCGGGAACCGGCCTTGAAGTTCTCGTAGGCCACGCGATCCGCGACCCCTTTCGACGAGGAGTTGTTGTCACGCCAAAGGACCGACACGCCGACACGCGCGAGGACATCGAGGACGTTCTCGGACTGCCGCGCGGCGCCTACGCCGCCGTCCGTGCGAGTGAACGGTGAGAACATCAACGGCAACGCCGTCGCCGTCGACGTGCCCGACGCGCGCACGTCCGGAAAACTGATGACGTCCTCGCGGTTGAGGAGCGGGTTCGTTTCGCGCGCGTAGCCGTTCAACGAGAAGCGATCGGGACGTGCGGTCTCGCCGACGACGAAGACAACCAGCCGCCTCGCCGCGCGCTCGCCCGGGCGATGCGCGTCCTCCGCGATCGCTCGAACGGGCCCATCCGCATCGGCCTGCTCGCCCTGCACCACGCGAATGGCGGCGCAGACGTAGGTCGCCGGATTGCAGAAGTACCGCATCGCCTTCTGCTCCCGAAAGAAGGACGCGAACGTCGGCGCCGATCCGAACAAGGACAGTGCGATCACCAGCACGCCGAGCAGCGCGAGCAGCCCCCGCCGCGCGAAACCGCGCCAGGAACGGGCATAGCGGATCGGCATGCGAGCAACGATCCAACTCGGGATCACGCCCAGCACGACGACGTGCACGAGCATGCTCACGCTCGCGAGATCCCTGGCCTCGGGTACGTCCGTCTGGAGCGCATTCCGCAGCATGTCCTCATCGACCATCGTGCCGTACGCGTCCATGAAGTAGCTCGACAGCGCGGAGCCGAGCTGAAGCGCGATGATCAGCGGTTTCGTCGTCCACTCCGAGCCGAGGCACGCGAGCGCGACGACGAGGATCGAAACGAGAACGAGGAAGAGCGAGGCGTGGAACAGCAAGTAGTCCGTGCCGATCGGGTAGACGCCGAACACGTGCCCGAAGAACGTCCAGTTGAAGCAGACGGCGCTGAACACCGAGGCACTTACGATCAGCGCCGCCTCACTGACGCGCCGTCTCGGAGCCGCGCAACTCGCGCCACGTCGCGATGCGCGAATCCGCGCAGGTCCGGAGGTCGCGCGTTCGATCGAGGACGGCAGAGTCGAGACGTCGGGCGCCATGCCCGATCTTCGAAAGACCCCGGCGACAGGTCCTTACGTCGGCGTGACCCCGCGCGCCGAGTCGTCCACGCATCGGCTAGGGGGACCAGCGGGCGACCGTGGATCTCGTTCGATAAGGAACCGATAACGTCGGTTCGCTCGACTTCGAGGATAAGTGTCCGCGATGAGACGCAACTCGACAGCCTCCCTTCGGTCGAGTGCAGCGCATTCGCCAACGCGTTGACGCTGCAACTCCACATCCTCCGTCAGCTCGCGGCGTCGGTAGCGTTCGCGGTGACCGGCGTGTCGCTCATCGTCGTCCCGACGTCTTTCGTTTCGGCCATTCAAAAGCTCGGGCCCGTCAGCCTTGGCTCTGCGATCGCATACGTGCCGTTCGCCTTGGTCGACATCGCGCCGTATCTCCTCCCGCTGGCCTTCTTGATCGGCGTCGTCGCCACCTACGGAAGACTGGCCGCGGACAACGAGTGGCTCGCCGCCCAGTTCGCGGGCGTCCACCCCGCTCGCCTCGTCCTTCCCGCGGCGCTGATCGCATCGGCCTTCGCGGGTTGGACCTTCTACTTCCTGACCGACTTCGCGCCGCACGCGAAGTACGAGTCGCGCAACTACCTCCGCGAGAAGGCTGTCGAAGCCTTCAAGGATCTCGGCTCGCGGAGCGGAGATCTCGAGTTCGGCAATTCCTCGCTCACCTCGAGGAGCTCCTACGGAAACGTTCGCGAGGGTGTGCTCCTCGATCTTCGCGAGGAGAAGGGGAAAGAGATGACGGTGACCGCCGACCGGGCGACCCTCGGCATCCACTACGACGAGAAGCTCGAGGACGACGTGCTCACGATCGAGTTCGAGAACGCTCGCGTCCTCGGCAAGAACTCGCGCGTCTTCGGCGAGTTCCCGTTCTGCGCGTTCCCGCTCGAGGAGATCTTCCCTGTCGTTCGGATGGATCGCAGCCGCGCGAAGTACTTCTCCAACGGCGAGATTCGCGCCGTCCTCGCCGACGACGACAGCGACGCGGCCACGCGCGACGAGTTCGAGTTCGAGCTCCACCGTCGATCGGCCCTCTCGCTCTCGTTCTTCCTGCTGCTCCTCGTCGGAGTTCCGACGGGCATCGCCCTGCGGTCGAGCACGCAGCTGGCCGCGTTCTCGGGCGCGATCGCGTACGGGCTCCTCTACTTCGTCGTCGCGCTGCAGCTCGGCAAGCTGCTCTTCGACTCGGGCAGCGTTCCTCCGAGCCTCGCCGCGTGGGCGCCCAACTTAGCGTTCGGAGCGGTCGGCGCGGTCCTGTCCTACCGCACGCTCTTCCGCTAGGTCCTAGGAAGCCGTGGTGAAACTCACGACATCCTAGCCCGGGTTATTCATGAGGCTTTGCCGAGATCGACGCAGATGTGCGTCAGATCAGCGCTTCGCGACCGAAGCGCGTGGAGGCGACCTTGACGGGTCGTCGAACCCGGTGAGGAAGGGAAGCGTTGATATGGCGCGCAG
>JAJDEV010000159.1 GCA_029259605.1 Planctomycetota bacterium | reverse complement strand
CCGTGGTGAAACTCACGCCACCCTCGAACGGCGCTGGATCCGCGCTGCCTGCGTTCCGCTTCCTCCGAGGTTCCACCAATACGCGTCGTCAGCGCGCCTTGCCAGCACGGATCCATCACCCTCCGACGATGGCGTGAGTTTTACCACGGGCTGCTAGCGCGGGGCTTCGCCGTGGTGCAGCGCGAGCCGCAGCCGCTCGCGCGTGCGCGGGCGGATGCGATGGCGCTCGCCCGGCTCGATCCCGACGACCCAAACAATCTCGTCTCCGGCCGCGACCACCGGTACGGAGCGGCGATCCTCGCGCGGCACGCCGCGGTCGGCGAGGAAGCGCAGCAAGGGTTTCGAGCCCGGTGCACCGAGCGCGTGGAAGCGATCGCCGCGCTCCGCGAACCGCACGTGCAGCACAGGCGGCATGCCCTCGGCGTCGAGCTCGACCTCGAGCGCCGCGCGCGGCGCGGGCGTGTCGGGGGACACGCGAATCCGCTCGGCCGAGATGCGGCGGCCGTCGGGCAGCGTGAGGATGCCGGGGATCGGAAGCGGGCGACGCACGGGCGCGCGCAGCGTCGGCGCGGCGCTCGGTTCGCCGCGCCGCGCGCGCGCGAGGTCCGCGGGACTCGGCGCGAAGGGCAGCAGCTCCTGCTCGTCGTCGGTCGTGTAGAGCAGCGCGCCCGGGTCGCGCCGCGACGGCACCAGGTGCAGGACGTCCGAGCGCAGGATTAACACCCAGTCGCCGGGCAGTGTGTGACGCGTGCAGCGGCCCGAGGCGAGGTCGAGCAGGACGTGGTCGAGCAGGGATCGGCCGGGCGATGCGCCGGTGCCCTCGGTGAGCAGGCGCCACAGCGCGCGGCGACGGAGCGGCGTCGCGACGGCCATGAGCTCGGCGCGCGCGACCACGCCACCGAGGTCGGCGGCGGCGCCCGCGCGCGAGGCGGCGGCGTAGGGCGCCGGGGCCCAGGCGAGGTGCGCGGTCGCGCCGGCGAGCGAGTCCTCGAGGCGCTCGACCGCCTCGCCGAACGCGCGCAGGTTCTCGAGCCCGTCGGCGCCGCAGGTGCGCTCGACCCACGGCAGGACGCCGTGGCGGATGCGGCTACGCGTGTGCTTCGGATCGGTGTTCGACGAGTCTTCGCGCCACGAGAGCCCGCGGTCGGCGAGCAGACGGCGCACCTCCGCGCGACGCAGCGGGAGGAGCGGACGCACGAGGCGCAGCTCGGGCGCGTCCTCGGCGTCGTCGCGCTGGAACGCGCGCGGCAACGGCGTCGACGCGCGCGCGCCGCGGAGCCCGGCGAGCGTCGTCCCGCGCGTCCAGCGCCAGAGCAAGGTCTCGAGCGCGTCGTCCGAGTGGTGTCCGGTGACGATCGTCGTGTGCCGCGTCCGGCGCGCCTCGGCGGCGAGCGCCGTGTAGCGCGCCTCGCGCGCGCGCGCCTCGAGCGACGGGCCGTCCGCGTCGAGCTCGACCGCGCAGCGCGAGAACGGAACGCCCAGGGCGCGGCACAGGTTCTCGCAGAAGCGCGCGTCGGCGTCGGACTCCGCGCCGCGCAGCCCGTGGTCGACGTGGATCGCGCGCACGTTCGGGCGCGGCGTCGCGTCCGCCAGCAGGTGCAGCAAAAGAACGCTGTCGGCGCCTCCGGACAGGGCCAGCAGGATCCGCTCGGACGGATCGATCCCCGCGGCGCGCGCGAGGTGCGACCAACGCGTCGTCCAGGAGCGACCTCGGTTCCGAGTGGTGGGGATCAAGGCGGTGAGGTGCGCGTGGGGGAAACGTGGAGGCGCGGCGCCCGGTGTCGGCCGGAGGTGGAAACGGCTCCGCGCGAGACCGAACCAGCCTAACCGACACGATTGAAGCCATCGGCGGGGCCGGGTACTCTCTGCGCCCGTTTCTCCCGGAAACCGACGCCGGTTCCGCGTGGAAACGGAGTTGCGAAAAGCGTCATCGTAGGTCGCGCCGTGCTTTCGGCGCGCTCGCCGAACGGCGCTCACGGAAGTCGATTCGCGTTCCGAGTCCCCCGATCCGCACCGAGCGGGGGAGACGGGCGCGGACCGCCGGAGCGAGTCCCCCGGGCGCTCTGCCGAACCAGCGGCGCCGCGCCCCCGGCGGGGCGCGCGACCGAACCCCCTCCCAACGAAACGAGTAGAGAACCCCGATGGGCATGCGAATCGCGATCAACGGCTTCGGCCGAATCGGACGGAACGTCTTCCGGATCCTCCATACCAGGAAGGACATGGACGTCGTCTCGATCAACGACATCACCGACACGAAGACCCTGGCGCACCTCCTGAAGTACGACTCGGTCCACGGCCGGTTCGCGGGCAAGGTCAAGGCGGGCAAGGACTGGATCTCGGTCGACGGCAAGCGCATCCAGATCACGGCCGAGCGCGACCCGGCGAACCTGCCGCACGGCGCCAACAAGATCGACTTCGTGGTCGAGGCCACGGGCATCTTCGCGACGCGCGCCGCCTGCCAGAAGCACATCGACGCGGGCGCCAAGAAGGTGCTCCTCACCGTGCCGCCGAAGGACGAGATCGACGCGATGATCGTGCTCGGCGTGAACGAGAAGTCGCTCAAGGCGAGCGACGTGATCATCTCGAACGCCTCGTGCACGACGAACTGCCTGTCGCCGCTCGTCCGCGTGATCGACGAGAACTTCGGCCTGGTCAAGGGCATGTTGACGACCGTGCACTCGTTCCCGAACGACCAGCGCACGCTCGACCTCCCGCACGGTGACCTGCGCCGCGCGCGCGCCGCGAGCGAGAACATCATCCCGACCTCGACCGGCGCGGCGCGCGCCGTCGGCAAGATCCTGCCGAAGTTCGCGGGCAAGCTCGACGGCTGCTCGATGCGCGTTCCGGTCTCGGACGGCTCGGTCGTCGACCTCGTCGTCGAGACGAAGAAGAAGGTCACCGTCGAGAGCATCAACGCGGCGTTCAAGGCCGCCGCGAAGAAGGAGCTCAAGGGCGTGCTCGAGTACACGGACGACCCGATCGTCTCGAGCGACGTGGTCGGCAACCCGCACAGCTCGGTCGTCGACGGCGGCGCGACGATGGTCCTCGGCAACACGATGGCCAAGATCGTCAGCTGGTACGACAACGAGTGGGGGTACTCGAACCGCGTGGTCGAGCTGATGCGTTACTCGCACAAGCTCAAGGGCGGCGCGTCGAAGAAGAAGGCGTCGAAGAAGAAGGCGTCGAAGAAGAAGGCCGCTGCCAAGCGCTAGGCGTCCGATGAGCGACCTCGACGTTCCGGCGCTGGACACGCTCGACGTGTCCGGCAAGCGCGTGCTCATGCGCGTCGACTTCAACGTGCCGCGCGACGACGCCGGTCGCATCACGGACGACACACGGATCCGGGCCGCCCTGCCCACGCTCGAGTACGTGCTCGAGCATGGCGGGCGGCCGGTCCTGATGACGCACCTCGGTCGCCCGAAGGGCACCGAGGTCGAGTCGTTGCGGGTCGACGCGATCGGCGTGCGACTCGGCGAGCTGCTCGGGCGCGAGGTCGTGAAGCTCGACGGTTCCGCCGGCAAGGAGATCGAGGGCCAAGTCGCGGCCGCTCCGGCGGACGCGGTCGTGTTGCTCGAGAACGTGCGCTTCCATCCGGGCGAGACGAAGGGCGCGCCCGAGCTCGCGGCGGCGTTCGCGCGGCTCGGCGACGTGTTCGTCAACGACGCCTTCGGAACGTCGCATCGCGAGCACGCGTCGGTGTGCGGACCCGCGCGGCTCCTGCCGTCCGCGGCCGGGCTCCTTCTGCAACGCGAGCTCGACGCCTTCGCGCGCGTGCTCACGAACCCCGCGCGTCCGCTGGTCGCGATCCTCGGCGGGGCCAAGGTGTCCGACAAACTGCCCGTCATCGAGAACCTGCTCGAGCGCTGTGACGCGATCCTGATCGGCGGGGGGATGGCGTACACGTTCCTCGCGGCCCAGGGGCTCGGCGTCGGCAACTCGCTCGTGCAGACCGACCAGATCGATGCCGTGAAGCAGAACCTGGCCGACGCGGAGGTGGCGCAGTGCAAGCTGCTGCTCCCGACCGACCACATCGTCGCGGCGGAGTTCAAGGAGAGCGCGACCCCCGAGCTCGTGACCGAGATCCCGGACGGCAGGATGGGGCTCGACATCGGCCCGGAGACCTGTGCGCGCTACGCGGCCGAGATCGCGGGCGCCAAGACCGTCCTTTGGAACGGTCCGATGGGCGTGTTCGAGTGGGAGGCGTTCCGCGCCGGCACCGCGGCCGTCGGGCGCGCGGTCGCCGACGCGTCGGCGTACACCGTCGTCGGCGGCGGCGATTCCGTCGCGGCCATCGGGATGCTCGGCCTCGAGGCGCAGATCGATCACATTTCGACCGGCGGCGGAGCGTCGCTCGAATTGCTGGAAGGACGCGCCTTGCCGGGGATCGAGGCGCTGCGCGCGTAGCGCACCCGCATCGGGCCGTTCGATTCGCCCGCCTCCGCGCTACAATCCCGCGCCATGGCACACACCGTCGAATCCCGCCCCACACCGTCCGCCACCGTGAACCGCGCCCCGATCCGCATCCTCCCATCGCTCTTGTCCTGCGACTTCGCGCGCATGGCGGACGAGCTCTCCGGCATCGAGGCGGCGGGCGCGGACTGGCACCACGTCGACGTGATGGACGGTCACTTCGTCCCGAACCTGACGATCGGTCCGCCGGTCGTCGCGAGCATCAAGGCTTGCACGACGATCCCGCTCGACGTGCACCTGATGATCGAGGACCCGGATGCGTTCGCGGAGCCGTTCGCGAGAGCCGGCGCGCACGTGCTGACCTTCCACGCCGAAGTGCGCCTCACCGCCGAGGTCCAGCGCGCGACGATTCGCGCCTTCCGCGACGCCGGCGTTCCGCAGGTGGGCATCGCCGTCAATCCGGACACGCCGATCGAGGCCGTGGCGGACGTTCTCGATGAGGTCGACCTCGTGCTCGTCATGAGCGTGTTCCCCGGCTTCGGCGGACAGTCCTTCATGCCCGAGGTGCTGCCGAAGGTCGAGTGGCTGCGCGCGCGCGGGTACGCCGGCATGATCGAGATGGACGGCGGCCTGAACCTCGAGACCACGCCGCGCTGCGCGGCGGCGGGGGCGGACACGCTCGTCGCCGGATCCGCCGTCTACGGGGCTCCGGACCGCCGCGCGCGCATCGCCGAGCTGCGCGCGGGCGCGCTCGCGGCGCGCACGGAGTAGGATCGTCCCCAGCGCTCCCGCGCTCGAACCCCGTCCCCAAGAGAGTTTCCGTGGCTGACGATCCCAAGCAGAACGACGCGCCGAAGAAGAAGGGCGACTCGAAGGCCAAGGCGGAGCAGGACCAGGCCGAGCCGACCGAGAAGAAGCAGGGGCGCCTGTCGCGGCTGCGCTTCTCGAAGAAGAAGGACATGCCCGGGGGGCTGTGGCTCAAGTGCGAGTCGTGCTCCGAGGTCATCTTCCGCAAGGAGCTCGAGGAGAAGGGACGCGTCTGCCCGTCGTGCGGCTTCCACTTCACCGTGCCCGGCCGCGAACGCATCGCGATGGTGCTCGACGAAGGCACGTGGCGCGAGCAGTTCGCGGAGATCGAGGCGCTCGACCGCCTGAACTTCATCGACTCGACGCCGTACTCGGAGAAGATCGCGCGCACGGTCAAGCGCACCGGGCAGAACGAGGCGCTGCTGTGCGGCTTCGGCGAGGTGCTCGGCAAGCCGATCGTCCTGGCCATCCTCGACTTCGGCTTCATGGGCGGTTCGATGGGCGAGGTCGTCGGCGAGAAGCTCGCGCTGGCGATCGAGCTCGCCATCCGCGATCGACGTCCGTTCGTCGTGTTCACGAGCTCGGGCGGCGCGCGCATGCACGAGGGCGTGTTGTCGCTCATGCAGATGGCGAAGACCTGCGCGGCGCTCAAGAAGCTGAACGACGTCGGCGGCTTCTCGATCTGCGTGATGACGCACCCGACGACGGGCGGCGTGACCGCGTCGTTCGCGTCGGTGACCGACATCGTCTTGGCCGAGCCGGGCGCGTTGATCGGCTTCGCCGGACCGCGCGTGATCGCGACGACGCTCAAGCAGGAGCTGCCCGCCGGATTTCAGCGCGCCGAGTTCCTGCTCGACCGCGGGATGATCGACAACATCGTCGCGCGCGACAAGATGCGCGAGACGATCGCGCGCCTCCTCGACTACGTCGACGAGGCTCCGTACGAAAGCGCGGCCGCAGCCGTGCGCCACGCCTGAGAGCGACGCGATGAGCGAGTCCCAACGGCACATGAACACGCGCAAGGTCACGACGCACTCGTTGCGTCGGATGAAGGAGCGCGGTCAGAAGATCACCGCGCTCACCGCCTACGATCACCTGATGGCGACGCTGCTCGACGAGGCGGGCATCGACCTGATCCTCGTCGGCGACTCGGCGGCGATGACCGTGCAAGGACGCCACACGACCGTGTCGGTGACGATGGAGCAGATGCTCTATCACGCGTCGACCGTGACGAGCGCCGTCGACCGCGCGCTCGTCGTCGGGGACATGCCGTTCATGTCGTACCACGTGAATCCGGACGAGGCGCTCAAAAACGCCGGTCGGATGATCCAGGAAGCACTGGTCGAAGCAGTGAAGCTCGAGGGCGGCGTCAAGGTCAGCGAAACGGTACGCCGCATCGTCGACGCGGGCATTCCGGTGATGGGGCACCTCGGCCTCACGCCGCAGTCGATCCTCCAGTTCGGCACCTATCAGGTGCGCGCGAAGGAACAGGCCGAGGCCGACGAGCTGAAACGCGACGCGCTCGCGCTGCAGGAGGCGGGCGTCTTCGGCATCGTCGTCGAGAAGATCCCGGCCACGCTCGCGACCGAGATCTCGAAGTCCGTGGACGTCCCGATCATCGGTATCGGCGCCGGCCCCGGATGCGACGGCCAGATCCTCGTGTCGCACGACATGCTCGGTCTCTACACGAAGTTCCACCCGCGTTTCGTGCGCCGCTACGCGAACCTCGCCGAGGAGATGAAGGTCGCCTTCGGGCGGTATGCCGCAGACGTGAGGTCGCGCGATTTTCCGTCCGAGGACGAGTCGTACTGAGTTGTGCACGGCGCGCCGCGCAGCGGCGCCTGCCGTGCAGCGGGGCGCAGCCCCGCGCGTGAATCGGTAGTGCCCGCGGCCCGCAACACGCGAGCGCAGCGAGCCTGTGTTGCAGCGGCGCGCCTCGCGCCGCGCGTTAAACGGGCGCCTGCGGCCGGCGGGACGCGAGC
>JAJDEV010000158.1 GCA_029259605.1 Planctomycetota bacterium | reverse complement strand
CGCCCGCAGAGCGTCGGCATCCGCTCCGGGTTGGTCTCCGGAAACGTAGGCGAAGCGGTGGATTCGGCGAGGCTTTCGGGGGCCAAGCCGGAGTGGAGGACGGCGTTCTGCGGGTGAATGACTTTTGCCACAGTCTGCTAGCGGTTCGCCGAGCGGCGATTCAGTTCGACGAGGATGCACGGACCGCCCGCGATCACGACGAGTCCCGCCGCCGCGGCCGCGTCGATCGCCGCCGCGCTCTCCGCGCCCGGTTGCATCCAAACGAAGCGCACACCGGCGGCGATCGCGTCGGCGACGACGGCATCGGTCACCGGCGGCGGCGTGATGATCGAGATCGCGCGCGGCGTCTCGGGCAACGCGGCCAGGTTCGGGAACGTCGGCACGCCCTCGACCTCGGTCTCGATCGGGTGCACGCCATAGACGGGGGCGAGGCCGTGCGACACATAGCTGCGCAGCACGCGGTTGCCGAACTTGGCGCGGTCGGTGGAAGCGCCGACAACGGCCCACGGTCCGTCGGCGAGGAAGTCGTCGATCGCGCTCATGCTTCCACCTTCAGCAGCCACGAGTTGGGATCGACCGTGACCTCGGTGCCCGCGTCGATCTCGAGCTCGACGCTGCCGTCCGGAAGCTCGATGCGGCGCAACTCGTCGCCGATCCGCACCTCGACCGGCATCGGGAACGGTAGACCGTCCGGAACCGCCCAACTCAGGCGCAGCGTGTCACCCTCGCGCTCGACCTCGAGCCGCGGAAGGGCGGGTTGGCGCAGGTAGACCTCGAAGAACCACGCCAGGTTCTCCCCGGCGTACTTCTCGGCGATCGAGCGGATCTCCTCGGTGTCGGCGAAGCGACACGCGCTCCCGTCCGTCGTCGCCTCGAGCGCCTCGTCCGGATAGGCCATGCGGCGCAGCGCGACGAAGAACGCCTCGTCCCCCATCACCCAGCGCAACGTGTGCAGGATCCACGAGCCCTTGTTGTAGATGTCGCCGCCGCCGGGAGCGAAGTAGACGTCGGTCGTGCTCATCGCCTCGCGCGGTGCGACGGCCGCCTGGTTCGCGAGCGTGCCGCGGTAGTCGAGCAAGGTCTCGCGATAGGCCTGCGCGCCGTGCAGCTTCTCGACGTAGAGCGCCTGCGCGTACGTGCCGAAGCCCTCGTGGATCCAAAAGTCCTTCCAGTTCGCGCACGTCACGAGGTTCGCCCACCACTCGTGTGCCATCTCGTGGTGGTGCAGGAAGTCAAAGCCGCGCTGCTGGCCCCACGGGTTGCCCCGGTAGTCGTTGCCGTAGGCGATGATCGACTGGTGTTCCATGCCGAGGTGCGGCGTCTCGGCCACGCCGTACTTGTCCGCGCGGAACGGGTACGGGCCGAACGTCTCCTCGAAGAAGCGCGTGGTCTTGACGATGTCCTCGAACAGCACGAGTCCCTGCTCGTAGTTCTCGGGCAGGACCCAGTACGTGATCGGGAACGTGTCGCCCGCGACGCTCGTATAGTCGCGAGTAATGGTTCGATACGGCGCGATGTTGAGCGCGACGCCGTATGCGTTGATCGGCGTCGACACGTGCCAGTGGTAGACGAGCTCGCCCGCCGCGTTCTCGGTCGTCGAAACGAGCTTGCCGTTGCTCGCGCAGACGAGCGGCTTGGGCACGGTGACGAAGATGTCCATCTCGGCCGGCTCGTCGTCGGGTTGGTCCTTGCACGGCCACCACAGGTCGGCGCCCTGCATCTGGTTCGCCGTCGCGATCCACGGCGAGCCGTCGGCCGTCGTCTCCCACACGAAACCGCCGTCCCACGGCGCACGGGGCGCGACGCGCGGCGCGCCGCCGTAGGCGACCGCGACCTCGAACTCGTCGCCGGGCTCGATGCCCTCGCGCTCGAAGTGCGTCTTCGCCTGCACGCGAATCTCCCCGTCCGTGTGCGTGAAGTCGGCGCCCACGAGCTCCGGGTCTCCGTCGCCGAAGAGGACGTCACGCACTTCCATTCGTCCGTCGAGGTCGAGCGCGATCACGTCGCTCGGCGCGAGCAGGCGCGCGCGCATCACCACACGGCCGAGGATCGACTGCGCCTCCGGATCGACGCGCACGTCGAGGCGGTAGGACAGGACGTCGTAGCACGCCTGCTCCGGCGGCACCGGGCGGCCGGAGGTCAGCGACGGATCCGACTGGGCGGAGACGGAGGCGGCGAGGAACGCGGCGAATGCAAATCGTCGGAGCATCGAGGGAACTCGGATAGGGACGGACGGGCGCACGGATTCTAGCGCGCGCGACTCACGAGGCTCTGCCGAGATCCGCGCAGATGCGCGACGGATCGGCGCCTCACTCGCCTCAGGACCCTGCCCGCAACGCGTCGTGGGCGCGCTGAACCAACAGCCGGCGCACGGAGTCGTCCATCCACGCGGGCATGCGTTGGTCGCGGTCGAGCGCGAGGATCTTGTGCGCCGCGCTCGCCGCGAGACGCGGATCGTCGAACAGCCCCTCGAGGAACGCGACCACATCGCTCGGCGACGCGCGATACAGACGTTCGTCGAGTGCGCCCCGCACCATCGCGTCGACCTCGGACAGGCGCCCTTCGAACGTCTCGGACGCGACGACGCCGCGCAGGAACTCCATTCGATCGCCCGCGTCGCCGAGCATGCGCAACGAGCGCGCGAGCGCGAACGCGACCTGCTGGTCCGTGCCACCGAACTCGCCGCGCGCGCCGCGCTCGAGGATGTCACGCAACGTGGCATCGTCGTCGGCGAGCTGCTCGAGCGCCTGCAAGAGCACGATGTCGTCGCCCTCGAAAACGAGGTGCGGTTCGAGGCTGCGCGCGAAGGCCTCGACCCACTCGGGAGCGCGCTCGGACTGCAAGCGCAGGAAGTCGGCCCACACGACGCCGGGCGCGTTGCACAGCGAATGGAACTCGCGGATCTCGCCCGCGGCGGACGTCGGCGCCCACGTCGCCGCCACTTCCTCGATCAGCAGACGATCGGGACCGTCCGGCGGGATGTCTCCGCAGACGAGCGCGGCGAGTTCCGTCGGCGAGAGACCGGGGCCGGCAAAGCTGGCGCGAATGCAGGCTCGAATCTCCAGCAGGCTGCCCGCGCCCATGCACTGGCGCCAGAACTCCGACTCGAGCTGCTCGCGGATGCGCTCCGCGTTGATCGGCCCATCGTAGCTGTACTCGCCGTTGCCCTGCTCGTTGAGCGCATCCGGCGCGGGCTCCACGGGAAGCGCCTCGCGATCGACGGGGAGCCCCCCGTCGTCGGCCGGTGTGTCCAGCGTGTCCTGCGCCGTCGGATCGGCCCCTTGCGCGTCGTTCCTCGCCGTCACCGCGACCGGCGGTTCACGCCGCTCGTTGCCGTCGTCGCCACCGAACAGGAACGCGGCACCGCCGAGCGCGACGGCGAGGACGAGCACCAGGGCGAGGACGAAGTTAGCGCGCACGATTCCGATCTTAGCAGGGAGGCCGCTCGGTATGCTCTTCCGGATGAAGCGTGCCGAGAAGGCGAAGCGGATCCACGCGATCCTCGACGAACTCTACCCCGTCGTTCCCGTGCCGCTCGACCACGTCGATCCGTTCACGCTGCTCGTCGCCGTCGTGCTCTCCGCGCAGACGACGGACAAGAAGGTGAACCAGGTCACGCCCGAGCTCTTTCGGCGCGCACCGGGGCCGCGCGCGATGGCGGCGCTCCCGGTCGACGAGATCCGCGCACTGATCCGCGAGATCGGGCTCGCGCCGCAGAAGGCGAAGGCGCTGCAGGGGCTGTCGCAGCTGATCCTGGAGCGCCACGACGGTGAAGTGCCGCGCACGTTCGAGGAGCTCGAGGCGTTGCCCGGCGTCGGGCACAAGACGGCGAGCGTCGTCATGGCCCAAGCGTTCGGCGTGCCCGCCTTTCCGGTCGACACGCACATCCATCGGCTCGGCACGCGCTGGGGGCTGACGAACGGACGCTCCGTCGAGCAGACGGAGGCCGACCTCAAGCAGCTGTTCCCGCGGGATGCGTGGAACAAGCTGCACCTGCAAATCATCTACTTCGGCCGCGAGCACTGCCCCGCGCGCCGCCACGACCTCGCCACCTGCCCGATCTGCGGCTTCGCGGCAACGAAGGCGCGCATCGAGGACGAGCGGCGCAAGAACGAACCACAGCGCCGCGCCAAAGCTTGATCATGCACGACGACGAAGAGGTTCCCGAGTGGGTCGACCGCGCCAATGACCTGCTCGACGAAGGACAGTGGGAGCAAGCCCTGCTCGTCCTCGACGCCGCCCCCGCCGACCACGGCCTGCGTTGGCTCCTGTCGAGTGCGGTGTGGATCGAGGTCGACCGACTCGATCGCGCGGACGAGGACCTCGCCAAGGCGCAGCACTTGCTCGGCGACGGCGATCCCGACGTGCTGCGCGCGCGGGGTCGGCTGGAGATCGCGCGCTGGAACTTCGACGGCGCGCGCGCGGCCTTCGCGCTGCTCGATCCGCGCGAATGGGGCGCACAGCTCTTGCTCGATCGTTCCTTCCTCGCCGACGCCGAGGGCGACCACGACCGCGCGCACGACCTGCTCACCGAGGCGCACGCGCTCGACCCCGAACACAACCCGCCGCCGATCCGACTGAGCAGCGAGGATTTCGAGGCGATCGTGAGCGAGGCCGTGAGCGAGCTCCCCGACGAATTCGTCCGCGTGGTCGAGCGCATTCCGATCGTGATCGACCCGATGCCGACCGCCGCTGTCTTGGATGCGCCGCGCTCGGGGCATCCGCCCGATGTGCTCGGCCTCTACATCGGCCCGCCCCTGTCGGAGTACGACACCGAACCCGGACTCGAGCAGCCGCCCGCGATCTTCCTGTTCCAGCGCAACCTCGAGCGTATCGGCGAAGACGTCGAGCACCTGCGCGAGGAGATTCGTGTCACGCTGTACCATGAACTCGGACACGCACTCGGCTTCGACGAAGACGGCGTGGACGACCTGGGGCTCGCCTGACCCACCCACGTAGGACGACCGAACATGGACGCCGAAACCTTCGAACGACTCGCCGACGCTTGCCTCGCGCGGGCCGCCGTTTGGCTCGAGAACTTCGACCCGGACGAGGTCGACTTCGCGACGACCGACGGCGTCGTGACGCTCGAGTTCCCCGACGGCGTGCGCTACATCCTGAACCGCCAGGCGGGGTCGCATCAAATGTGGTACGCGGCGGGCGCACGCGCGTGGCACTACGACTGGAAGCCAGAGAGCGAGACGTGGATCGACGATCGCGACGGGCACGAGCTGTACGACAACGTGCGGCGCACGCTGGCCGAGAAGTTGGGCCGCGCCGTCGAGTCGCGGGCCTGATCCAGCAGCCCGTTAGCGGCCGGCCGGTTCGATCGCCAGCGTCGCGCGCGGACCGGAGACCTCGTACGACGTGTGATCGGGCAGCGTGGCGAGCAGCTCGTACTCGTCCGTATCGATGCGATACGACCCGCTGACGACCAGCGTGCCGGTGGTCGTCGGCAGCGCGAAGTTGTCGTACCACAGCGCGCCCTGCTCGATGCGGAAGCGCGCGGTGTCGGACAGCGTCTCGCGTCCGTCGAGGTGGAAGCGCTCGCGCACTTCGTCGAGGAAGCGGAACGTCGAGGCCGCGCTGACGACTTCACACGACGCGCGCAGGCCATCGAGGCCGCCGCGGATCGGCAGGACGAAATCGCGCAGTCGCACCTCCGTCGTCGCGCCGGGCCCCGTCGTCGCGAAGTCGTAGGTCAGCGGGATCGTGCGCCCCAGGAACTCTCCGGCCTCGGTCGACGATGCTGACACGCGGAAGGTCGCGACGTCGTCGGTCCCGGCGACGATCGCATGGGAGGCGCGCGGCCAACGCGCCGCGAGCTGGACGTAGCCGCGCTCGCCATCGATCTGGAGCTCCTCGATCCGGCGCACGCCGTCGACGTCGCCGGAGAGCCGCAGGCGCGAGGTCGTCATCTCCTCGCCGAACCGATCCGCGAGCACGCTCGCCGTCCGTAGCAGCGCATCGAGCAGCGCGACCGGAACCGCGTCCGTCGTCAGCTCGGCGCTCCAACCCGTGCGCTCGAGCGGTCCGATGCACACGTCGTCGATGTCCCAAAGGAAACGCACGCTGTCGGCGACACGCCCGTCGACCGTGCAGCGCCCCTCCGCGTGCATGCGGATCGACCGGTCGCGGCCGTTGAAGGTCGCCTCGCACACGACGTCTCGGAGCAGAACCGAGCGCTCGGACGGCCCGTTCCAGGAGACGAGGTCCGCGGAGAACACCGTGCGCAGGTCGTCGAACTGCACGTCGCTCTCGAGGCGCGACCAGGCGCTGCGCTCCGGGCTCTCGCGTCGCGTCAGTGCGCGCTCGAGGTTCGTCTCGCCGTTCTCGTCCTCGACGAGCGAGATCGCATCGAAGTGGACGCGCACGGGCCCCCACTCGGTCGACACGTCGTCGTCGACGAAACTCGTCAGCGAAGGCGCGTCGACGCGGCCGCGCAGGATCTCGCCGCCATCGGGATCGAAGAGCACGATCCCGCTCACGTCCTGCGGACCGTACAGCGACCCCATCCACGCCGAACCGATCTCGAGCGTGCCCTCGTAGGTCGTGTTGACGTGCTTCACGAACGACGTCGCGAAGAGGTTGCCGAGCACCCTCGGACTGAAGATGACGAACACGACGAGCATCCCGACAACGAACGCGAGGCAACCGAGCGGTCCCTTGACCAAGCAACCGAGCAGGCGCCAGCGCTTCTTTTTCGGAGGGTCGGTCGGGTTCATCCTGCGGGGGGTCCGGAGTCGGCGCGCGATAGGCTACGAAATCCTGCGGGCCGCATTCCCGTGCCCAATCGCGGGAGTCAGTTCCAACTGATGTCGGGCGGCTGATTCTGCAGCTCTTCGCCGGCGCCACCGATCGAGCGCACGACGCGCCGCCACATCTCCTCACCCGACGTCCCGAAGATCGTCTCCGTCGATCCGGTCGCCGGAATCCACGAGCCGAGTCCGAGCTCGAGGTCGAGCTGGCCCGCCCCCCAGCCCGAGTAGCCGAGGAAGATGCGCACGGATCGCAGCGCGCGCTCGGGCTCGTCGCGCAACCACTCGGCCATGGCGTCGAGCTCGCCGCCGAGCCAGATCGAGTCGGACAACGCGACGCCGCCCGGAATTGCCTCGGGCACGCAGTGCAGGAACTGCATCGCCGTGTGGTCCACGGGGCCGCCGAGGAAGACGGGAAAGAGCGAGTCCGCGAGCAGCGGATGATCGGGCAAGAGGTCCGACACGACGTGATCCGTCTCGCGGTTCGTGATCAAGCCGTAGGCGCCCTCCTCGGAATGCTGACACATCAGCACCACGCTGTGCATGAAGTTCGGGTCGAGCATGTCGGGCCATGCCGCGAGCAGCGTCCCTTGCTCGACTCGCATCGCGGGTTCCATGCTCCGAGGCTAACTCTCGACCGAGGGCCCGGCCATGCTCGATCCGCCGGACGCCGTGGCAGTCGCGCGCGTGAGCGTGAAAACGCACTCGAGGTGCGGGGTGTGCGGGAACAGATCCACCGGCCGCGCGCGCTCGACGCGGTAGCCGCCCGCGCGCAGCACGATGAGGTCCTCGACCGCGCTCTTCGGGTTGCACGACACGTATACGATGCGCTCGGGGGCGAGCGCCGTGAGCATCGCGAGGACACGCGGATGGACGCCGGGCCGCGGCGGATCGACCACGCACACGTCGGGCGTTTCGGTCTCGGCCGCGAGCGTCTCGACCAGGTCGCCGGCGACGAAGCGCACGGCATCGATTCCGTTGCGTCCGGCGTTGAGCCGCGCGTCGTCGATCGCCGACGGGACGAGTTCGAAGCCGGTGACGCGCGCGCCCTGCTTGGCGAGGGCGAGCGAGAAGAGGCCGGAGCCGCAGTAGAGGTCGAAGACGCGCGCTCCCGGAACGACGAGCGCCTCCTCGCGCACGATGCGCACGAGCTCCTCGGCCTGCGCCGTGTTCGTCTGGAAGAACGACGCGGCCGAGATGCGAAACGACAGCCCCGCGAGCTCTTCGTGGATCACCCCCGAACCGTGCCGCACGGTTTCGACGCCCCCCGCCACCAGCGCGACGCCGTCGTTCGTGTGTTGCACGACGGTCGTCAATCCGGGATGGCGCTCGAGCAGGCGCGCGACGAGCGGCTCGATCGCGTCGGGCGCCTCCTCGGTCGTGACGAGGTCGGCCATGATCTCCCCCGTCGCGAAGCCCTTGCGCAGCACGAGGTGGCGCAGGAGTCCGCGGTGCTCGCGCACGTCCCACGCGGAGAGTCCGGCTGCGACCGCGAGTTCACGCACGCTCGCGAGGATCGCGTTCGCTTCGACGAAGGCGATCTCGCACGAGCGCACGTCGAGGATCTTGTCGAAGCGACCGGCGACGTGGAGTCCGACCGCGAATCCGTTCGGCGCATCCGGCGGTTCGTCCGCTTCGATCCAACGCTTGTTGCCGAACGTGAAGTCCATCTTGTTGCGATAGTTCCACGGCTGGGCGCACGCGACGATCGGCGCGACGTCGGGGATCTCGGCCGGCGCGAGCGTCTCGCCGAGCGCTTGCGCCAGGTGCTCGAGCTGTGCGGCGTACTCGAGGTTTTGGAACGCGCAACCGCCGCACGATGCGAAGTGCGCGCAGCGCGGCGCGCACGCGACGGGACTCGGCGCGAGCAGCTCGTCGATCACCGCGTCGACGCGGTTCTTGCGCCGGCGGAACACGGCCGCCCGCACGCGCGAACCCGGCACCGCGCCGCGCACGTCGAACGTGAACTCGCCGAACCGCCCGCGCCCGTGCCCCTTCGGACCGAGGCGCTCGATGTCGAGCTCGACGAGGTCGCCCTTGCGGGGCTTGCGTTCTTGCATGGCCGGCTAGCGGACGATGTCCGTGGGGCGAAGGCGCTCGTCGGCGCGCGGGTGCACTTCGTAGGTGCCGTCGTTGCTCGGCAGCGGGACTCCCGCGCTGCGCATCGCCGTGTAGGCGCTGAGGCTCACGACGCTCGCGAGGTTCAGGCTGCGCACTCCGGATCGGATGGGAACGTAGACGCGCCGCGCGTCGTTTCCCTCGAGCAGCGTCGACGGCAGGCCGCTCGACTCGCTGCCGAAGCACAGGAGGTCGTCGGGCTCGAACGCGACGTCGAAGAGCGAGCCGCCGCCGCGCGCGGAGAACAGCCGCAAACGGTCGGAGACGGCGCGCGCGGACGTCGACCGGACGGCGCGCTCGAACGCGCTCCAATCGGCGTGCACGACGAGGTCGACCATCGGCCAGTAGTCGAGCCCCGCGCGCTTGAGGTAGCGGTCTTCGAGCGAAAACCCCAGCGGCTCGACCAGGTGCAGGCGCAAACCGGTCGCCGCGGCGAGGCGCGCCACACACCCCGTGTTGTGGGGAATCTCGGGATGGACGAGGACGAGCTCCACGGCGCGGGATTCTACCCGCCGCGCGTGCGGCACCGGTGCTTCCACCCGTCGTTCGCGCGCGAACGCCTTACCAGGCGCCGATGTGCGGAACGAGTTTGGGCGGCGCGGGCGCGGGGGTGTCGCGTTCCGTCGGCGGCGCGCCGACCGCGCGCAGGTGCCGTCGTTCGCGGAGCCACGCGCGCAGGCGCCGCTCGACGTCCCCTCGGCCGGCGGTTCGATCCGCGGACACTCGGGCACGTGGTTCGGCGCCTCGCTGTCGAGCACTGCTCATGCGTTGACTCTCCATCCGTGGACTCTTGTCTCGAGACGTCGGTGGCGCTGCGCTCACCCACCGGTTTCACGAAAGCTACGGATTCAGGACGTCGGATGGGACCCTGGGGTTTCCCTCGGCCCAAAAAGAATCGCCGCAGCCCTGGTCTCGGATCCGCGTTAGTCGCGGTAGCGCAGGCTGACGTTCTCGCGTCCCATGGCACGCAGGCGCTCGGTGGACTTCTTCAGGCCGAGGTTGTGGGCCTTCGAGACGACGCTCTTCACGGACCGCTTCAGCTTGCGCGCGAGATCCAGGTTTGAAACGGTTTCGTAGTCCGACTTCAGGATCTCGAGCTCGGCGTCGGTCCAGCGCGGCATCTTGGTCGAAGCCTCGCCGCGCAGCTTGCGCGTGAAGGCCTTGTCCTTGGCCAGCGCGTACTCGTCGGCGATCGCGCGAATCTCGCTGACGCGACGGCCGAAGATGCGCGAGAGGTCCTCCTCGGTGCGCGTCCCGTAGACGCGCTTCAGCTCGGCGACTTCATCCCGCGTCCATCCCCCGTCGCGGGTGATGCGGCCCAGGTCCATGATCTGGCGATCGACCTCGTCGACCGTTCGACCAAGGATGCGGGCGATGACCTCGGGCGTCGTCGCGCCGAGGTACTTCTTGAGCGCCAGCATCTCGTCCGCCGTCCACGGGCCGGTTCGCGTTCCCTGCGGGAACAGCTTCTCGGCCATGCGGCGCACGCTCACGACGGGCCGATTCAACTCCCGCGCAATCGCCGGATCGTCGCGGAGCCCGTAGAGCTCCTTCAGGCGCTTCTGTTCGGCGCGCGACCATCGACCCCGTCGCGGAGCGGGTGATCGGCTCGAACCTCCGTTCGCTCCTCGCACGTTACCTCCCCCCTTCCTTTGGACCTATCGCTCCTCGCATCGATGACGTGCCCCCCTACATTCGGCGTGGGATCGATGGTGCTTCTTCAAAGGGCGGTGACCGCCGTCGACGATGAGGCGCCAGTGTAGCCGGTTTGTGCCATCCGTGGTAGCGCCCCCAAGGAGGTCGCAACCGTGGACCACGTGGTTGCAATATCGGGAAGCGTCGCGGCAGGGCGCCGGTCAGCCCTGCTTCGAAGTCGCGCCGTGCGCCGGTTCCTCGCGCTCCGACACTTTGCCGTCGAAGTCGGCGCGAATCCGCGCGAGCACGCGATGGACCTCGCGCGTCGTCGCCTGATCGAGCACCTCGGTGGCGAGCGCGCGCGCGTGGGTCGAGTTCGTGCGGCGCACCGCGTACTTGATCTCGGGCACGAACTGGGGCGCGACGCTGATCGAATCGAAGCCCATGCCCAGCAGCAGGATCGCCGCGGCCGGGTCCCCCGCCATGTCTCCGCACACGGAAACCGGCTTGCCGGCCTTCTGCCCGGCGGAGGCGACGTCCTGCAGCGCGCGTAGGACCGCGGGGTGGAACGGTTCGTAGAGCGACGCGACGCGCGAGTTGTCGCGATCGACGGCGAGCAGGTACTGGACGAGGTCGTTCGTCCCGACGCTGACGAAGTCGACCTCGTCGAGGATGCGCGGCAGCGCGAGGAGCGCCGCCGGCACCTCGATCATCGCGCCGACGAGCACGTTCTCGGGCACGTCGTAGCCGTGCTCGACGAGGTGCGTTCGCGTCTCGGCGAACAGCTCGTGGATCTCGTGGATCTCTTCGATCGACGTGACCATCGGCAGCAGGATGCGCAGGTCGCCGGCCGGTGCCGCGCGCAGCATCGCGCGCATTTGCACACGCAACAGGTCGCTCCACTGGAGCGTGATGCGGATGCCGCGCCACCCGAGCGCCGGATTCGTCTCCTTCGGCGTCTCGAAGTACGGCAGCGGCTTGTCGCCCCCGATGTCGAGCACGCGCAGCGTGACCGGCCGTCCGGGCATGCGCTCGACGACGCGGCGGTACATGCGGTACTGCTCCTCCTCGGACGGGAAGGTGCTCCGCTCGAGGTAGAGGAACTCCGTGCGCAACAGCCCGACACCATCGACGCTGTCCGTGTCGAACGTGTCGAAGTCGCGGACGCTCTCGACATTGACGAGGACGCCGAGTCGCTTGCCGTCCGGAGTCTCGGCGGGTTTCCCGCTCTCGGCGTTGAGGATGTGGCGTCGGCTGTCCGCGGTCGCCTTGAGCTCGAGGAAGAGCGCGAGTTCCTCGGCGCTCGGACGCAACTGGATCCTGCCGCGCCCGCCGTCGACCGTGACTTCCATCCCCTGCTCGAGTCGCGCGAGCAGGTTCGGGATGCCGACCACGCACGGAACGCCGAACGAACGCGCGAGCACCGCGCCGTGCGAGAAGCGCCCGCCCTTCTCGGTCATGATCGCGAGCACCTGATCGCGCTCGAGGAATGTGACCACCTTCGGCGTCAGGTCCGACGCGGCGAGCACGACCTTCGATTGCGAGCTGAGCACGTCGGCCCGGTCGCGCTCGAGGAGCATGTCGAGCACGAGCCTCCACGGGTCGCTGACGTCGGACGCGTAGTCGCGCACGCTGTCGCCGTCGAGATCGCCCATCGTGACCTCGAAGCGCTTGATCAGCGTCTGCACCGCCGCCTCCGCGTTGATGCGCTGCTCCGAGATCGCCGACTCGACCGCGGACATCGCCCCGGGGTCCTGAAGGATCAGGCGGTGGACGGCGAAGATCTCGGCGTCCTTTTCACTCGCCGTCTTGGCGACCCGCCGTTGGCGCTCGGCGAGCTTCTCGGAGGCGGCGTTGAGCGCGCTCGCGAGCCGCCCGATCTCGAGCGGAATGTCCTCCGGCGACACCGACCAGGTCGGGACGTCGCGCCCGACGTGGATGACGTGGACCACGCCCGTGGCGAGCCCCGGCGACACCGGCGTTCCTTTGATCTCTCTGTTCATCTCCGTCTACAGCCTCAGCGATCGGGGACAAGACCATATCCGAGCGATCCGCGCGGAGCGAGAAAGGCGTTCCGGGTCGGCATCCCCGGATTCCCTCAAGACCTGCGGAGCGGGAGATCGACGAAGAGACCTTCGCGGAGATCCCGGCGAGGCACGTCCGTGCCCATTGGCCGACAGGTTCCTTCTCCGCTCCAGAATCCACCGAGGAAGACAGGCGATGGCTCGCGAAGCGTCGATCGACACAGAACCGGGAGGCGAGTACCTCCAAAGCGACGAGATCCGCGAGGTGGTCAAGGCCACCTCCACGTCGTCTCACGTCAGCCCCAAGGGCACGCCCGGCAACGGCTCGGCGGCGTTCCTGTTCCTCGTCGGGCTCGCCCTCGTCGGGGCGGGAGCGGCGCTGGTCTTGGCGCCACGCATCTCCCTTCAACTCGTGAAGGTCGGGCGTGAACTCGCCAGCTACGGCATCCAACCCGGCCTGCTGCTCGTCGCCGGTACGACCGTTTTCAGCATGGGCTTCGTCGCCCGCAGCGTCGCGGCCGCCGCGCGCGCAAGCCGACAGGTCGAAGTGCCGCAGCAGACCGACTCGGACTTCATGCTCGTCGCGGACCAACTCGCCGCCGATCTGGCGCAGGTCCTGAGCTCGCTCCTGCAGATCACCGAAGAGGTCGGTTCGCTCGGCGAGAGCCAGCGCACGCTGCTCAAGTCGAACCAGAAGGAGGAGGGCGCGTCCGAGAAGCCGGATCAGATGGGCGCCATCTTCCGCATGGCCGCGAGCATCGACCAGCTCGGTGCACGCGTCGACGAACGCATGCACGAAGTCGACGTCCAACTCCGCTCGCGCTTCGACACGCTCGGCCACGCGGTCGACGCGACGCGCGCGTCCGCGCAGGCACTCCTGACCAAGGCGCAGCAGGCGCCGGCGCCGGTCGTCCAGGCAGCTCCCGCAGCTCCCGTCGCTCGGGCGCCGCAGACGGCCCCTCCGGCGATCGCGCCGCAGAAGACGGTGAACCCCGAGCTCGACGCGATCGCGTCCGACCTGTGTGACGTGGGCTCCGTCGACCTCGGCGCGCTCGACATCGCGACGTCGCCGATCCCGGCGCCCGCCCCGGTCGCCGAACCGACTCAGGTCGAGATGGAAGACGAGGCGCTCGACACGCTCGACGCCCTGCTGCCGGACGATCCGGTGCGCGAGCTCGAGCGGCGCGACGGCCAGGGCTGAGCCGCCGACCGAGCCACGCCAACCGGGCGGTGCCGATTCACTTCGAGTCGGCGCCGCCCGCGTCGTCTCCGGACGCTTCGCCCTTGTCGAAGAAGCTCGCGAACGGGTTGTAGCTGCCGGCGGACTTGCTCGCTTCGCGCACGGCTGCCGGATCGTACTGGTCGTCCCGTGCGCCGCGCTTGCCGCCACGCCCCGGGCCCGATCGATTCGGTCCACCGCGTCCGCCGCCGCCACCGCCGCGACGTCCCTTCTCCGGAGCGGCGTTCCCGAGACCGTCCCGCCGCGTCCGCGCGGCGCGCACGACCGGTTGGTATTCGGGGAAGGCCGGCTTGCCCTCGCGCTCGCCGCCACGACCGCCCGAGCGGCGCCCGCGGTTGCCACCTGCACCGCCGGCTGCACCGCCGCCACCACCGCGCATTCCCGTCGTGCGTGCGGGCGGCGGGACCTTCTTGAGCGAGAGCTCGACGCGCGGACCCGTTGCATTGAGCACGCGCGCGCGAATGACTTGGCCGATCGACAACAGGGTGCGTGCGTCGCGCACGTAGCGATCGGAGATCTCGCTGATGTGCACCATCCCCTCGCGCTTCACGCCGAGATCGACGAACGCGCCGAAGCTCGTGACGCTCGACACGATGCCCTCGATGACCTGATCCTTCTCGAGCGTCTTGACGTCGAAGTCGACCGGCAGGACGCGCGGCGGGAAGGTGCGCATGCGCGGATCGCGACCGGGGTGCGAGATCTCGCGCACGAGGTCGCGCCACGTGTACTCGTCGATCTCGAAGTTGGCCCGACGTAGCCCCTTGGCCGCGTCGCGTCGGCCGAGCGTTTCCTCAACGCTTCCGCCGCTGTCCAGGATGATGCGACGCGCGAGGTCGTACTGCTCGGGATGCAGCGCCGTGCGGTCGAGCGGCTCGGAGGAACCGGCGACGCGCAGGAAACCGATCGCGTTGGTCCACGCCGTGTCGTCGAGCAGCCCTTCGGTGCGCAGCTCTTCGCGCGACGCGAACGGGCGCTCGGCGCGGCGTTCGACGAGCTTCTTCGCGAGCTCGAACGAGAGCCCGGGAACGTGACGCAGCAGCGTCAGCGGCGCCGAGTTCAGATCGCATCCGACGAACGCGACGCACGACTCGACCGTCTCGTTCATCACACGCCGCAGGTTGGCCTTGCTGATGATCGATTGCTCACGCCCCAGACCGAGGTGGCGCATCTCGCCCTTGACGAATTCGGCCAAGGGATCCTGGAGGCGACGCGCGAGGCCGATCGCCTGCCGCGCCGGAGCGGTGTGATCCGGAAGCTCGCGGCGCGCGGGTTCGGAGTTCGCGTAGCTGGAGAGCCCGCCGTCGTTCACGAGGAACACCGACGCGTCGGCATTCAAGAGGTTGAGCGTCTCGCGCAGCTTGAGCACCGCGGCCCGCAGCCCCTTGCTGCTGCCCATCACGAGCGCGCGCACGTTGGCGTCGCGCAACGAGGCCCCGAGCGCCTCGGCCAGCGGCGCGGGCTCGAGGCTGCCCGCCGCGATCTTGATCGGCTCGCCGTCGGGCGTGCCGTCCTCGGCCACGAGCGCGATCAACCAATCCCCCTTCGGGTCGACGTGCACACCGGCCACGCGCCTCGGACCGGCGGGCGGCGCGAGCAGCGTTTGCCGCAGGTGTTGGGACAGGAAACGGATCGCCTCGTCGTCGGCGCGTTCGCGCAGCTCGTTGCGCACCTCGTCCTCGATGATCGGAAGCAAGCGCTGGCGGAGCGCTTGCTCGGCGACCGCATCGGCGACGTTCTGGAACTCGGGACGGACGTGCTTGCCGAGCGCCGCGCGCACCTTCGGAAGGACGAGCTTCTCGTCGATCGACACGGTCGTCGCGATGTGTCGCTGCGACTGCGCCTGGCGCAGCGCGAGGAGCTTGTGCCCCTGGAGCTGCTTGAGCGGCGTGTTGAGTTTGAGCAGCGCACGGTGCGTACCCAGCTCCTTGTCGCTCACCAAACCACGCACGCTGATGCGACCGTTCTTCCGCATCGTGTTGCGCAGCGTGCTGCGCAGACCGGGGTTGCGGCCGAGGCGGTCGGCGAGGATACGCACGGCACCCTCGAGCGCCTGCTCGTCGGTGTGCACACCGCGGTCGGTCTTGACGAACGGGCGGCAGGCCTTCGCGAGCTCGAGCGTGAGGTCGATGTGCAGGCCGTGCACGGGCGGAACGCCGGACGGCGCCGGCTCCTCCGTCGCGCCCTGCTTGTCCTCGACCTTGTCGGTCGCTTCGGGCGTCGCGGCCTGGGCTGCGGTTGTTTCCGCCGCGGGCCCGGGAGCGGGCTCCGCATCCGCGAGCGCTTCGCCGCTCGTCTCCGTATCGGCCGCCTCGTCCGCATCCTCCGTCGCTTCCGCCGGCGCGTCGGCGGGCGCCGCGTCCTGCGGAGCCTCGGGCTCCGCGGCGCGCTCGGACTTCGGGGCGGGCTCGACGAGCAGGTCGGCGAGCGCACCGAGTCCGCGGTCGAGCGCGAGCTGCACCTCCGGCTCGGGCCGGCGATGCGGAAGGAACAGGTCCTCGAGCTGCGCGCGATCCGTGCAATTGCGCAGGCGCTCGAGCGACGCTTCGGTCGCGCCCTCCGAGCCCTTCGACGCCTTCTGTTCGGAGATCGCTTTGATCAGCGTTGCACGGCGCTTGTCGAGCTCGTCGAACTCGCGCATCCGACGCGCGAAGCGGCGGATCGTTCCGTCGACGAACGAGCCGATCTCGGCTCGACGGTAGCGTGCAATGGTGGGGACCTTGGAGCCGGCGTTCAACAGATCGAACACGCGTTGGGCGTGCTCGACGTCGACAGAGAACTCTTTCGCCAGCGTCTTGACGATCGCTGCAGCACTCACGAGAACCTCGCGGGTCAGAATGCCAGCCTCGGGACTCGATGCGACGAGCGTGACTGGCAAAGGGGGCCACCCCGCCGGGGCGGGAACAGGCGCGTATGGTACCCGCTCGGCCGATTTCTCTGCGACCGAATCCGGGTGCGGCGCCGCGTCAGATCCCGACGACCTCGACCAGCTTCTTCCCGAAGCGGAAGCCCGCGGCGTCGTCGATCGCGGTGACGAGCGTGCCGTCGCGCTCGATCTGGGTTCCGGTGAACCGGCCGCCGGCAGCCTCCACTGCGGCGCGGGCGCTCGGATCGCCGGTGACCTTCCTCTTCCGCACGACGCCGGCCGCGGCGAGCGCGTGGACCGATTGCCCCCAGGCGGCAACGAGCTTCTTCGCCTGGTCGGCCTCGCGTGCCAGCCGCAGGACCTCGGCGTTGCTCGCGAGCTCGGACGCCCCCGGACCGCCGCACAGGACCAGCCCCGAGAAGCCGTCCATCGAGATCGACGCGTCGAGTTGGGAGTCCGCCTGGAACTCGTCCTGCAACTCGCCGGCGAGGTTGGATTCGCCATCGGACGCGACGACGCGCGTCCCGACGTGCACGTTGTAGAGCGCCGAACGCGCGTAGCGCAGCGTCGTCTCGGCGTAACCGGACGAGGGCACGATGACGAGCACCGTGCTCGCATACGTGTGAATGACGAGGCCGTCCTCGTCCAGGTTCTCGGCGTTCGCTTCGACTTCCTTCTCTGCCATTGCGTCTTCCCTTAAGCCGGCAACTCGAACACGGAGGCGCGCGTCTCCTCCGCGAGGAGACCGGCGCCCTGCGACACGCCCCAAGCGATGCGCTCGTCCAGTCCGGGAATCGTCAGGTCCCCGAGCTGGCGACCGCTGATCCCGTCGCGCACCTCGAGCAGGGCGTCGGACGAGATGTAGAGCTTACCGCTGTCCATCGCGATGCTGACTTCCGGCAGCTCATCGATCGAATCGTTGGGCACATCGCTGCGCCAAAGCGGGTGCGCCTCGCTCCCGTCCGCGCGGAAGGCCTCGAGGCGAATCGCTCCCCCACCGCTGCCGGAACGAAAGCGACTCGGCGTGCGGTCTCCGACCAAGACGACCGCGATTCCGTCGCTGGTGACGAGCTCGTGAATCACGGCGTACTCGGGCGGCAGGAACGCGTCGACGAAGTCGCCGCTCTCGACGTCGAGCCGCAGCACGCCCTGGCGCTTGCGGTTCAAATCGGTGTAGAGCACGAGCACGTTGGAGCCACAGCGTCCGGCGATGTGGTAGCGCTCGCCGTCGCGCGCGTAGCTCCACACCTCGAGCATCGGATTCGTCATGATCCCGCAGATGCGGTCGGACATGACGGTGATCGACATGTCGCCGAAGACGAGCGCCTGGTCGAACTCGCGAATCTCGGCCGCGCCGATCAGCTCGCCCGAAGCCGACGACATGCGCGCGATGCGATGCCCCTTGATGCTGGGCCCGAGGACCACGATGTCGTCCTCGTCCCCCATGCCGATCCCGAATCCGCGCCCGTAGCCGACCTCGCACGGGGAGACCCACAGCTCCTCGCCCGAGTTCCGGTCGTACGCGGCCAACTTGCCGGGGATCACGCTGTCGATCCACTTCCCGCCGGCGGGCGGGTCGTAACCATGAATCAGAACAGGGCCCGTCTCGCCGAGACCGATCCCGTCGATCTCACCTGCGAATTCGCGGCTCCAGCGGCGGCGTGCAGTGGTCGTCATGCGCGGATCGTATCCGCGGTCCGCGCGTGGTGAAAGGCGAGCATCTGGGAGTTGAGGACGTTCCTGAGGATCTTGGTGGCGTGGGTGGTTCCGGGGATCGAATCGCGGAGGGAAGTTCCGAACGTGTTCCTTTGCTCCGGTGGAAGTTCCGGGGGACGGGGAGTTGTGGACGTTCGTTGGACCGTGACGGTGCGGGTGGTTCCGGGTGATCGAATCGCGGAGGGAAGTTCCGAACGTGTCCCTTTGCTCCGGTGGAAGTTCCGGGGGACGGGGAGTCGTGGAGGTTCGTTGGACCGTGACGGTGCGGGTGGTTCCGGGTGATCGAATCGCGCAGGGAAGTTCCAAACGTGTTCCTTTGCTCCGGTGGAAGTTCGAG
>JAJDEV010000157.1 GCA_029259605.1 Planctomycetota bacterium | reverse complement strand
CGCCCGCAGAGCGTCGGCATCCGCTCCGGGTTGGTCTCCGGAAACGTAGGCGAATCGGTGGATTCGGCGAGGCTTTCGGGGGCCAAGCCGGAGTGGAGGACGGCGTTCTGCGGGTGAATGACTTTTGCCACAGTCTGCTAGAGGACGCCGAGCGGCTCCGGCCCCGCCTTGAGGTGCGCGAGCGCGCGCAGCCGCGTCGCGCGCGCCGCCACGCGATTCGCGCGATCGATCACGAACGCCATGGTCGTGACCTCCGCACCGAAGACGTCGTGCAGGAGCAAGCTGACGCGGTGATCGGGAACGAGCCCGTGCACGTTCCTGTGCGCGTTCTCGACGTCGGCCCACGCTTCGTGCGCGCACGAAGCGCGCGCCTCGGTGTCCGGCATGTGATCGGGCGCGTAGTACGACACGACGTCATCGGGCAGCGCCATCGTCATGCGCGGTCGCACGCGCGGTCGACCCGCGTGCACGAGGGTGAGCACCCGATGGTGGAGGATGCCGCGGAACCACGCGCGGAAGCCGGACACGTCCGTCGCGCGCAGCGTTCGGATGGAGCGCATCGCGTGAATCGACGCGTCCTGGAACAGGTCGTCGAGCTCGACACGGCTCGCGACCCGTGGGCCGACGAGCCGCCGCGCCATGCCGACGAGCGTGGGCCGCAGGTGGGCGAGCAGTTGGTCCAGGGCGTGGAGGTTTCCCGCGCGCGCGAGCGCGAGCAACGTACCGGGGAGTCGGGCAGGGGGAGGTTGCATGGCAATCGATCGGGGTGAAGCGTGCAACGATCCGGCGTTCGTGTGAGGTCATCATAGACCTGAATGCCCCGCGTCGGTTGCGCCGCGAGCGGGACGAAACGTCATTTCTCAGGGGCCGCTTCGGCGCGCCCGCCTCACTCCAAAAGATTCGAAGTTTCACCGTCGCACGGCGTGCGATCCGGCCACTTGCTGGGTGGAGGCTGTTCGGGGAACCATCGCAGCTTCCATTCTCCTTGCGAAGGCGTTCTTCGGGGCCGACCCGACTTGCATCCCATTCCGGTGCCATGATGAAGCGGGACGAACAGGGCTACGAGGCACTTGTCGAGCTCGTCGCCCGCACGGGTCCCGGAGAACGCCTCCTTCCTTGGCTCGCGCGTCGATTGCGCATCGCGCCCACGCGGCGCGTCACTGGACGCGAGCTCCTGCGGCTCGTTCTGGACGGCGATCCGCTGTCCATGCAATCGCGCACCCACACGCGTCGCCGGCGATGCGCGCTCGCGCTCCCCCGCGGACGCGCTGTCGCGCGCGCGGTCGCGCTCGTCGCGATGCGCGCCCCGGGGCCGCGCGGGGATGCGCCCGCGGCCGCGTCCCCGGACGCAACCGACGCGGAGGTGTGGCTCGACCGATGCGCGCGCGATGCCGTCGTGCAGCTCGCCCGCGAGCAGCGCGACGAGGAGCGTCGCGGGTTGCCGTGGACGCGCTCGCCGGACCGCGGGTTCTATTCGCTCGTCGCGCGGCGTTTGGGGCTCGAAGCGGACCAAGGGCGCGTGGCCTGTGTCGCGCTGAACCGTCTCCCGCTCGAGGTGCGGCGCGCCTTCGTTTCGATCGAGCTCGAGGGTACCACGTTCCGTCGCTTCGTCGCCGAGGGTTTCGGGCCTCCGCGCCGGGTGCGCGAGCGGATGCGCGCGGCCCGTCGCGCGCTCTTCGAAGCGCTCGAAACCGATCGCGCCCGGCGCGCGCGGTCGGCGCGGAAGCGGTAGCCGGCCTACCCGGGCTCGACGCGACGCCGCAGGACTGCGAAGCCCGCGAAGCTCACGATGCCCAGCGCGAAGCAGACGTGCCAGACCGTGTTCGGTCCGACGTGTCCGTACAGCCACAGGCCGAGCGCCGGCGCGACGACGCGAGCCGCGGAGTAGCACATGCCCTGCGCCGCCATGTAGCGACCGCGATTCGCGGCGTTGCTCCGGTTCGCGACCCAGGTGGTCAGCATCGGCGCGGAGAGCATCTCGCCGACGGTCCACAGCACGATGGTCGCGACGAGCAGCGGAAGCGGCCACGCGTAGGGAATCAGACCGAAGCCCGTGCCGATGAACAGGCTCGACCATCCGATGAGGAGTAGCGGGGGAACGCGCTCGGTGCGGTGGATGAGCGGCATCTCGACCAGGACGATCAGCACCGTGTTGACGGCGAAGAGCAGGCCGATCGTGCTCTCCGCCAGCCCGCGCTGCTCGCCGAGGTACAGCGGGTACGTGCTCATCATCTGGAAGAACACGAAGGCCTGCAGCGTGACGAGGCCGAGCGCGGCGACGTAGGTCCTGTCGCGCCAAGGCGAAGCCCCGCGCGGCGCGCCTGGTTCGGACGCGGGTTCGTGCTCGGTCGTGTGCGGCGCGCTCGGCATCGCGCGCCAGAGGAACACGCCCGCGAGCATCGTCATCGTGCCGTCGATCCAGAACAGGTACGCGTAGTCGACGAGCGCCAAGTACCCGCCGATCGCCGGACCGATCGACCAGCCGGCGTTGATCGCCAGGCGAAAGAGCCCGTACGAACGCGCGCGTGCGGCCGGCGCGCTGTAAGCCGCGATCGCCGCCATGTTCGCGGGGCGGAACGCCTCGCCCGTCATTCCGAACACGAAGAGCGCGACAGCGAGCGCGCCGTGGGACGTCGCGTAGCCCATCGCGACGACGGTCGCTCCGCTCGAGAACAGGCTCGCGAGCTGCACGCGGCGAAAGCCGAAGCGATCGCTCGCACGACCGCCGATCGCGATACCGACGACGGCTCCGAGCCCGTTCAACGCGAGCAGCTCGCCCACCCGCGCGGCGTCGTAGTGCATCTCGCGCGTGAGGTAGAGCGCGAGGAACGGCAGGACCATCAGGCCGCTGCGGTGGACCAACGACACGAAGGCGAGGATCCAAACCTCCCGCGACAGGCCGCGGAACGCGGAGCGATACTCTTCGACCAGCCGCATTCGATCGGATCTTATCGGCCGCCGCGTCGGTTGGATGTTCGAGCGAGGAAACGGGCTGCTAAGCTGCGGCGCCCCACGCCGAGCCCCATGCAAGTCCACCTGGTCGACGGAACGTACGAGCTGTTCCGCACGTTCTACGGCGCGCCCGGCGCCCGTTCGGACGGCGGCGAGGAGGTCGGCGCCACGCGCGCGCTCGTGCGCTCGCTCCTGTCGATGATCCGCCGTGACGGCGCGACGCACATCGCGGTCGCCTTCGATCACGTGATCGAGTCGTTCCGCAACGAGCTCTTCGCGGGATACAAAACGGGCGAGGGCATCGAGCCGGACCTCCTCGCGCAGTTCGGTCTCGCCGAGGAGGCCGTCGCCGCGCTCGGGATCACGGTCTGGCCGATGATCGAGTTCGAGGCGGACGACGCGCTCGCGACCGGCGCGGCTCTCTTCGCGGGCGACGAACGCGTCGAGCGCGTGTTGATCTGCACGCCCGACAAGGACCTCGCGCAATGCGTCGTCGGCGAGCGCGTCGTCTGCCTCGATCGGCGCCGCGAGATCGTTCGCGATGCGGCGGGGGTCGTCGAGAAGTTCGGCGTGCGCCCCGAGTCGATCCCCGACTGGCTCGCGCTCGTCGGCGATGCCGCGGACGGGATCCCCGGACTGCCCGGTTGGGGAGCGCGCTCCTCCGCGCTCGCGCTCTTCGAGTACGGGAAGCTCGAGGCCATCCCCGCCGACGCCGATGCGTGGAGCGTGAAGGTGCGCGGCGCCAAGCGCCTCGCGGGCACGCTCGTCGAATCGTTCGAGGACGCGTTGCTCTACCGCGAGTTGGCGACGCTGCGGTTGGACGCCACCCTCGCGAACGGCGCTCCGCTGGCCGGCGGCGTAGACGACATCGAGTGGCGCGGCGCGCGCCAGGGCGCGTTCGAGGGCCTGTGCGAGCGCATCGGCTTGCGCGACGTCGTCGAACGTGTGCCGGTTTGGGACACGCGCTGACGCGCCCGCACTTTCTGCGAATTCGTTCCGACCCGTGGATCGCCGGTGGGGGGTGTGGGAGCGCTGTTCCGGCTCGAATCGGCCGCTCGATCGCGCGCGCGGGGTTTGCCGGTTCGGCTGGCAGTGCTAGCCTCTTTGCCGGTTTTTCGGGCCGACGGGCTCCACCCGGGGCGTCCGCTGCTCCCGCACGCGGGACGCACGATGCGCCGGCAGGCGTTCGGTTGGCACCGGGAACATCGACGACATGCGCAGCCTTTCCTCCCGACCCGCTCCGATCGCGATTTCGCGCGCCAAATCGCGCGCAGGCGTGCGTGCGTGGGGGTCGGTCAAGGACTCAGGGGCGCGAGCCGATCTCTCGATCTATAAGGTGGTCTGCGACCCCCCCGTGAACCTTCTCGGGACCCGACGAATGCAAGAGCGAGCGGCGCCTGCGGAACAACTCCGACGCGCCGAGACGAGCATCCGAGACCGACACCCCGCGCGCCGCCGCCCGTAACGCGACTCGTCGCGCCCAGCAAGAACATGAACGCCAACACCACGACTGCGCCGCCGTTCGAAAAGCGCATCGACCCGGTCAACTCGATCTTCCTGCTCGTCATGCACATCGTCGCCGTCATCGGCGCCGTGTACATGGTGCAGAACTTCGACTGGCGCACGCTGGTCCTCGCCCTCGTGTGGGGAGCGATGTGCGGCCTCGCGATCACCGGCGGATACCACCGCCTCTTCTCGCACCCGACGTACAAGGCGAACGCCTTCCTGCGCGCCTTCTACCTCTTCTTCGGCGCCGCCTCGGTGCAGAACTCGGCGCTCAAGTGGTCGGCGGACCACCGCGTTCACCACTCGAAGACCGACACGGACACGGACCCCTACAACATTCGGCGCGGCTTCTGGTGGGCGCACATCGGCTGGGTGCTCTTCAAGACGAACGCCAGCAAGACCGACATGTCGGTTGTCAGCGATCTGAAGAAGGACCCGCTGATCCGCTTCCAGGACAAGTACTACATCTGGATCGCGCTGGTCTCGGGAGCGCTCGCGCCCGCGTTGATCGGCGCGCTGTGGGGCGACTTCATGGGTGGACTGCTCATCGCCGGAGCGCTGCGCCTGGTCGTCGAATGGCACTCGACCTTCTCGGTGAACTCGTTCACGCACATGTTCGGCGACCGGCCGTTCTGCTCGAAGGGTTCGGCGCGCGACAGCTGGCTCGTCGCGTTCATCACGTTCGGCGAGGGCTACCACAACTACCACCACCGCTTCCCGATCGACTACCGCAACGGTGTCCGGTGGTACCAGTTCGATCCGACGAAGTGGTTCGTCTGGACGATGTCGAAGATCGGCGTCACGACCGACCTGCGTCGGACGCCGCCGGAGCGCATGGACGCGGCGCGCCGTCAGGTCGCGCTCGAGTCCGCCCCGCAGAGCTAGCCCGGGTTCTTCATGAGGCTTTGCCGAGATCGACGCAGATGCGCGCCAGATCAGCGCTTCGCGACCGAAGCGCGTGCAGGCGACCTTGACGGGTCGTCGAGCCCGGTGAGGGAGGGAAGTGCTGATATGGCGCGTAGCTGCGTCGCTCTCGGTGAAGCCTCATGAATGATCCGGGCTAGCCCGCGCGTTCCGCGAGCGCTTCCCAGCGCTCCATCGCCTGCTCGAGGTCGGCGTTCGCGCGGTCCCGTTCGCCCTGGAGCGAACGCGCCTCGGATCCGTCGCCCTGGTAGACGCCGGGATCGGCCAGCTTCGCGTCGATCGTCCCGAGCTGTTGCTCGAGAGCCTCGATCGACGCGGTGAGCTCTTCGAGTTCGCGCTCTTCCCACGGCGCGAGGCGCTTCGCCTTGCCGCCCGCCGGCGACGCCGCGGGCTTCGCCTTCTTGGCGTTCGCGGCGAGGCGCTTCGCATCGGCCTCCGCGTTTTCGCTCGCGAGGCGCGCGAGCAGCGACGTGACATCGCCGGTGTGGAGGCGCGCGCCGCCGTGTCCGTCGAGGTGCAACACGTGCGTCGCGACTCGATCGAGGAACCAGCGGTCGTGGCTGACCACGACGACCGAGCCGGCGAAGGCCTCGAGCGCTTCCTCGAGCGCGCGCAGCGTCATCAGGTCGAGGTCGTTCGTCGGTTCGTCGAGGACCAGCACGTTGCCACCGGCGAGCAGCAGCTTGGCGAGCAGCACGCGCCCGCGCTCGCCGCCGGAGAGTGACCCGATGAGCGTGTCCTTGCGCTCGCCCGGAAAGAGGAAGCGGTCGAGGAAGCTCGCGACGTGGATCTCGCGGTTGCCGACGCGCACGGTCTGCCCGGCGCCCGCCACTTCTTGCGTGACGGTGCGTTCGTCGTCGAGGTCGGAGCGCGTTTGGTCGACCGTCGCGACGCGCACCGTCTCGCCCACGACGACCTCGCCGGCTGTCGGCGTGAGCGTGCCGAGCAGGATGCGTAGCAGCGTGGTTTTCCCCGCGCCGTTCGGTCCGACGACGCCGAGCCGCATGCCGTTCTCGAGCTCGAGATCGATCGGCGGCAGGATCACCCGGTCTCCGTAGCGGTGCGTCACGCCGCGGAGCGCGATGACCTTCGTGCCGAGGCGCGGCCCGGGCGGGAACGACAGCTCGAGGTCCTCGGTGCGCGCCTCCGGCTTCCCGTCGACCAGGTCGTAGAAGCGATCGATGCGCGCCTTCGACTTGCTGGTGCGCGCGAGCGGGCCGCGGCGCATCCACTCCGTCTCGCGCCGCAGCAGATTCAAGCGCGAGCGCTCGCTGCGCGCCTCGGCGGCCAGCCGCGCTTCGCGTTGCTTGAGGTACTTGCCGTAGCCGCCCTCGTAGAAGTACAGCTTGCCCTGGTCGACCTCGACGATGCGATCCACGACGCGATCGAGCAGATAGCGATCGTGCGTGACCAGGACGAGCGGAACGCGCAGCTCGGTCAGGCGCTTCTCGAGCCACGCGATCACGAACGCGTCGAGGTGGTTCGTCGGTTCGTCGAGCAGCGCGAGGTCGGGCGCGCTGACGAGCAGCCGCGCGAGCGCGACGCGGCGCGCCTCGCCGCCGGACAGCGTCCCGCACTTCGCGTCGGGGTCCGGCAGCCCGACGCCGTCGATCGCTCCATCGACGAGGTGCTCGACGTCGTGCCCGCCGAGCTCCTCGAGGCGATCGTTGAGGCGCTCCTGCCGCCGCATCAAGCGCTCGAGCGCGTCGTCGTTGGCGCCCGGCGCCGCGAGCGCCGTGTGCACGCCGTCGAGCTCCCGCAGCAGCTCGTCGCGACCCTCGAGCCCGGCGCGCACGACCTCGCGGACCGACAGCTGCGGCTCGAACGCGGGCTCCTGCTCGAGATACCCGATGCGCAGGCCGCGGCGCGCGATGCGCTCGCCGGCGTCCGGCACCTCGAGACCCGCCACCATGCGCAGCAACGTCGACTTGCCGCAGCCGTTCGGGCCGATGAGCCCGATGCGGTCCTCGTCGCGGACCGAGAACGTGACGTCGCGTAGGAGCGGACGGTTGGCGTCGAAGGCCTTCGAGATCGAATTCAGGGTGCAGAGTGCCATGGTCGCCGCCGGGCGGCGGGGGAGCGTACACGCCGCGGAGACGCCCGGCATCCCCCCGGGGCGGCGATGTTCGGAGATCGCCCCGCGCGCGCCCCGGTTACTCCGCGCTTCGACTCGGTAGAAGGTAGGCCACGCCTCCCCCATGCGGCCGCACCGCCGCGCAGCTCCCGGAGTTCGACATGCTTCCCCTCGGCCGATCCCTGCTCCTCGCACTGACGTGCGCCTCTTTTCTCGCGAGTTGTGAGACGCCGAAGCAGGAGGACCGCTGGCGCGCGGGCGCCCAGGAGATCCGCGAGCACGGCTCGAAGACGGCGCCGTGGAACTCCGTCAGCATGCTCGCGCCCGACGCGCGCGAGCACGGGCAACGCGTGGGCCGTCAGCCGCAAGCGGCGCGGTAGCCGGCAAGCGCCTCGACGTAGTGCACCAGCGCGCCGTCGAGCCAGCGCTCGATCCGCATGCCGCGTCGCGCGACATAGCCGACGTGCCCGCCCGCGGGCTCGACGTGCAGGTGGACGCACGCGGAGCGTGGCGCGTTCTCGTACACACGCGGGTCGACGAAGGGATCGTCGGCTGCGGTGAGGATGACGGTGGGCGTCTCGATCGCGGCGAGCCGGGACACGGTCGAGCATGTCCGGTAGTAGTCGGCGCCGTCCGCGAAGCCGCACTCCGCGGCGGTGAACAGGTCGTCGAACTCGAGCATCGTCGTGCGCAGCGGAATCGAGTAGCGGCCGCGCGTCATGCCCGCGCGCTCGCGCGCGCGCACCTCGCGCCGCAAGCGCCAAACGAAGCGCAGCTGATACAGGCGACTCCACCCGCGCCCCATGTCGGCGGACGCGCGGCCGATGTCGACGGGCGGATTCACGGCGAGGATGCCGTCGGGCGCGGGCGTGCGATGCTCGGCGGCGTGGAGCAACGCGATGTTCCCGCTCATCGAGAAGCCGACGACGATGTGCACGAGCTCGGGTGCGTCACGACGGCTCGCGGTGAGGACGGCCTGCAGGTCCTCGCTGCGCCCCGAATGGTACGGCCGCGCGGCGAGTCCGCCGCCGATCCCGCATCCGCGGTGGTTGACCGCCCACACGCCGTGGCCGCGCGCGCCGAGCGCCGCCGCCGCGCGCCGCATGTAGTCCGAGTTCGCGTCGCCCGAGAGCCCGTGGAGGAGCAGCACGCGCACGTCCGTCGAGCCGCGTCGCGCGAGCAGCGCGAGCCGGTCGCCGTCGTCGAGCGCGACTTCGCGCCGCTCGAACCCGGCGGACGGCTCGATGCGCGTCGCGCGCGAGGGCAGCAGGTGACCGACCAGCGTCTGCGCGTGCCCGCCGCGCGCCCAGAACGGCGGCGTGCACGGCCGCGCGTACGGCTCGATGGCGAGCGGTCGGGTCAGCGTCAGTCCTCGGTCCGTGCGCGCGCGCGCGCGAGGTCCGCCTCGAAGTCCGCCGACTGCGGTTCGAGGCGGTGCGCGATGCGAAAGCGTTCCGCCGCGCGCTCGACGTCGCCGCGCGCCTCGAACACGCGCCCGAGGATCGCGTGCGCAGCGGCGCTGTCGGGCGCGATGTGGAGCGCCTCCCTGCCGAAGCGCTCGGCGTCGTCGAGGCGCCCCTGCTCGAGCCGCGCGGCCGCGAGGTTCCAAAGCGCGCGCGTGCGCTCGGGGTTGAGGCGCAGCGCTCCCACGAACGCGGCTTCGGCTTGGTCGAGCTCTCCGCGTGCGAGCCGCACTTCGCCGAGCGAAGTCAGGTGCAACGGGTTCGTCGGCTCGAGCGACACCGCCCGTTCGAGCAGCTCTGCCGCTTCGTCCAGCCGTTCGGACTGCGCGTACGCGTTCCCGAGATACACGAGCGCGCGCGGGTGGTTCGGGCTGAGCGCGAGCGTCGCCTTCAGGTCGCGAATGGCACCGTCGAGATCCCCGGCCGCGAGCCGCGCTTGCCCGAGGCGCTGCAACGGATTCGCGCGCCCGGGTGTTCGCGCGACGAGCCGTTCGTAGTACGCGACCGCTTCGTCGTGGCGGCCGAGGCGCTGGCAGTGCGTGGCGAGCGTCTTGTAGTAGGCCGGGTTCTCCGGGTCGGCGGCGGCGACGCGCTCGATGCGCTCGAACTCGCCACGAAACTCGTTGCGTGTGAAGTCGCGCCACAGCAGCGGGCGATCCTCGTCGGCGGGCAGAACGCTGAGCAAGAGCTCGGCCATCTCGTCGGTCGACTGCGCGCCGAACACGACGCGCGCCGGCGGATCGTTCGGGTTCAGCACGTTGGCCGACGAGTTGTCGTAGACGTACCTCATGCCGAGCACGGTGCCCGCCGGCAGCTCGAGCGGCGCTTCGTACGCGAACTCCTCTTGCCAGTTGAAGTCCCACGACGGGATGTGGATCAGCTCGCGTCGCGTTCCGTCCGGCAACGTGGCGTAGCCGAGCATGTCCTTGCCGAGGTAGTGCGCGTGCGGATAGATGCCGAGCACGCGCACGTCGACCGGGAGCGTGTAGCTCGACTCGACGACGTAGTGCGCGTCGCCCGCCGGAATGTCGATCTCGCTCGAGGCGAGGCGAATGCCCATCGGGTGCTTCGTGGGCGGCGCGTCCGCGAAGTGCAGGCCGACCTCGACGCGCACGCGCTCCCGCTTGCCCGTCGGACGCATGTGCAGTTGCAGCACGATGTCCGTGTACGGATCGAGGCGCCACGAGATGTCGTCGCTTCCCGGCGACGGCGTGCGTCCCGGCGTCCAGCCGATGAACTGGCCGTCCGGAATCCGCACCGCGCCGAGCCCCATGTCCGGATACCCGACGCCGGCGTGCGCGCGATCGAGCTGACGAGCGATTCCAGATCCGTCGACGAACATCACCGCGTGGTGCACGACGGCGCGGTTGTCGGGGCGCAACTCGACGGCGCGTACGAAGCGCTCGCGCTCGGAGTCCTCGAGCGGCGCGCGGATCACGAAGTTGCGGTAGACGTCGCGGCCTTCGGCCTCGAGCTCGAAGCTGGCGTCCATCGCGGCGACCAGGTCCGGCTCGCCGAGCTCCCACCCGCTGTTCCACGTCGGTTGCGGCGGTGCGTCGTCGGGGTCGCCCGCGACCGCGCCGGCGCCGATCCAGCGCAGGAGGCGCGCGCGCTCTTCCGCCGCGAGCGATCGATCGCCGGCGAACACGCCGTGCTCGGCGTCCGGCAACCACGGGGGCATGTACTCGCTCTCGACGACGATCGCGATCTGGCGCGCGCGCTTCTTGACGTCGTCGTAAGACAGCAGCGAGAACGGCGCCGACTCGCCCGGGTGGTGGCACGTCGCGCAACGCGCGAAGACGATCGGCGCGATGTCGCGGTGGAACGTCAGGGCCGCTCCGTCGTTCGCCTGCGCCGACGTCGGAGCGAGCCCGAGCGCGGGCAGCAAGAGGAGGGCGGAGAGCGGAGTCATGGAGCGCGACCGAGCGCGCTGAGCGCATGCCGCCGGCGAGATTCTACCCGACGCCGCCCGCCGGACGGGGCGAACGGCTACCCTGTCCGTGTGACCTCGACGAAGTCGTTTCGCATCGGAGTCGTCTCCGATACACACAGTCTGCTCCGTCCCGAAGCGCTCGCCGCGCTCGAAGGCAGTGACCTGATCGTTCACGCGGGCGACGTCGGCAGCCACGACGTGCTCCAACGCTTGGCCGAGATCGCGCCGGTGCACGCGATTCGCGGCAACATCGATTGCGGCGGCGAGTGCGGCGACCTGCCCGACACGCGCACGGTCGAGGCGTGCGGCAAGCGGCTCTTCCTCATCCACAACCTGGCCGAGCTCGACGAGCTCGCGCCGGACGCGCGCTCGACGCACGACGTCATCCTTTCCGGGCACTCGCACCGCCCGCACGTCGAGCGTCGGCGAGGCGTCCTGTACCTGAACCCCGGAAGCATCGGGCCGCGCCGCTTCACGCTGCCGATCGCGCTCGCGCGCATCGACGTGGTGGACGGCGAGCTGCGGCACGAGCTGCTCGAGCTCCGCGTCTGACGCTCACGACGATGGCCAAGCGGAAGAAAGAAAGCACGCGGCGCCGCCGCGCCACGGACCCCGAGGCTGTCGAGGAGGACCTGCGCGCCAAGCTGCGCGCCGCCGAGCGCGCCACCTCACCCGCGAACTTCTCGACGTCGCGCGACGCCTTGGCCGCGCTGACGATCGTGCGCGCGATCGAGCGCGCGCTCGAGCTGGCGGACGTCGAGGATGGCAGCGTCGGGCTCAAGCGCGCGTTGCGCGCGGCGTCCAAGCCGCTCGGCAGCTACGTCGTGCGCCACATGGAGAGCGAGCGCCGCGAGCGCCGCAAGAAAGCGTAGCAGCCCGCAGAGGCCGGACCTCCACGGGCTGCATGCTCCGACCTTCCCGTCCTGCTACTTGCGCAGGCCGAGGCTCGGAACGAGCGTGCCGACGTCGCGGCGATACTTGCGGTACGACTCGCCGTGCAGGCGGACGAGGTCGCGCTCCTCGATCGCGACACCCAGGATCACGAACGTGGTCAAACCGAGCGCGAGGACCAGGTGGTCGAGGCGCATGTCGGGCGTGAACCACACGCCGATGAGGACACCGCTCATGATCGGGTGACGATCGAAGCGGTACATGAAGCGCTGTTGGAACGCGGGCGACGGCGTCGTGTCACCGCGCAGGTTGCGCCAGATCTGACGCAGGCCGAAGAGCTCGAAGTGATCGATGGCGAACGTCGCCGCGAAGAGGTACGCGAACCCGAAGGCGCTCAGCGACCAGAGCGCGACGCGCGCGACGCCGTGCTCGACGAGCCACACCTGCTCGGTCATCGGTTGCCACAACCACATCGCGAGCGCCATGAGGCCGCCCGCGAGCAGCGTGAAGATCGAGCGCTCGAGCGCGGCCGGCACGATCTTCGTCCAGCGCGCCTTGAACGCGGGGCGCGCCATGATCGCGTGCTGCACGCCGAACAGAGCGATGAGCCCGAGGTTGAACGCGATCGCCGCGCCGCGACCTTCGATTGCGAGCGGACCGCCGGTGAAGGGGACGATGCCCGCCGTGGCGAGGATCCACCAAACGAGTCCGGCGACGCCGATCGCGTAGAAGGCGACGCCGAGCACGAAGACGGACCAACGGGAGAAGGCCGAGGAAGACGAAGGCGCGTACGGAGTCGCGATTGCGACTCGGCGGGATGCGATGGTGGACATGGTTGCGCTCCGTGCGTCGAAGGCGACGCTTCGGTGGGTGGCGATTCGGGAAGGAGTGAGTCGAGCGCCCGCTCCAGGCAGGCTTGGCGCGGTCGACCGACGGCGGCTGCCACGAATCGCGGAGAATCCGTGTCGGCGCGTTCGAGATGCGCCCGGAATGCCGCGGGAAGTCCGCTCCAGCGCCGTTCTCGCTAGGATGCGCGCATGTCGATTCCGGCCGATTCCAGCGTTGCTTCGTCCGCGCCGCTCCCCGTGGCGGAGCGCGGTCCGTGGGGTCTCGATCCCGAGCTCGTCTTCCTCAACCACGGCTCGTTCGGCGCGTGCCCCGCTCCGGTGCGCGCGGCGCAGGACGAGTTCCGGCGCAGGCTCGAGCGCTCGCCCGTGCAGTTCATGGTGAACGAACTACCGGTGCTCCTCGAGGAGACGCGCGCCGACCTCGCGCCGTTCGTCGGTGCCGACCCGCGCGACCTCGTGTTCGTCCCGAACGCGACGACCGCGGTGAACTCGGTTGTCCGATCGATGGAGCTGGCGGCGGGCGACGAGTTGATCGTCACGGATCACGGCTACAACGCGTGCAACAACGCGCTCGCGTACGCGGCCGAGCGTGCCGGTGCGCAGGTCGTCGTCGCGCGCGTTCCGTTCCCGCTGCGCTCCGCGGACGAAGTCGTCGACGCGATCCTCGCTTGCGTCACGCCGCGGACGCGCCTCGCGCTGCTCGACCACGTGACGAGCCCGACGGGGCTCGTGCTGCCGATCGAACGCTTGGTGGGCGAGCTGCGTGAGCGCGGCGTCGAAACGCTTGTCGACGGCGCGCACGCGGTCGGGATGCTCGCGCTCGACCTCGACGCGCTGGGCGCCGGTTACTACACGAGCAACGCGCACAAGTGGCTTTGTGCGCCGAAGGGCGCCGCCTTCCTGCACGTGCGCCGCGACCTGCAGCCGACGGTGCGGCCGGCAGTGATCAGCCACGGCGCGAACGCGACGCTCACGGATCGCTCCCGCTTCCAGGTCGAGTTCGATTGGTGCGGGACCGCGGATCCGACGGCGTGGTTGTCGATCAAGGCCGCGCGCGCGTTCATGGAGGCGCTCGATCCGGGCGGCATCGCGGCCGTGCGCGCGCGCAACCGGGCGCTGGTCCTCGCGGCGCGCGACACGCTCTGCGCCGCGCTGGGCATCGACCGCCCGGCGCCGGACGACATGATCGGATCGCTCGCGTCCGTCCCGCTACCCGACGGCGCGCCGATCGCCGACGGCGAGCGTCCCGCGTTCGACGCCGACCCGCTCCAGCGCACGCTGTTCGAGCGCTATCGCGTCGAGGTTCCCGTCCACGCCTGGCCGGCGCCCCCGAAGCGCTTGCTGCGCGTCTCGGCCCAGGTGTACAACCGCACGGCGGAGTACGAGCACCTGGCGAGCGCACTGCGCGAGCTCGCCGGTTCGTCCGCCTGACGCGACGCGAAGAAGAGCCGACTTTTCCTGGCACTCGGCGATGCGCGCCTGCGCCACTGTTCTCTGCGCCGGTTGTCGGCGTGTTCCCGAACCCGTTTGTCCATGCCATGAAGCTCCATCCGATCACTCCCGTCCTTGCCCTCGTCCTGACCGCCTGTCAGTCGCAGCCCGCCGAGCCCGAGCTCACCGTCTCGACCTACGGCACTTTCTATACAGGTCTGCGCGGCTACGAGCGCACCGTCTCGACCGACATCGCCGAGGCGCAGCTGTTCTTCAACCAGGGCATCCAGCTGCTCTACGGCTTCAACCACGACGAGGCCACGCGCTCGTTCCAGGCGGCGACCGAGGCCGATCCAAACTGCGCGATGGCGTGGTGGGGGATCAGCTACGCGAACGGACTCGACATCAACAACTCGTTCATCACGGACGAGGAGGCGAAGCTCGCGTACGACGCCGCCCAGGAGGCGAAGAAGCACCTCGCGAACGCGACGCCCGAGGAGGCTGCGCTCGTGAACGCGCTCGCCGAGCGTTACGCGTGGCCGCAGCCGGCGGACCGCCGTCCGCTCGACGAGGCGTACGCCGCGGCGATGGAGGAGGCGTGGCACACGTTCCCGGACGATCCCGAGATCGGCGCGATCTTCGCCGAGTCGCTCATGAACCTGCAGCCGTGGGATCTCTGGACGCACGACGGCGAGCCGAAGGGTCGCACGCTCGAGATCATCGGCGTGCTCGAGCACGCCATGGAGGTCCGGCCGGATCACCCGGGCGCGAACCACTTCTACATTCACACGGTCGAAGCGTCGGGGGATCCCGATCGCGCCGTCGCGGCCGCGGAGCGCCTCGTGAACCTCGTGCCCGGCGCCGGACACCTCGTCCACATGCCGTCGCACATCTTCACGCGCGTCGGTCGTTACGACGAAGCGGCGAAGGCGAACAAGCGCGCGATCGCAGCCGACAAGGCGTACTTCAAGGTCGCGCCCGAGCCCGACTTCTATCGCATCTACTTCATCCACAACGTCCACTTCCTCGCCTACGCATCGATGATGCAGGGGCGCTACGACGACGCGATGCACGCGGCACGCGATCTCGAGAAGGACGTGCCTGTGGAGTTCCTGCGCAACTACGCGGCCTTCGCGGACGGCCTCATGACGACGCCGTTGCACGTGATGATTCGCTTCGGCAAGTGGGAGGAGATCCTCGCCGAGCCCGAGCCCGAGGAGTTCCAGAAGCTGTCGCGCACGCTGCGGCACTACGCGCGCGGCGTCGCGCTCTCCGCGCTCGGACGCACCGAAGAGGCGCGCGCTGAGCTCGTCGCGTTCGAAGCGACGGCGAAGGAAGTGCCGACCGAATGGTCCGTGGGAAACAACACGTCGACCGAGGTCATCTCGCTCGCGCGTCAGATGATCCAGGGCGAGCTCCTGTTCCGAGAGGGCAAGCTCGACGAGGCGTTTGCCGCGCTGCGCAAGGGCGTCGCGCTCGAGGACGCGCTCGTCTACGACGAGCCGCCCGGATGGATGCAGCCGATCCGCCACGCGCTCGGCGCGCTCCTGATGAGCGCGGGTCGGTATGCCGAGGCCGAAGAGGTCTACCGCGAAGACCTCGTCAAGAACCGCGGAAACGGTTGGTCCTTGCTCGGCCTCGAGCAAGCGCTGCTCGCGCAGAACGACGGCGAAGCGTCCAAGGTGAGAAAGGCGCGCGCGGCCGCGTTCGAGCGCTCGGACGTCGCGCCGACGTCCTCGTGCTACTGCGAGCCCGGCAAGTAGGGCCGCATCCCGCCCCGCACTACGCCCGCTTCCGTGCGCCCGAAGTGCTCACGGAACGCGGGCGACAGCGGGCGGCTGTTCGGAACGGCGAGCCAGAGCCGCAGCAGGTGACGTCGCAACGCGGCATCCGGCGCGTCGCCGAACGCGGCGCGCCGGTGCAGCGTCACCCAGTTGTTGACGAGCAGCACGTCGCCGGGCGCTTGACGGAAGCGGGCGACGAGCTTGGGATCCTCCGCGACGCGTTCGAGCGTATCGAGCGCGTCGCGTTGTTCGTTGGTCAGGTCCGGAGCGTCGGGCGACGCGTCCGCGCGATCGATGAGAACGCGCAGCAGGCTCGCGGCGAAGTGCCCGTCGTGGAACGAGAACACCGGCATGCGGGTGTAGGCGCGCGCGTTGCCGCGGTCGACGGTGTGGCGCAGGTAGGGGAACGGCTCGGCGAGCACGCGCAGCTCGCTCGGATGGTGGCGAAGGAGCTCGTTGTAGAGCGCCGCGGAGCTGAGCAGCTCGTTCTCGCCGCCCGACTCCGCCGGTCGAACACACAGGAACGCGATCACGTCGCAGCGATCGGTGTGGAAGCGCAACGCCTTGTTCGTGTGCGGTCCACGGACGCGCGGATCGTCGGCGCCGAAGCTCCGGTCGCGAACGTCGAGCAGCGTCTCGCCCGTCGCGCTCTGCGACACGGGTGTGCCGATGTGGAGGCAGAGCCCCACGAAGACGCGCGCGAGCGTCGCCGGGTCGAGGGCCGCGATCGCGTCGGGACCGAGCCCGAGAATGCGCGCCGCTCCGCAACCGTGCTCGAGGTCGTGTTGCACTCGCGCCAGACGCGCGGCGAGCGTGGGCAGCACGAAGTCGCCGATCGTCAGCTCGTCCGCCGGGACGTGTGACGCGCGCGCGGCGGCGTCGACCAGCTCGCGCACGTCGGCGTCCGAGAGCCGCACCTCCCAGTCCTGGCGCGCGAACAACTCGCGACCGCGCCACACGTTCGGGCCGACGAGCGGCTGGTCTTGGAGCGGATTCACGCGCGCATTGTAGCGCACTTGACGGATCGCGAGACACCTCTTATACCGGTGTCATGACCTGGCCGCCGCGCTTCCTGTTCCTCTCCAACCGCGCCTCGATCGACTTCGCGCAGACGGGCGGGGAGGGGAAGTGGGCGAAGTGGGAGCGTTGGCACGAACCCACCGACCTGCGCGATTGGTTTCGGGAGTCGTCGCTCGCGCTCGAGCTCGACACCGCGCGCCCGGCCGACGTCGTCGCGGCGCGCCAGCTGCGCGCCGCGATCTGGAACGCGGCCCAGGCGACGCTGCGCGGCCGCAAGCTGCCCGCGAAGAGCGTCACCGAGCTGCGCGCGCGAGCGGCGCGCCCGGACCTCGTCCCCGACCTGCGAGGCGACGAGCGCGCATGGGCGCCGGGCGCGACCGTGCGGCAGGCGTTGTCGAGCATCGCCCGCGACGCGATCGACCTCTTCGGCTCGGCCGTGCGCGAGCGCCTCCGCGAGTGCGAGAACCCGAGTTGCCCGCTCCTGTTCGTCGACACGTCGCGTCCCGGCAAGCGCGCGTGGTGCACGATGGCGCGCTGCGGGAACCTGCAGAAGACGTCGCGCTACCGCGCCAACCTGAAGGCCGCCACGCCGAGCAGGCGCCGGTGACACCACACCCGACACGAGGACCCAAAGCATGAACGTCCAGCACCTGAACCCGAGCGGGATGCACCGCAATCCCGCGTTCTCGCAAGCGATCACCGTCGACGGCCCGCACCGCGTCGTCTACGTCGGCGGACAGAACGCCGTCGATGGCGAGGGAGGCATCGTCGGATCCGGCGACATGGCTGCGCAGGCCGAGCAGGTCGCGCGCAACCTCGTCACGGTCCTCGAGGCCGCCGGCGCCAGCCCGAACGACATCGTCAAGTGGAACGTGTACCTCGTGCAGGGCCAGTCGCCGCGCGGCGCGTTCGAGGCCTTCCAGCGCGTTTTCGGACGGCTCGAGCGGCCGCCCACGATCAGCGTCCTGCAGGTCGCCGGCCTGGCGCACCCCGAGTTCTTGCTCGAGCTCGACGCCGTCGCCGTCGTCGCGGCTGCGAGCTGAGGGCCGCGCTCAGCGCGCGTCGACGACGAAACGGACCAGCGCCGCGCGGCCGTCGGCGTAGCGCACGTTCGCCTGGAAGAGGTCGCCGGGCAGCGGGTCGCGGCCGAGCTCGCGCACCGGCTGCTCGGTCCCGGGCACGTGCCAGGTCGCGTGCTCGATACGCGCCGTCTCGCCGTCCCACGCGAGCTCGTCGCCATCGATCGTGAACGGCGGGGCTGCCGCGAGCTCGAGCTCCGCGGCGAGGCGTGCGAAGGCCAGTCGCGCGAAGGCCCACTCCCACTTCCACTTGGGCGGATGGAACGCGAGCGCCGCGCGGTAGGCGTCGAGCGCCGCGCGCGGGTTGCCGCCGCGCTCCTCGCGCCAACCGGCGTAGAAGCTCGCCTCGCACATCAGGTCGTCGAGCGCTTCGTCGGCCGCGATGCGCCGCTCGACCTCGGCGCGCGCGCGCTCGAGGAACTCCGCCGGCGTGCCTTCGCCGAGCGTGAACAGGCCGAGCCCGCGGTCCCAATCGGAGAGCGAGTCGGGCGGGTTCTCCAGAAAGAGGCGTAGGTCCGACTCGGCGCTCGCGAGCGCGTCGTCGGTCGCGAGGAGGAAGAGCCACATGCGCAGGTACATGTCGGGCTCGAGCTCGTTCTCGATCGCCTCGAGCAGACGCGACGTCGCGCGCTCGCGGTCGTCGACGAGCCCCTCGAGGTAGCCGAGCAACCCGTACGCCTGGTGATCCGTCGGGAACTCAGCGACGATGTCGTCGTAGCTCGCGCGCGCGCCCGCGAAGTCGCGCTCACGCTCGTAGCTCTCCGCGAGCGCGATGTAGAGCGGCCAGTTGTTGTTCGAGAACTCGGAGTGGAACGCGCGCAAGGCAGCGCGCGCGCGCTCGTGCTCGCCGAGGCGCATCAGCACCTCCGCGCGCCACTCGAGCGCCTTGAACCGCAGCCAGGAGATCGAGTTGTCGCCGTTCGCGATCAGCGCGTCCGCGTTCTCGATCGCGGCGTCGAGGTCGCGGAGCGCCGCGTTGTCCGCGCCGAACGCGGTGTGCGCGGCACCGCGCGCGTAGCAAGCCCACGGGTCCGTCGGGAACAGGTCGATCGAGCGCGACAGTGCGGACACGGCGCCGACGTAGTGCGCGCGCGCCACGTCGCCGAGGTCGCGATTGCGCGCGTCCTCGGCGAGCAGGATGCGCGCGTGCCCGAGGCTCCAAAGTCCGCGCAGGTGCTCGGGCTCGAGCTCGACGGCGGCCTCGAGCAGATGCGCGCCGACCGCCGTGTTCGTGCGAAGCTCGTCGCTGAGGAACGCACGATGTTCGCCGTCGTACGCGGGAAGGAACAGCCACGCCTGTGCGACCAGCGTCTCGGCGTCGGGGCGTTCGGTGGCCTGCGCCGGAGCGACGACGAGCGCCGGCGCGAGGCACAACGCGAGAGGTGCGAGAGTCAGCATGTCGGGAGGATATACCGACCGAGCGAAAACGCGCGCGGCTCGTTGGGTTCGGACTTTGAGAGGCCCGCCGTGGGTACAATTTCGCGATGGAAGACCCGACCGCCGACGAGTTGTTCGAGCGCCTCCAAGGGCTCGGCGCGCTGCGCTCGCGACGCATGTTCGGCGGCATCGGGCTCTACTGCGACGACCTGTTCTTCGGCCTGATCGACGACGGCGTCGTCTACTTCAAGGTCGACGCGTCCACGGTCCCCGGGTACATCGCGCTCGGCGCGGCACCGTTCAACCCGTTCGAAGACCGCGGCGCGAAGCCGATGACGGGCTACTACGAAGTGCCGATCGAGGTGCTCGAGCGCGGCGCACGTTTGCGCGAGTGGGCGACCGCGGCCGTGGAGGTCGCGCGCGCCGCGGCGACGAACAAGAAGGCCAAGAAGAAGCGCGCGCCGCGCGACGCGTCGAAACGGCCGATTCAAAGCCTCCTGAACATCGGACCGAAGAGCAGTGTGTGGCTGCGGGGCGCGGGCATCGCGACGCGCGCCGACCTCGATCGCGAGGGGGCCGTCGGTGCGTATCGCGCCGTGCTCGAAGCGGGCTACCCGGGTTCGCTGAATTTGCTCTACGCGCTCGAGGGCGCGCGCCTCGACCTGCGTTGGGACCGCCTACCCGACGCGGTGAAACGCAACCTGCGCGAGCGTTTGGACGCGAGCCCGACGCGTCGGCGAAAGGCGTAGCGTAGGATCGGGACATGGACGGGCTCTTCCCCACGGGCTGGACGCACTACCTCGCTGGCGGCGTGTTGATCGGCGTCGGCGTCGCGATCGTGTTCGTCGCGACCGGCCTTCGCGCGGGCGCGAGTGCCTTCTTCACGACGACGATCTCGTACATCACGCAGCGTCCCGCGTTCCAGCGGGCGTGGATGCTTCGGGAGCGCACCGTGCGCACCGTCTTCGCCGTCGGGTTGATCGCGGGAGCGGCGCTCTTCACGCTGCTCGTCGACGGCGCGTGGTTCACGACAGAGGTCCCGCTGTGGCGCCTCGGACTCGGCGGCGTGTTCGTCGGCTTCGGCACGCGCCTCTCGCGCGGATGCACGTCGGGTCACGGCATCTGCGGGATGTCGAGCTGCACGCGCGCGTCCTTGGTCGCGGTCCCGCTCTTCCTCGGCGTCGCGATCGCGACGGCGTTCCTCCTGCGCCCGGTGCTCGGACCGTGAGGCTCTTGGCGGTTCTGCTCGGCGGCCTGGTGTTCGGCGCCGGACTCGCGTGGTCGACGATGGCGCGCCCGGAAGTCGTGCTGTCGTTCCTGCACCTCGCGGACTTCGGTCTCCTGCTCGTCATGGGGGGAGGGATCGCCGTGACCGCGCTCGCCTTCGCGCTCGCACCGCGCCTGCGCGGTCGGCCATTGTTCACGGCGAGCTTCGACGCGGCCGACGCGCGCCTCGATCGCCGTACCGCGATCGGCGCGATCGTGTTCGGGGTCGGCTGGGGCATCTCGGGTGCTTGCCCGGGCGCCGCGCTCGCCAGCCTCGGAATCGGCAACGCGCCGATCCTCGTCGCGATCGCCGGCATGTTCGTCGGCGCGTGGCTGCAGGGGCGCTTGCTGCCCGACGGCGACTGAGCGCGTCGGGGCTACTCGGCCTCGGGTGCTTGCAACGAGCCGATGCGCGTCGCCACGAACGCTTGCCCGTTCGCGAAGAGCTCGAGGCGCTCCCCGATCGCGTTCGCGTACGCCGCCTCGCCGACGAACTCCGCCCGCTTCCGCGCGCGCTGCGCGACGGGGATCGCGTCCGAGAACCGCCCGGCGCACGCGTACGCGATCGCGAGCGTGTCGAGCATCGGCGCCGACTTGCCTTCCGAGCGCTCGACCGCGAGCTCGGCCAGGTTCACCGCGCGCGGGCCGTCGCGAAACGCTTCGTTCGGCGTCGTGGCGAGGAAGCGCGCGAGCTTGGCGGGGGTCTCGGCCAGGTGCGGTGCGAGCCGTAGCGCTTCCTCGTAACGCAGCAGCGCGTTCTGGTCGTTGCCGTAGTCGAAGGCGAGGTCCGCGAAGTTCACATGCGGGCGATAGAAGTCCGGTCGAAGCTCGATGGCGCGCACGTACTGATCGCGCGCGAGGTTCGGCTGTCCGAGCGCGACGAGCAGAACGCCGTAGTCGTTGAGCAGGTCAACGTCGTCGGGGAAGACGCGCAGCGCGGCGTCGAAGTGCGGCGCCGCTCGCTCGGACGGTCCCTCGGTCAGGTACAGGTTGGCGAGCTGCGCGTGGGCGAGACCCCAGCCCGGCTTCTCCGCGAGCGCGCGCTCGAAGTTCTCGATCGCGGGCGCGGCCATGCCGCGATCCAGGAACGAATGGGCCAGGTTGTAGTGTGCCTCGGGGTAGTCGGGCCGCAGGCGCAACGCCTCGGAGTATTCGCCGGCCGCGACGTCGGGGCGTCCCTCGGCGCGCAGCACGTTTCCCATGCCGACGTGCGCCGCGGCCATGTCCGGCTCGAGCTCGAGCGCCATCTCGAGGTGGACGCGCGCTTCGTCGGTGCGCTCCACAAGCTGCAACGTGTCGCCGAGCGAGTAGTGCAAGCCCGCGTCCGTCGGCGCGAGCTCGAGCGCCTGCTCGAAACTCGGGATCGCTTCGCGCAGCAGGTTCGCCGCGACGAACGCTTCGCCGAGCATGTTGTGGAACGCTGGTGTCTCGGGACTCTCCGTGACGATGCGCTGCGCCAGCTCGATGCGCTCGACCGGCGTCACGAGCTCCAGCGCGACACCCTGGCGCAGCTTCGTGGCGAGGTCCTTCGTCGCGAGGCGCTGCTTGACGTCCGCGAGGTCGGCGCGTGCGTCGGGCAGTTGCGCCGCACTGCCGGCCGCGTAGCCGAGCGCCGCGAGCTGTTCGAGCTCCTCGTTCGAAACCGTCGCGAGCTCGCTTTCGCGCACGACGAACGTCTGCTCGAGCGCCGTGAGCTGCGCGTCGAGCCGTTCGACGACGTCGCGCTTGGTCTCCGCCAAGTTGGCGTACTCCGCGCGATCGCGCGCGCGGTCGTACAGCTCGGTGCGCGGCGTGCGCACGTACTTCCACGCCTCGGTGGTCAGGCTGTACTGCGGCGCCCAGCGGTAGGCCGTCCACGGCAGCTCGGTCTCGGCGTAGCTCACACCGGCGACGATCGGCGCGCCGCGCAACGCCGGCGCCAGACTGCGGCCGCGCGTGATCGAACCGTCGATCCCGAGCAAGTCGAGCAGCGTCGGCTGCAAGTCCTCGAGCGTGACGAGCGCATCCACGCGGTGCCCGCGCTTCACACCGGGACCACGGACGATCCACGGCACGCGTAGCACTTCTTCGTCGAGCAGGTAGGCGTGCTCGATCTCATGGTGGTCGCCGAGCCCTTCGCCGTGGTCGGCGACGACCATGACGAGCGTGTTCTCGCGCAAACCGTGCGCGTCGAGGTATGCGACGAGCCGCCCGACTTGCCCGTCGGCGAAGGTGATCTCGCCGTCGTACGAGCCGGTCGGGGCGTTCGGATGCGCCGTGCCGTCGCCGTGCGGATGCCACGGATAGTGCGCGTCGTAGAGGTGCACCCAGGCGAAGAACGGAGCCCCGTCGACGGCTTCGCCCAACCACGCGAGCGTCGCGTCGACGACGAGGTTGCCGGGGCGATAGCTCGACAGTTGCTCTTCGATCTCTTGCTCGTACGCCAGCGTCAGGTCGTCGTCGTAGTGGTCGAAGCCGCGCGCCAAACCGAACTTCGCGTCGAGCACGAACGCGGCGACGAAGGCGCCCGTGCGATAGCCGTCCGCTTGCAGCCACTCGCCGAGCGTCGGCACGCCCTCCGCGAGCCGGTGGATGCCGTTGACGCGCGCGCCGTGCTCGGGAGGAAGCAACCCGGTCATCATCGTCGCGTGCGCGGCGAGCGTCATCGGCGCGGGGGAGTACGCGGCGTCGAACACGACGCCCTCGTTCGCCAGCGCGTCGAGCGCCGGCGTGTGGGCCTGCTCGTAGCCGTACGCGCCCAGGCGATCCGCGCGCGTCGTGTCGAGCGTCACGAGCAGAACGTTCGTGCGGTCGTTGCGCTCCGTCTCCGCCGCGCATCCGGTGAGCACGACGAGCGCGGCGACGACGAAGGCTCTAGGGGCGACGGGCATCGCGGCATGATAGGGCGGACCGGCAGCCCGGATCATCCATGAGGCTTCACCGAGCTCGACGCGGCTGCGCGCCTTATCAACGCTCCCCGTCCTCATCGGGCTCGACGACCCGTCAAGGTCGCCTGAAAGCCTCATGAATAACCCGGGCTAGCGCTCGACGCTGTTCCCTAGCGAAAGGCGAGGCGCGCGATGCGGCCGTTCGCTCCGACCGCCCACCCGACCGGGTGCGAGCCATCGACTCCGGGCGCGAAGTCGATAGCGTAGAAGCCGAGCTTGCCGAGGGCGCTCCAGGTGCGCCCGCCATCCTCGGAGTAGTCGGCGCCGGCGCGACCGACTGCGACGAGCGTGTTCTCGCGGTCGGGCACCCACGCGACCGCGGAGCGATAGCCGTGCGGGCGTTCGACAGCCGAGACCCAGGTGCGCCCGCCGTCGCGCGTGATCGCGGCGTTGCGGTCGCCGACCTCGGGACGCGTGAAGTCTCCGCCCACGACGACGCCGTGGCGCTCGTCGCGGAACGCGACCGAGTAGATGCCCTGCGTCGGGCTCGGAGCGGTGTCCGGTTCGGTCGGTCCGCTCGCGGGTGCGGGCACCTGCATCGGCGTCGCCGCAGCGCTCCAGGTGGCGCCGCCGTCGCCCGAGACGAGCACGCGACTCGCGAGGCCGCCGGTTCCGATCCACGCGTGCGCTGCGCCGACAGTCGCGATGCAGGTGCCGCTCGCGGCGAACGCGGCCTCGCCTTCACACGGCGTCGGCAGGTCCGCAGCGGGCACGCGTTGCCAGGTGTCGCCGCCGTCCGCGGTGCGGAGCACGACGAACGCGCCGTCCATCGGGTCGCCGAACACGCAACCTCGCTCGCGGTCGAAGAAGGCGAGCGAGTCGAAGAACGCGTCGGGGTTCGGGCTGCGGTAGACCTCGTCCCAGGTCGCGCCGCCGTCGAACGTGCGCAGGATGGCCGCGGGCTTCGTGATGCTCATCACGAAGGCGACGTCGGCGTCGAAGGACTCGACGTCGCGGAAGTCCATCTCGGACTCCGGGTGGACGTTCGTCCAGGAGGCTCCGCCGTCGACGCTACGGAGTACGGCGCCGTTCGTTCCGCTCGCCCACACGACGTCGCGATCGACGACGCACAGGCCGCGCAGGCTCGCGGTCGAACCCGTGTCTTCCACGGGCTCGAAGCGCGCCGTGCGCATCGACGCGGGCGGCGCCGATGCGCAAGCGCAGACGAGCGCGATCCCGAAGACCGAGACCGCGCTCGCCCGAAGTGCGCTCACTAGAACGCGCCGCGCTCGATCGAGGAGTACTTGATCTCCTTCGCCGCGAGCACCGCCGCCACGACTTCGTCGTCGGGGGCTTCTTCCGTAGGCATGAGGATCTCGATCGTGTCTTCGAAGTAGACGTCGATCGCACCGGTCTTCTGCATCAAGGTCGCACGGACCTCACCGGCGGTGTTCGCTCATGTGACCGCGGCGTTGACGTGGTAGACCGACTTGGCGGGCGCGAGTTCGATCGGCTCGAACTTCTCGAGCTTCATGCCCTTGTCCGCGAACGCCTCGCGGATCTCCTTGGGTTCGAGCGTCTCACCGCGCTTCACTTGGAAGACGGCGCGTGCGCCGCTCATGCGCAATTCGGTGACTTCGTCGAGCGATTCCATGGCCGCACGGGCCTTGGCTCCCGCGCTTCAAGCACCGCCGGACGCTTCGGCGACGTAGACGACGTCGCGCGTGGAATCGGGGGAACCGAGCGACGCGCACGAGGCGACGACGAACGGAACGAGGGAAAGGAAGGGGAGTTTCGAGAGTTTCATCGCCCGAGAATGACGGATCGAGCGCTAACCGGAAAGGGCTCGCGCGCTTCTTGACCGCGCCCTTGCGTTGCGCCGCGTGGACCCGTGCAGGGGGCGCTGCGCTATGATTTCGCGATGGCGGACGGCAATTGGAAACGGCCCTCGTTCCGGGTCGCGCTCATCTCGACCGGGGGCACGATCGAGAAGACGTACGACGAGCTCGAAGGCGTGCTGTCGAACAAGGTCAGCGTGCTTCAGGTCATGCTCGGCAGCCTGCAGCTCGGTGGCGTCGCGATCGAGAGGGTGAACCTGATGAACAAGGACAGCCTCGAAATGACGCCCGGCGATCATCAGCGCATCGCCGAGAAGGCGCTCGAGTGCGCGGGAGATGCGGACGGTGTCGTGGTCGTGCACGGCACGGACCGCCTGGCGGTTTCGGGCCACCGCATCTACGAGCTGGAACCGAAGCCGCGCGTGCCGATCGTGTTGACCGGCGCGATGCGTCCGTACGTGATGCGCACGACCGACGCGTTGCAAAACCTCACCGAAGCGCTGCTCGCCGTCCAACTCGCCAAGCCCGGCGTCTACGTCGCGATCCACAACAAGCTGCTCGCGTTCCCCGGCGTGCGCAAGGACACCGAGTCGGGCACCTTCATCCGCGAAGAACCACACGCCTAACTTCCCATGATTTCACTCATCGCCGATCACGAACGCGTCCTGCAGCGAATCGACGCGCTCACGCCCGAGTCCGAAGCGCAGTGGGGCAAGATGAACGTGGCGCAGATGATCGCCCACTGCCGCAAGCCGTTGCACGTCGCGCTCGGGAAGCTCGAGCTGAAGCGCGGCTTGATCGGCTTCGTGTTCGGGCGCATGGCCAAACGCAAGTTCATCGACAGCGATCAGCCGTTCAATCAGAACAGCCCGACCGATCCGAAGTTCCGCGTCGCGGACGCGCGCGAGTTCGAGAACGAGCGCGCGGGGCTCGCCGACGAGGTACGCGCGTTCGTGGCCGCGGGCCCACCGAGCAAGACGCATCCGTTCTTCGGTCCGATGGACGGGACGGCGTGGGATCGGTTGATGTGGAAGCACCTCGATCACCACCTGCGTCAGTTCGGCGTCTGAGCGACGCGGACGACACCGCGCCCGAACGAGCTTCTCACGCTCGCCTCGACGCGCGCCGGGCGAGAATGTGAGCGGAGGTTCCCATGCTCTCGACCCTGCTTCTCATCGCTGTCTGCGCCGGTCCGCAGGAACTCGAACTCGGCGCGCGCGATGTCACGCTCGGTGTTCCGCTCGGCCTTGCCCTCGCGCGTGACGGCTCGTTCTACGTTTCGGAGCGCGAGGGGCACCGCGTGCGGCGCTTCGATCTCTCGACCGGTCGCGTGACGAGTGTCGCGGGCACCGGCGTTGCCGGCGACTCGGGCGACGGCGGTCCGGCGACGGACGCCGCGCTGCGCGCACCCGACAGCATCGCCACGGACGACGACGGCGTCCTCTACATCGCCGATCGAGGCAACGAGCGGATTCGCCGCGTCGATCCGGACACGGGGATCATCACGACGATCGCGGGGACGGGCGAGCGCGGTGTGTCGTGGGACGACGAGCCGGCGACGCAATCGACGTTGTGTGGTCCGTACTACGTGCGCGCGGCGAGCGACGGGTACCTCTACTTCACGGACACGGACAGCCATCGCTGCCGCCGCATCGAGCTCGCGTCGGGAGCGATCGAGACCTTCGCCGGAAGCGGCGAGCGCGGCGACTTCGGCGACGGATCGCACGCGCTCGACGCCTCGTTCGCGCGCCCGCACGTCGTTCTGCCACGCCGTGGCGGTGGCTTCCTGGTGGGCGACTCGTACAACAACCGCATCCGTGCCATCGAGCGCGAGAGCGGCATCGTGTCGACGCTCGCCGGAGTCGGCGACGTGGGCGTCGCGTTCGATGGACAACCGCTCGCCGAAGCGCCCTTCGGCTTCTTCGGGGAGATCCACGAACTCGCGAACGGCGACGTGATCTTCACCGAGTACGTCAACGCGCGCGTTCTGCGCCTCGACCTCGCCGCCGGCGTCGTGCGCGTGCTCGCCGGCACGACCGATCCCGAAGCGCCGCGCGGAGACGGTCACGCGCCGCTGGAAACGAACCTCGGTCGCCTCGCCGGCTTCGTCGTCGACTCCGCGGGCCGCTTCGTCGTCGTCGACGCGCTCGGCGGATGCGTGCGCCGCATCGACCTCGAGGCGAACACGGTCGAGACCGTGATCGGCCCGGAGCCCAAGCGCGCGGAACGCTAGCCCGGGTTAGTCATGAGGCTTTGCCGAGATTGACGCGGATGTGCGTCAAATCAGCGTTTCGCGATCGAAGCGCGCGAGGCGACCTTGACGGGTCGTCGAGCCCGGTGAAAACGGGAAGCGTTGATATCGCGCGCAGCGGCGTCGATGTCGGTGAAGCCGCATGAATGACCCGGGCTAGCCATCGGCCAACACGCGCTCGACGTCGCGCAGCATCGCTCGCATCGAGCCGCGCGCGTAGGTCAGCATCGGATAGACCTGGCGCACGACGCCGTCCGCGTCGATCAGGTACGAGGTCGTCTGCTCGAAGCCCTTCGTTTGCACGCGCTCGACGTCGGACACCAGCGGGAAGGGCGGCTCGCCACCCATGCTCGGGACGAACTTCTTCGTGTCGGCCGCGCTCGTCTCCTCGAGTGCGAGCCCGATGATCGAGAGCCCGCTCGCCTCGATCGTTTCGTAGTTCCTTCGCAGTTCGCCGAACTGCGTCGCGCACACGCTTCACCAGTGCGCGCGGTAGGTCACGATCAACACGGGGCCGCCGCGGAACTCGTCGAGCTCGATGTCGAAGCCGTCGTGCGAGGGGAGCGTGAGGTCGACGGTGTCGCCGACGTTGAGCGTCCCGTGTCCACCCCAGTTCGTCACCGACGCATCCGCAGGCGTCGCCTCGGCGCCGGGCACGAGCGCGAGCTCGAAGCGTTGCCGCACGAAGCGCGCCTTCTCGGCGTCGTCGTTGTCGAGCCAGTACACGAGGTTGAACGCGATGCGCGCGTCGGGCGCGGGCGCTTCGGTCAGCTCGAACGCGATGGGCGTGCGCGCGGCGACGAGCTTGCGTCCGTAGGGCAAGCGCAGGTAGTTCGTCTCGAAGTCGATCGGCATGACGCGCTCGGCGATCGGTGCGCCGATCAACTCGACGCCGTCGGGAGCGTCGATCTGCAGAATCGGACGCTCGACCTGGACGGCGGTCCGATCGGCGAGCCAGCGCGGGTCCATCCCGTCGATGCGCACGACGAGCTCGAGCGGCGCCCCGACTTCGAGCGGCGCGGCCTGCATGCGGATCGTGGTCTGGGGAACGTCCGCCTGGGCGGGCGGCGTGAGGAGCAACGCGAAGGCCGTGAGGGAGTTCATGTCGGGGATAGCCCCGGGGTGAGGGGCGATGGACACCCTTCCGTCCGAAACTCCCGCCACGGAACGACCCAGGTGGTCGAGTTCGACCTAGCAGCCCGTGGCGAAACTCACGCCAGCGCCGTTCGAGGGTGGCGTGAGTTTCACCACGGGCTGCTAGCCCGGGTTATTCATGAGGCTTTGCCGAGATCGACTCGGATGTGCGTCAGATCAGCGCTACGCGACCGAAGCGCGTGGAGGCGACCTTGACGGGTCGTCGAACCCGGTGAGGAAGGGAAGCGTTGATATGGCGCGCAGCTGCGTCGATCTCGGCAAAGCCTCATGAATGATCCGGGCTAGGTCTTCGACGCCTCGAAGATGGTCTGGATCGAGTTGTCGATCATCGTGTTGAACTCGTCATCGGACTGCTGGGCGGACAGGCCCTCACTGAGCGCGCGCGAGAAGCTCGCGACCATGCCGTTGTTGCGCGTGAGGCGCGCGTTGGCCTCCTCGCGCGAGTAGCCGCCGGAGAGCGCGACGACGCGCACGACGTTCGGGTGGTCGATGCACTCCTTGTAGAAGTTGTCCACCTCGGGAAGCGTCAGCTTGAGCATGACCTTCTCGTCGGGGCCGAGCTTGTTCAGCTCGGTCAGCATCGCGGCCTTGAGCAGCGTCTCGGCCTTGGCCTTGTTCGGGCTGTGGATGTCGACCTCGGGCTCGATGATCGGAACGAGTCCGGCGGCGACGATGCGGCGACCGATCTCGAACTGCTGCTCGACGACGGCGCGCACGCCGGCCTCGTTCGCGTCCTTGATGACCGAGCGCATCTTCGTGCCGAAGATGCCCTTCGCCTTGCCGCGCGCGAGCAGCGCGTCGAGGTCCGGCATCGGCTTCATGATCTGCGCGTCGTTGACGACGTCCGCGAGGCCTTTGTCGACCTTGAGGAACGGAACGACCTGCTTGTTCTCCCAGAGGAACGCGGCCGTTCCCTTGCCCTCGATCTCGCGGTCCATCGTGTTCTCGAACAGGATCGCGCCGAGGATGCGCTCGCCGTTGAACGCCGGGCTCGTGATGATGCGCGTGCGCATCTCGTGCACCTTCGCGTACATCGCGTCGTCGCCGGAATACTCGCTCTCCGCGACACCGTAGTTGGCGAGGGCCTTGGGGGTGCTGCCGCCGCTCTGGTCGAGCGCGGCGATGAAGCCGTCGGCGTTCGCGACTTTCTTGAGCTGCTCTTGGGAGGTCATGGATCTCGTTTGGGGGCTTGGGGGGTGTCTTTGGGGGCCGGGTGGACGGAGCGAAGGGCCGAGATTGTGACCGAACGAGCGGGGTGCGCCAACCGCCGCGGGCCTCAATCCTCGAGCACGAGCAGTTCGATGCGACGGAACTCGCACGGATGGCTCTCGGCCTGGATCGAGATCGTGCCCCGCGTGAGGAGCTTGCCTGCGGGTCCGATCAGGCGCTGCGCGTCGGCATCGCGGTCGTCGAGCTGGGGCGCGGCGTACTCGAGCACGAGCTCGCCCTCGATGAAGTGACGGATCGACTCGCCGCCCCGTACTTCGATCTCGGCCGCGACCCATCGGTCGCCGTGGTAGGTCTTCGAGTTCGAGTCGGTGCAGTGGCGCGTCACGAGTACGCCGTCGATCACGACGTTCGTCCCCGGCGTGCACAGGTTGCCGGTGTGGCGCGCGTCCGTTCCGTTGCCGCCCAGCAGCTGCACCTCGATCGAAACGGGAAACTCCTGGTCCTTGCCCATGCTCTCGGGCGTTTGCCCGTGGACCATCACTCCGTTGTTGCGATACGCCCAGCCCGGTCCGCCCGGAACCTGCTCGCCGATGAAACGGTATTCGACGCGCAGGCGATAGCTCGAGAACTCGCGCTCGTAGAACAGATGCCCGAACTCGCCGTCGAACGCGTCCCAGTTCGAATAGTCGACGCGCAACACGCCGTCCGCGACGCGGAACGTGTCGTGCACGTTCTCGCCGACTTCGTACCCGGTGAACTTCGGCGTCCAGCCCTCGAGGCTTTCGCCGTCGAAGAGCGGAATCCACGCCGGGTCGTCGCTCGCGGTCGACGAAGCGCACGAGAGCGAGAGCGGAATCCAGAGCCAGAGCAGCGCGCTGCGTTTCATGCGTCGTTCGCGGTTGGGGAGAGCGGGGCGTGATGCGAGCGTCGCGATGATAGCGGCGCGCACCGCGAATCGGCCCTCAGCGCCGCGGCTTACGCCCTCGCACGGGAAGTCCGGCGTCCGCCCAAGCGCGCAAGCCGCCTTCGAGGTCGAGCACGTGCCCGTACCCCGCCTCCCGCAACCGTTGCGCGGCCTTCGCGGAGGCGTTGCATCCGGTGCTGCCGCAGTAGACGACGATCTCGGTCGAGGGATCGTCGACGAGCGCCTCGACGCGCTCGAGGAAGTCGTCGTCGTAGAGCGAGGCGTGCTGCGCGCGCGGCAGGTGCTCCCGCTCGAAACGGACGCGGGGCAAGACGTCGATCACGACGAGCTCGTCGCCGCTGGCGAGTCGCTCGGCGAGTTCATCGGGCGTGATGCTGCGGGTCATGGCGGGTGCGCGCGTGGCAAGGAACTCCGTCGGATCCTCGTCCGGCCGAGAGCGCCGAGGCACAATACAACGCGTCCGCTCGGGCGACGTGTGGCGCGATGAAGAACAAGGAATTCACGGCAACGCTGCTGCGGGCGAGCGCGAGCGGGATCGCGGGCATGACCGCCTCGGAACTCGCCGACCCCGACGGCTCCGCGACGCTCGAAGGCGGGTTCGACGCGTGGAAGGCGCACGTCGAGGGCATCGTCCTCGAGCTCGCGGCCGCAGTGGAGGACGGCGGACCCGCTTCGTTCGGCGAGCGCATCGGCTGGACGCGCGACGCGTTCGTCGCGCGGCGATTGGACGGCGAGGCGTTTCGGGCGGCGTTCACGCGACTGTCCGGCGTCCTCGAGACGTCCCTGCCCGATGAGGCGTTCGGCGGGCTGCGCGACTTCTTGCAGCGCGGTCGCGACGTGCTCGCCGGCGAATCGACCGAGACGCGCGGCTCCGACCCGGTCGACGGCGCCGTTCGCGAAGCCGTCGATGCGTACGTCGCGCGCATTCGCGCCGGCGACATGCGTGCGGCGCTCGAGGACGTCGTCTCGCGCCTCGACCGAAACGAGCTGACGGTCGCCGACGTCCTCAACGATGTCGTTCCGAGCGCGCTGCGGCGCGTGGGGCAGCTGTGGCACTCCGACGAGATCAGCGTCGCCGAGGAGCACTTCGCGACGCATACGACCGGACGACTCCTCGATCGTGTCGCGCTCACGGCTCCGCGCGCGGACGACAACGGGCGCACCGTTGTCCTCGCGATGGCCGAGGGAGACGCCCACGACCTCGGACTGCGCCTCGTCGCGCTCGTGTTCGAGCTCGACGGTTGGAGGACGATCTGCTTCGGAGCGAACACGCCCGCCACCGATCTCGCGCGCGCGGTCGAGACGTTCGCGCCCGACCTGATCGTGCTCGGCGCGACGCCGAACACCCAGCGCGAGTCCGTTGCCGCGACCGTCGAGATCCTTCGCCAGCCCGGCGCGACGGCCCCGATTCTGATCGGTGGCCCGGCGTTCGCGCAGCTGCCCGGGCGTGCGCGCGAGATCGGCGCGGACGGATGGGCGGTGTCGCCCGCGGATGCGTTGCGCGTCGGAACCGAACTCGTCGCTTCCTAGCCCGGATCATTCATGAGCATGCACGCCAAAAGCTGCAATCGACCGGCTACGCCGGTCTCTCGGCCCCTGCCGGCACTTTGCGAACGTCGGCGTCCTCGACGACCTGACAAGGTCGCCTCCGGGGCCAACGCCCGCAA
>JAJDEV010000156.1 GCA_029259605.1 Planctomycetota bacterium | reverse complement strand
GCTCCGCGACCGAAGCGCGTGGAGGCGACCTTGACGGGTTGTCGAACCCGGTGAGGGAGGGAAGTGCTGAGATGGCGCGCAGCTGCGTCGATCTCGGCAAAGCCTCAGGAATCATCCGGGCGAGGAGGCTGTGGCGAAAGTGCTTCGCGCGTAGAGCGTCGACATCCGCTCCGGGTCGGTCTCCGGAAGCGTAGGCGAAGCGGTGGATGCGGCGGGGCTTTCGGAGGCCGAGTCGCAGTGGAGGACGGCGCTCAATCCTCGGAGCAGCGCACGCCCGTCAGCCCGTAAGCCGACGCTTCCCCCACGCGAACCTGCGCGGTCGCGCCGATGAGCGCGGCCGGCCCGTCGAAGCTGACCGGGATGTTGTGTCGCGAGCGGCCGCGCAGGCGGCCGGGGTGCTTGGGCGACTCGGACTCGACGAAGACGTCGACGTCGGCGCCGATGAAGCGCTCGTGACGGCGGAGGGCCGTGCGTTCCGAAGCGGCGAGCAGTCGCTGGTTGCGCTCCTTCTTGACCGCTAGCGCGACGTCGTCCGCGTACCCGTGTGCGCGCGTCCCGGGGCGCGGTGAATACTGGAAGACGTAGTTCTGAACGAACTCGATCTCGTGCAGGAACGCGAGCGAGGCTTCGAAGTCGTCGTCCGTCTCGCCGGGGAAACCGACGATCCAGTCCGAGCCGAGCTCGATGTCGGGCACTTCGGCGCGGAGCAGGTCGACACGCGCGCGGTAGAGGTCGGTCGTGTAGCCACGCTTCATGCGCTTGAGCTGCTCGTCCGAACCGGACTGCGCCGGAAGCGGCAGGAAGCGATCGAGCTTGTCGCAGTCGCGAATCGCCTCGGCGAGCGCCTGCGTCACGTACGACGGATGCAGCGTGATGAGGCGGATGCGCTCGAGCCCTTCGACGTCCTGCAAGCGGCGCAGCAGGTCCGCGAGGCTCGCACGCCCTTGGCGCCCCGAGAAGCGCGGCTCGCAGGGTGCGGGCTTGGGCAGATCCTCGCCGTAGGAGTTCACGGTCTGGCCGAGCAGCGAAACGACGCGCGCGCCGCCATCGACCATCCAACGCGCTTCGATCAACAGGTCGTCGATCGGGTGGCTCTGAACGCGTCCGCGCGTCGTCGGGACGACGCAGTAGGTGCAGTTCAGATCGCAACCGCGCATGACGGCCAAGTGCCCGACGAGTCCGCCGGCATACGGCTCGCCGCGTCGATCGACGCGCACGCGGCCCTCCATGTCGGTTCCGAGCACTCCCTCGATCGCCGTCGGATCCTGCGCACATCGGCGCCGCTCGAACACCTCGTCCACCAGGGACGGAAGGTTCTGGAGCTGACGTGTTCCGCACACCAGGTCGACGTGCGTCGCGCGTTGGAAGATCTCCTCTTCGGCGCGCTGTGCCATGCACCCCATGACACCGATGACCAGGTCGGGTCGTTCCTCTTTCGCCTTGCGAAGCGCGCCGACCCACGAGTACACGCGCTCTTCCGCGTGGTCGCGGACGCTGCACGTGTTGAACAGGATGACGTCCGCGTCCTCCATGCGATCCGTCAGGTCGTAGCCGCTGGTCACGAAACGCCCCTCGACGAGGAGCGAGTCGTACTTGTTCATCTGACAGCCGAAGGTCACGACGTGCACACTCCTGCGGGCGGACTCGCTCGGAGCGGCCGCGTGGGATCTCGTCTTTACGCGCGGGAGTGTCATGGGCGGTTCGTCGCTGAAACGCGGCGCAGATTCTAAGAGACGCGTCCGAGCGCGCCTACGCATCACACGGCGTTCGACCGCGAGTTGAAGAAAACGGCCGGACGAGTCGATAGGATCGCGGCGGGAGTCGCGGCTCCCACTTCGATGCCTATCCTCGTCGCCGAAGGCCTGCACGCGTCCGGTCCGCTCCTCACCCTGGCCATCGTCCTGCTCGTCGGGCTCGGCTCCGGGGCGATCGTCAAACGCGTCCATCTGCCGCGCATCACGGGCCAGATCCTGGCCGGAATGGCGATCGGGAAGGTCGGCTTCGACCTGTTCGGCGACGAGCCGCTCCACGCGCTCCAGCCGCTGACGCACTTCGCGCTCGGCCTGATGGCGGTCACGGTCGGCGCACACCTGAACATGCGTCGGCTCCGCAACGCCGGCAAGCGGCTGTTCTATCTGCTGCTGCTCGAGGCGACGCTCACGCCGTTGCTCGTCATCGGCGCGCTGCACTTCATCGGCGGCGCGACGTGGACACTGGCCACGCTCATGGGGACGTGCGCGATCGCCACCGCACCGGCAACCGTCGTCGCCGTCGTCGGCGAGGCGCACGCGAAGGGAGTCTTCGTCAAGACGCTCATCGCGGCGGTCGCGCTGAACAACATGGCGTGCATCTTCCTCTTCGAGGTCGCGCGCGCCTTCGCACGGATCGACCCCGGGACGCAGGACTGGATGGATGCGCTCGCCGATCCGGCGCGGCAGCTCCTGTCGGCCATCGCCATCGGCGGCGTTCTCGCGGTCGCCATGGAGGGCGTCGCGCGCTACGTCGTCCAGCCCGATCGCATCGCGACCGCCGCCGTGCTCTCGCTCGTGCTCACGTCGGGAACGGCGTCGTACTTCGAGGTTTCGCCGCTGCTCGCGTGCCTGTTCCTCGGCTTCGTCCAGACGAACATCACGCGCACGCGCGAGAAGTTGGTCGACACGATCTTCGAGGACTTCCAGCCGGCGATCCTCGCGGTGTTCTTCACGCTCGCCGGGATGCACCTGTCGTTCGACAACGTGGCGGTCGCGGGCGTGTTGGCGGCGCTGCTCTTCTCCGCGCGCATCAGCGGCAAGATCCTGGCGGCCAACTGGGCCATGCGCATCGCGCACGCGACGGACAACGTTCGACGCTATCTCGGGCTCGCGCTCATGCCCCAGGCCGGCGTCGCCGTCGCGCTCGTCATCCTGGTACAGGACGATCCCGCGTTCGCTCACATCGCGACGTTGTTCAGCGCGGTCGTGCTGACCGTCGTCACGGCCAACGAGATCTTCGGCCCGTTGGCGCTGCGCATCGCGCTCCAGCGCTCGGGCGAGGCGAACATGGACCGCACGCGCCTGATCGACTTTCTCCAGGAGGAGAACATCGTCACCGACTTCCGCGCGGGGTCGAAGCACGACGCGATCGAGAAGCTCGTCGACCTGCTGATCTCGTCGCACCACCTGCACGACGTCGATCGCCAGGCGATTCTCGAGTCCGTTCTGCAGCGCGAGAGCCAGGCATCGACGTGCCTACCGGGTGGGCTCGCCGTCCCGCACGGGATCCTTCCGTCGGGGCAAGCGATGGTCGGCGTCATGGCGCTCTCCCGTGAAGGTCTCGACTTCGAGACGCCCGACCACCATCGCGTTCACTGCATGGTGCTGCTCGGCACGTCGAAGGAACAGCGCGACCGACACATCCAGGTGCTCGCCGCGCTCGCGCAGACGATCGGCCTGGACTCCGCCTTCCAGGCCCAGCTCTTCAACGCGAAGAATCCGGCCCACGCGAGCGAGCTCCTGCACGGCGAGGAGTCGGTGCGCTTCAACTACTTCCTCGACGACGAGAACGACTAGCCATTCAGCCGTCGCCGAACGCGCGCGCCACTGCGGCTTCGTCGGCGGGAGGCGTCAAGATGCTGCCGAACCACGCCGCGAGCGTCGCGCCGACGAAGGCCCAGAAGACCGGGAGGAAGCCGAAGCTCGGGAAGCGCGCCCCGAGCGTCCATCCGCAGGCGAGGATCGCGTTGCCCGTCACGAGCGAGGCGAACGCGCCCCCCGCCGAGAAGCGCCGCCAGCGCAGGGCGAGGAACAGCGTCGGGACGAGCGTCGTGTACCCCTCGAACGACTTGCGCGAGATGTCGAACACGGACTCGCCCCACACGAGCGACAGTCCGAACACGACGGCCGCGATCACCCACGCGAAGCCACGCCCCACGGCGACCTCCGTGCGGGGATCGAGCTCGCGACCGAGCGGCTCGAGCACGTCGCGGAGCAGCATCGACGACAGCGTCAGGATCTGCGCGTCGAGCGTGGACATCACGGCGGCCAACACCGCGAGGAAGCCGAACGCGGCGAGCGCCGGCGGCATGTGTTCGGCGACCATCAGCTGGAACACACGATCCGCATCCGCGCCTAGGTCGGGAAACGCGCCGCGCCCCCACACGCCGATCAACACCGCTGGCACCCAGAGCACCACGAGCGCGATCGGATAGACGCGGCACACCTTCCGCAGGATCTCGTCGCTCCCCGCCGCCATGAGCCGCGCGAACATGTGCGGGAAGGCGATGACGGTCGTCGCGATGACGAGCCCCCACGACGCCCACTTGCGGGGTTCGAAGAGCCCGCGCGTGCGGTCGAGCTCGAGCAGCGCGGGGTCGACATCCGCGGCGCCTTGCATCGCTGCCGCGAATCCGCCGAGCGAGCGCGCCATGAAGACGAACGCGAACGCCATGAACAGCATGAAGAGCGCGCCCTGGAACACGTTCGTCCAAGCCGTTCCACGCATGCCGCCGAGCGACGTGTAGAGCAGCACGACGAACAGCACTCCGAACCCGGCCCATCCCGGACTGAGCGCCCCGTCGCTCGCCTGCGAGAGCACGAGCGACGCGCCCTTCACCCCCTGCACCATGTACGGAATCGTGTAGGCGGTGAAGAACGCGAACAGGAGGAAGCCGACGCGCCGCGACCCGAGCCGCTTGCTGTAGAGTTCCGCGGGCGTCAACGCGCTGAGACGCATCGCCATCGTCCGCGCCGGCGAGCCGATCAACCAGAACGACAACGGGACGCCGAGCGCGACGATCGCGGCGTTGAGTCCGAACACGCCGACGCCGAGGTCGTACGCCTTGCCCGGGATGCCGATCAGGACGAACGACGTGCAGTTCGTTCCGAACAGCGCCATGAACAGGACGACCGTGCCGAGCCCGCGGCCCGCGAGGAAGTACTCTTCCGGCGAACGCGCCGAGCGCCGGCTCGCGACTACGCCGATCGCGCCGACGACGACGAAGTAGATCGCGACGAGCAGCGCCACCTGCTGCAGCGCCGTCACTCGCGTCCTCCGCGCCTTGACTCACGCGGCCAGATCACACCGCACACGAACAGGAGGTAGAGCCACGCGAGCAGGACCCAAACGAGTCGATAGCCGAGCTCGTCGGGAAGCCACCCGAAACGAAACGTGTCGGACGGCGCGCGCCAAGCGTCGACATGGAGGAAGAGCAGCCCGACGAATCCGAGCCACGCGCAGGCGTGTTGCAGACGCCTACCCACGGCTCACTGCGGCTCGAACAAATAGACTCCGCGCTGGCCCGGCGTCTCCTCGACCGCCACGCGCATGCGGTGCAGCGCCAACTCCTCGAACTCGGCCTCGAGGCGTCGACGCAGCTCGCGCCCGAGGTAGGACGCGAAGTTCTCGGCGCTCGTGTTGTTGATCGGAAGGACCAGCACGTCCTCGATCGGTGCGCGGTAGACGCGCTCGCGATAGCGCACCTCGACGCCACCGTCGCCGAGCACTTCGTAGCGCAGCTCCGCGTGCTCACCCGGGACGATCCAGTGCTCGTCCAACTCGTCGCACAACGCGCGCACGATCGGCTTGATGTGCTGGAAGTCGATGACGAGCCCGAAGCGCGAGAGCTGCGCCTCGACCTCGACGTACACACGGTAGTTGTGTCCGTGAAGGCGCTCGGCCGACCCGTCCGGGAAGATCAGAAAGTGCGCGACGGAGAAGGAGAGGTATTGCTTGTCGACCTCGATTGACCAGCGTTCCATCCGGCGCAGCCTAGCGCTCGTACACTGCCCATACCACCGGCTGGCCGGAGCGCGAGATCGCCTCAAGCGTCGGGGCGCCTCGTTCCGATAGCGGTTCCGCTCAGCGCCTCCCCTCCCATGCGTCGAAACCGGTCCGATGCAGGACGAGGGTCGCGTCACGAGCAGCCATCATGCAGAGCAGAATCGTCAAACGCGGCTTCACGCTGATCGAACTCGTCGTCGTCATCTCCGTCCTCGCGATCCTCTCGGGGGTCCTCGTTCCGCGGGTGACCAACCACATGAAGTCGGCGCGCGACGCGCGACGCCTCGCGGACATCAAGACGATCCGCAACGCCGTCGAGCAGTACTACATGGACAAGGGCGAGTTTCCGGCCGCAAATGCGAACGCGCTGTTCGGTGGTTGGGATGTCTCGCACGACGGGAACTTCATCACCGTCCTGCAGGAGTCGGGCTACCTCGAGGACACGCCGTCCGACCCGATCAACAACGCGACGTATCACTACCGCTATCACGTGTACGAGGCCGGAACGTACTCGTGCGACGGCACCGAGCGCTTCTTCGTGCTCGGCGTGCGCAACTTCGAGAGCGCCGACTTCGCGCGCAAGAACAAGGGCTTCTTCCGGTGTTCGGGTCGCAACTGGAGTTCCGAGTTCGCGTACGTCGCCGGCGGCTCGGGCCTCGCCGCGGAGTAGCGACGCGCCGCGCACAGGCGGGCGCTTTTGACGCGGACGGCGCGTCGATTCCGCGTCGCCGCGGGTAGACTCTCGCCACAATGGCCGGACTCGTCGACTTCCACTCGCACTTCTTCTCGCGCGCGTTCTTCGAGTCCCTCGCCGCGCAGTCGCCGCTCCCCGGCGACGCTGCCGAGCGCATCGACTTTGTCGCGGCCCGTACGGGCATCGAGATCCCGAGCGCGAACACGGCCGAGCACCTCGAGACGTGGTTGGCCGAACTCGATCGCTTCGGCGTCCGGCACGCCGTCACGTTCGCGAGCGTGATCGACGAGGCGCCGACGGTCGCGAGCGCGGTGCGCGCCTCCGCCGGACGCCTGAGCGGCTTCGTTGCGATCGATCCGCGCCACCCCGAGGCACCCGACC
>JAJDEV010000155.1 GCA_029259605.1 Planctomycetota bacterium | reverse complement strand
CGCTCGCGCTGCCGACCGAGGACTCGGCAAAGCTAGCGCTAAGGACGCAGCAGGTGCTCGCCTCGGAGTCCGGGGTGACGCACACGGCCGACCCCCTCGGGGGCTCCTACTACGTCGAGGCGCTCACGGACGAGCTCGAGGCGCGCGCGAACGAGCTGATCGCCAAGGTCGACGCGATGGGCGGCGCGGTCGCGGCGATCGAGGCCGGCTTCATGCAGCGCCAGATCCACGAGAGCGCGCTCGCGTGGCAGCGCGGCGTCGAGAGTCACGAGGAAGTCGTCGTCGGCGTGAACGCCTACACGATGGACGAACCCGATCCCGAGCTGTTCGTGCCGGACGAGGGCGCGCGCGAAGAGGTGATGAACGACCTCGCGCGCGTGCGCGCCGAGCGCGACGGAGCGGCCGTCGAAGCCGCGCTCGCCACCCTCGGTGACGACGCCAGGTCGACGCGCAACGTGATGCCCACGATCCTCGCCGCCGTCGAGGCGTACGCGACGATCGGCGAGGTGTGCGGCGTGCTCGAGGGCGTGTTCGGCAAGTACCGCGCACCCGAAGTGCTCTGACCGATTCGCTGGGCCCATGTCCGAACTCGAACGCATCGTCAAGGATCTTCACCACGTCGCGATCGTCGTCGCCAGCATCGACGAGGCGCGCAAGACGTACATCGACCTGCTGGGCTTCGAAGCGGGGGACGTCGAGCACGTCGCCGACCAGGACGTGGACGTCCTGGTGTGCTTCGCCGGGAAGCAGCGCGTCGAGCTCGTGCAACCCGCGTCGCCCGAGTCGCCCGTCTCGAAGTTCCTCGCGAAGCGTGGCGGCGGCTTGCATCATCTCGCCTATCGCGTCGACGACCTCGAGGACGCGCTCGCGCGCCTCGCCGCGGCCGGCGTGCGTCTGATCGACACGGCGCCCCGCCCGGGCGCGCACGGTACGCGCATCGCCTTCGTACACCCCAGCGCGACAGGTGGCGTCCTGACGGAGCTGGTTCAGGAACCCGAGTGAACATGAGCGAACACGAGACCCCGACCCAACGCCTGTTTCGAAAGCGCGAGGAGACGCTCGTCGGCGGCGGCGAAAAGCGGATTGAGGCGCAGCACGCGAAGGGCAAGCTGACCGCGCGCGAGCGCGTCGAGCTGCTCGTCGACGAGGGTTCGTTCGTCGAGATCGATCGCTTCGTCGCGCACCGCTGCTCCGACTTCGGGATGAAGGACCAGCGCATTCCGGGCGACGGAGTCGTGACGGGACACGCGTTGATCGACGGCCGTCCGTTCTATCTGTACAGCCAGGACTTCACCGTGTTCGGCGGCTCGCTGTCCGAGACGCACGCCGAGAAGATCTGCAAGGTGATGGACCTCGCGCTCAAAGTCGGCGTGCCGATCATCGGCCTGAACGACTCGGGCGGCGCGCGCATCCAGGAGGGCGTGAAGAGCCTCGGCGGGTACGCCGAGATCTTTTGGCGCAACACGCAGGCGTCGGGCGTCGTGCCGCAGCTCTCGGCGATCCTCGGCCCGTGCGCGGGCGGCGCGGTCTACAGCCCCGCGATCACCGACTTCATCGCGATGGTCGAGAACACCTCGTACATGCACATCACCGGCCCCGATGTGGTCAAGACGGTGACGCACGAGGAGGTGACGTCCGAGGATCTGGGTGGCGCCGAGGTGCACGCCTCGCGCTCCGGCGTCGCGTCGTTCACGACGAGCGACGACCGCGCGTGCCTCTCGCTCATGCGGCGCCTGTTCTCGTACTTGCCGCTCAACAACGCCGAGGGCGCGCCGTTTCGCGCGACCGAGGATCCGCGCGATCGCGAGGACGAGCGCCTCGACACGGTCGTGCCCGAGGACGCGAGCAAGCCGTACGACATGCACGAGGTCATCGGGCTCGTCGTCGACGAGGGCTCGTTCTTCGAGGTGCACGCGGGCTACGCCGGCAACATCCTCGTCGGCTTCGCGCGCCTCGGCGGGCACGTGGTCGGCGTCGTCGCGAACCAGCCGGCGGTGCTCGCCGGCTGCCTCGACATCAAGGCGTCGATCAAGGGCGCGCGCTTCATTCGCTTCTGCGACGCGTTCAACATCCCGCTCGTCACGTTCGAGGACGTGCCCGGTTTCCTCCCGGGAACCGATCAGGAGTACGGCGGCATCATCCTGCACGGCGCCAAGCTGCTCTACGCGTACTGCGAGGCCACGGTGCCGAAGCTCACCGTCATCACGCGCAAGGCGTACGGCGGCGCGTACGACGTCATGGCGTCGAAGCACGTGCGCGCCGACTTCAACGTCGCGTGGCCGAACGCGCAGATCGCCGTCATGGGTGCGGCCGGCGCGGCGCGCATCATTCACCGCAACGAGATCCGCGCCGCGGACGATCCCGCGGCGGTCGAGGCGCAGCGCACGGCCGAGTACGAGGAGACGTTCAACAACCCGTACATGGCGGCCGAGCGCGGCTTCATCGACGACGTGATCGAGGCGCGCACGACGCGTCCCGTTCTGATCCGCGCGCTCGAGCTGCTCAAGACCAAGGTCGAGGCGCGTCCGACGCGCAAGCACGGCAACATTCCGCTTTGAGCGATCCCGGAGTCCCCCCGATGTTTCGCCGAATCCTGATCGCCAACCGCGGAGAGATCGCGATACGCGTCATGCGCACCGCGCGCGAGATGGGCATCGAGTCCGTCGCCGTGTACTCCGACTTCGACCGCACGGCGCTGCACACGCGGCTCGCCGACGACGCGGTTTGCCTCGGCGGCTCGCTGCCTTCCGAGAGCTACCTCGACATGGACAAGGTGCTCGATGCCGCCAAGCGCACGGGCGCCGAAGCGATCCATCCGGGCTACGGTTTCCTGGCCGAGAACGCGGAGTTCGCGCGGCGCGTCGTCGCCGCCGGGCTGACGTGGATCGGTCCGCCGCCGTCGGCGATCGAGTCGATGGGGGACAAGATCACGAGCCGGCGTTTGATGGAGGAAGCGGGCGTGCCGTGCGTGCCCGGCCTCAACGACCCCGTCGACGACGCCGAAGCCGCGGTCACCGCCGCGAAGGGGATCGGCTATCCGGTCGCGCTCAAGGCGTCCGCCGGCGGCGGCGGCAAGGGGATCCGCATCGTTCACGAGCCGTCCGAGATGAAGAGCGCGTTCCGCACCGCATCCGGCGAGGCGCAGGCCGCGTTCGGCGATGGGCGGCTGTACCTCGAGCGCTACCTCGAGACGCCGCGGCACGTGGAGATCCAGGTGCTGTTCGACACGCACGGCAACGGCGTGCACCTCGGCGAGCGCGACTGCACCGTGCAGCGTCGGCATCAGAAGCTGATCGAAGAGGCGCCGTCTCCCGTCGTCGACGCCGAGCTGCGCGCGCGCATGGGCGAGGTCGCGCTCGCGGCCGGACGCGCGGTGGGTTACGTCGGCGCGGGCACCGTCGAGTTCCTGTGGGAAGAGCGCGACGGCAAGCCCGAGTTCTTCTTCCTGGAGATGAACACGCGCCTGCAGGTCGAGCACCCGGTCACCGAGCTCGTCATCGGCTGCGACCTCGTCCGCGACCAGCTGCGCGTCGCGGCGGGCGAGGAGCTCGGCTACCGCCAGGACCGCCTCGCGCCACGCGGACACGCGATCGAGGTGCGCATCAACGCCGAGGATCCGAGCAACGGCTTCGTTCCGTCGACGGGAACGATTCGCAACCTGCGCTGGCCCGGCGGCCCGGGCGTGCGCATCGACTCGGGGCTCTATCGCGGCATGGAGGTCGGGCTCAACTACGACCCGATGCTCGCCAAGGTGATCGTGTGGGCCAGTAGTCGTGACGCCGCAATCGTACGCATGCGACGCGCGCTGCAGGAGCTCAACGTCGGCGGCGTGCGCACGAGCGCGCCCGCCGCGCTCGCCGTGCTCGACGATCCGCGCTTCCAGGAAGGCCGCTTCGACACGCACATTTTGGAGTCGATCGACATCAAGGGACACTCGGGCGCCGAGGTCCAGGCCGCCGCGATCGCCGCCGCGCTGCACCGCTGGACGAACGCGAGGCGCCGCTCCCTCGTCGGTCGAGAGGGCGATCGCACCGCTTGGACTCGGCGCGGTCGCGATCGCGCCGATGCGTGGGCGGCACATCGCTCCGCCGCACAGGGAGGACCGCTCGCGTGAAGTACTTCGTCACGGTCAACGGAGCGGAACACGAGGTCGAGCTCATCGAGCGCCTCGGCGTGTTGCGCGTCCTGTTCGACGGGAACGAGATCGAGACGCGCTTCGAGGAGGTCGATCGGCTCGGCCAAGTCGGGTTGTTCCTCGGCACGAAGAGCTTCGCGGTCTCGATCGACGGCGATGACAGGCAAGCGCTCGTCAACGTCGCCGGCAGCCTCTACGAGGTCGAGCTCGAGGACGAGCGTGAGCGCGCGGCGCATCAAGCCGAGCGCGAGTCCGGCAAGAAGGGCGGTGAGATCAAGAGCGTCATGCCCGGGGTCGTGGTCGAGTTGCTCGTCGCGGAGGGCGACGAGGTCGAGGAGGGGCAAGCGCTGCTCATCCTCGAGGCGATGAAGATGCAGAACGAGATTCGCGCCCCGCACGCCGGTCGGGTCGAGCGCATTCACGTGCAGCAGGGCGTGGCGGTGAACAGCGGCGCGAAGCTCGTCGCGCTCCGCGTCGCGGATTGACCGTCGGTCCGCGCCGGAAAGCGATTCCCGCGGCCCCCGGCTCGGCGCGCAACCGATACGCTAGGGGCATGCGCCCCTCGATCCCCCGCCGGCTTCTGTGTTTCGTTCTCGGCCTCGTTTCGCTCGTCCTCCCCGCGCACGCGACGTGGTCGATCGTCACGATCAACCTGCGCACCGGCGAGGTCGGCGTCGCCTCGGCGACGTGCCTCCAGCAGCTGAACCTGCGCGCGGCAACGCCGGTCGTCGTCGTAGGCAAGGGCGCGGCCGCGTGCCAGTCGCTGATCGACACCGGTGCCGTCAATCGCATGACGATCTGGAGCGCGCTCCAGGGCGGCGTCCTCACGCCGGACGAGATCCTGAACCTCCTGAGCGCGGATCCGATCTTCAACTCGCGCCAGTACGGACTCCTCGCGTTCACCGGTGGCCCGGTGACGTTCACGGGGAACGGAGCGGGCGCGGCGGCGACCGGAGTTACCGGCACGGTCGGCGACTACGTCTACGCGGTCCAAGGCAACGTCCTCACCGACGACTCCGTCGTCTATGCCGCCGAGCTCGCGTTCCGCGACACGAACGGCGACATGGGCCAGCGCCTGATGGCGGCGATGGAAGCCGCACGCGCGCTCGGCGGTGACGGTCGGTGCTCGTGCTCGAACAACAACCCCACGGGCTGCGGCGCGCCTCCGGCGAGCTTCACCAAGTCGGCGCATGTCGGGTACCTGATCGTCGCGCGCATCGGAGACCCCGACGGCGGGTGCAACGCGATCTTCGGCTGCGCATCGGCGAAGTACTACCTGGCGCAGAACGTCGCAGGAGCGAACGGACTCGCGAGCTCCCTGGACCCGGTCCTCCAGCTGCAGGACAAGTACGACTTCTGGCGAGCGGCCCGCGTCGGCCGCGCCGACGGAATCGAATCGACCGTGGACTCGGTCGACGCGCTGCCCGCGGACGGCGTGACCCAGCGCACGGTCACGATCCAGCTGAATGACATCGACGGCGCACCGCTTCCGTTCGCCGGCTCGCGCGTTGACGTGACGACCGAGGACGGTCTGCCGTCCCTCGCGAGCGTCGGTCCGATCCTCGACCTCGGTGCGGGCAAGTACGAGTTCACGCTCACCGCAGGAACGACGCCCGGCACCGACACGTTCATCATCACCGCGTCGGCCGGCCCCGGCCGGACCGCGACCCTGTACCCGTACCTGACGGTGCGCTCCGAGCCCGCCGACGGGTTGAACGTCGGATACGACGAAGTCTCGGCGAGCGCCAGCCCACGGGTTCCGTTCGTCGTCCACGCGCCCAGCGCGCCCGGTGCGCGGTACCTCATCGTGGCGTCGCTCGATGGGACGCTTCCCGGATCGATGTTCGGCGACGTGCTCCTGCCGCTCAACCGGCCGCTGCTCAGCGTCCTGAACCACGCGGTCGATGACGCGCGGCTGCCCGGTACGTTCGGGCGGCTCGATTCGACCGGGCGCGCCGACGGCGCGTTCGTGCCCGGCGTGCCGTTGCTCACGGCGCTGATCGGTCGTCGCATCGATTGGTCGGTCGTCGTCGCCGGCGACGGCGCGCGGTTCGCGAGCCCCGCCGTCGGTTTCGACGTCATCCCGTGAGCTTCGCTTCGCTCAGGCGCGCGCTCCTCGTCCTCGCGCTCGGGATCTCGCTCGCCGTGCCGGCGAGCGCGACGTGGTCGATCGTCGTCGTGAACCGTCGCACGGGTGAGGTGGCGATCGGTTCCGCGACCTGCCTCGCGGGTCTGGATCTGATGAACGGCCTGCCGACGCTGCGCGTCGGCCGCGGCGCGGGCGTCATTCAAGCCGCGTCGGGTGGAGAGGCGGGGCTCGTCATCATCTTCAACTTGCTGGGGACGAACGCGCTGCCGGGCGCGATCCTGAACCAGGTGAAGATGGCGGACGCGAACCCCGACTCGCGCCAGATCGGCATCGTCAGCATGGTCGGCAAGCCGGTCACGTTCACCGGGCGCTTCGCCGGCGCCGCGCGTGGTGGTGTGACCGGTGAGGTCGGCGACCTCGCCTATGCGATCCAGGGCAACGTGCTCACCGGGAGCGAGGTATGGCTCGCGGCCGAGGACGCATTGCTCACGACGCCGGGTGACCTGGGCCAGAAGCTCGTCGCCGCGATGGAGGCCGCGCGCGACTTCGGCGGCGACGGTCGCTGCTCGTGTTCCATCAGCGATCCGACGAGCTGCGGCGCGCCGCCGGCGTCGTTCGCGAAGTCGGCGCACTGCGGATTCATCGTTCTGTCGCGCATGGGTGACACCGACGGCACATGCACCGACGGTCGCTACTGCGCGTCGGGCAAGTACTACCTGAGGATCAACATCAAGGGAGCGGACGCCCAGGGCAACGACCCCGACCCCGTCGACCAGATCCGCGCGATCTACGACACGTGGCGCTCGTTCAAGGTCGGGACGCCGGACGGGATCCTGTCGTCGGTCGACGCGGTGGGCGCGCTTCCGGCGGACGGGGTCACCGAGCGCACCGTCACCGTCCACGTGCGCGACCTCGAGGGCAATCTCCTGTCGTCCGGCGGCGCGAACGTTCGCGTCGAGACCGAGACCGGCGACCCTGCGCTCGCGACGATCGGTCCGGTCAGCGACAACGGCGACGGCACCTATTCGTTCACGCTCACCGCCGGAACCGTGCCCGGTACCGACACGCTGATCGTTCGCGCGAACGCCGCGACGCTCTTTCCGTACCTCACGGTTCGCACGGACCCGGTCGCGCCGTTGCACGTCGGCTTCGACGAGCTGTCCGCCGCCGAGAGCCCGACCGTGCCGTTCGTCGTCAACGCGCCGGGCCACGCGAACGGTCGCTACCTGATCGTCGCGTCGCTCGGCGGGACGAGTCCGGGCGCGTTGCTCGGCGACTTCCTGCTGCCGCTGAACCCGCCGCTCATCAGCGTCCTGAACCATGGCGTCGATCGCGCGCGCATGCCGGGGACGCTCGGACGCCTCGACGCGACCGGCCGCGGCGAGGGTGCGTTCGTGCCGGGCGTCGCGTTGCTCACGTCGCTCGTCGGACAGCGCATCGACTGGTCGACCGTGGTCATCGGCGGTGACGGATCGTTCGCGAGCCCGCCGGTCGGCTTCGACATCGTTCCGTAGTCCGAGATTGTCGCCGCCAGGCTGCGAGCCCTTCGAACGCGGCGCTAGACTCGGCGCATGACGACGCTCGACACGCTGCTGGATTGGATCGAGATCGACTCCGTCACGGGCGGGGAGGGGGACTACGGCGACGCGCTCGTCGCGCGGCTCGAGCAGCTCGGCTTCGGAGCCGAGAAGCAGACCGTCGAGGGGGACCGCTTCAACGTCCTCGCGCGCGCGAAGGACCCGCTCGTCGTCTTCTGCACGCACCTCGACACGGTTCCGCCGTGGTTCGGCGCGCGTCGCGAGGGCAAGTTGATCCACGGCCGCGGCGCGTGCGACGCGAAGGGGCCGGCGCTCGCGATGATCGAGGCCGCGCGCCGCATCGTCGCGTCCGGCGAGGAGCGCATCGGCTTCCTCTTCACGGTCGGCGAGGAGACGGACGGCGCTGGCGCGCAGTTCGCGAACGCGCACATCCAGGCGCCGTGGACGCCGCGCTACACGATCGTCGGCGAGCCGACGGACAATCGCTTCATCAAGGGCGGCAAGGGCGTGTTCAAGTGCAAGCTGCACGCGAAGGGCGTCGCCGGACATAGCTCGGAACCGATCGGACCGTCGGCGATCCACGAACTCGTCGGCGCGATCGCGCGCATGCTCGGCGACGAGTGGGGCAACCACGAGCTGTTCGGGCGTGGCACGATCAACTTCGGCGAGATCGAGGGTGGGCTCGCCGCCAACGTCGTCGCGCCGTCGGCGACCGCGAACGTTCTGGTGCGCGCGGTCGAGGCACCGTCCGTGCTCGAGCAGCGATTGCGCAAACACCTCGGCGACAACGTCGAGCTCGAACTCCTGAAGAGCTACGGCCCGGTCGCGTTCGAGACGCCGGCGGGTGCCGACGGACCCGTCGTGGCGTTCGGCACCGACGCACCGTTCCTCAGCGAATGGGGGCAGCCGCTGCTGTACGGACCGGGCAGCATCAAGGACGCGCACACCTCGCACGAGAAGCTCGACGCGGACTCGTTCGACCAGGCGATCGCGGACTACGAGCGCACGGCGCTCGAGCTCATCGCGCGCGTCGACGCCGGCGCGGCGAAGGGATGAGCGGCCGCGCGCGTCTTTCCGGAAGCGCGTTGCTCGACGCGCTCGAAGCGGGCGAAGTGCGCGTCGCCGAGCGCGGCGCCGATGGCGAATGGGGCGTCAACGCGTGGGTCAAGGAGGGCATCCTCGACCTGTTTCGCGCGAGCCCCGTGGTCGCGCTCGGCAACGACGCGCTGTGGCCCTTCGTGGACAAGGCCGCGTTCCCGCCGCGTTCGTTCTCGGTCGACGACGGTGTGCGCCTCGTACCCGGCGGGTCGTCGGTGCGGCGCGGTGCGTTCCTCGGTCGCGACACGGTGCTCATGCCGCCGTGCTACGTGAACGTCGGCGCGTACGTTGGCGCCGGCTCGATGATCGACAGCCACGCGCTGGTCGGGTCGTGCGCGCAGGTCGGCGAGCGTGTGCACCTCTCCGCCGCGGCACAGCTCGGCGGAGTCCTCGAGCCCGTCGGCTCGCGCCCGGTGATCATCGAGGACGACGTCATGGTCGGCGCGCAGTGCGGTGTGTACGAGGGCGTCGTCGTACGGCGCGGTGCCGTACTCGCCGCGGGGGTCATCCTCACCGCGTCCGCTCCCGTCTTCGATCTCGTGCACGAGCGCGAGTTGCGCGGGAGTCGCGAGGCGCCCCTGTCGATTCCCGAGAACGCGGTCGTGATCCCGGGCTCGCGCCCGGCCTCCGGCGCGTTCGCGCGTGAGCGCGGGCTCTCGGCCACGTGCGCGTTGGTCGTCAAGTATCGCGACGCGTCGACGGACCGGGCGACCGCGCTCGAAGAGGCGCTGCGCGGGTCATGATGCGGCTCCTCCTCGACGACGGAACGCGGAGCCTTCGGCGTTCGCTCGCGTGCGCGGCGCTCCTGTCGCTCGCGGCCTGCGCGGACGAACCCGCCATCCCGGAGGACGCGATCGAGATCACGGAGATCGTGCGCGACCTGCTCGTCGACCCGCCCGAGTGGGAGGTCGAGCGCGCGCATCCGAAGCAGGACCTGCTCGCGGTCGAGGTGATCACACCCGCGCTGCATCATCGCTTCGACGGGAGCGACATGATCAGCCTCGTTCTCGCGCCTCCCGCAGACGTCAGCTTCGTCGTCGCGGACGCCGACGGCCCGACGATCCTGCGCGCGCGCGCCGGCGTCGATATCACCGCGTTCCAGTACCTCTCCGAGGCCGCGCCCGAGAGCACGTTCTCCTTCGAGGTGCTCGTGAACGACGAGCTGCGCTTCCAGGGCGACGTGACGATCGCGCGCGATCGGCGCCGGCGCGCCGAGGAGGTCTGGAAGCTCCGCCCGCGGCGCAATGGCTCGAGCTGGCTCGACGTCGGCGGGGAAGACGGGCTCGCCGTCGAACCGGGCGACCGCGTGACCTTCCGTACGCACGCGAGCGCGGCCGGCATTCCCGACTCCGCGATCGTGATGGGCTTCGGTGGGCTGCGCCTCGAGCGCCGGCGCTATGTCGCGCGCACGCCTTCGTCGGTCGCCGATCCGAACCTCGTGCTGGTCGTCATGGACACGCTCCGCACCGACCGTCTCGGGGTCTACGGCTACGAGCGCGACACGTCGCCGGTGCTCGATCGCATGGCCGAGCGCGGCGCGTTGTTCGAGAACGCGTACGCGACGGCGAGCTGGACGCTGCCGTCGACCGCGTCGATCCTGACCGGGCTCCACCCCGAGGAGCACGGCGTCACCGACCAGGGCAACTACTTCCTCGCCTGGCAGCTCTCGACGCTGGCCGAGGCGTTGCAGCGGCGCGGGTTTTCGACCGCGGCGTGGAGCGGGAACCCGCTCATCAGCAAGAGCCGCAACTTCTCGCAGGGCTTCGAGCACTTCGGCGACGACCTGGCCGACTTCCGCAAGACGGGCGCGTTCTTCGACGAGGTCGACGCGTGGCTGGCCGAGCGCGCGGACGATCGCTTCTTCCTCTTCCTGCAGCTCACCGAGCCGCACGAACCCTACGATCCGCTGGCGAGCGCGCGCGCGAAGTTCGCGCTCGAGATCGACGAGGCCTTCGACGCGGACGCCGTCGAGAAGCGCCTGCTCCAGGGCGATCGGCAGCGCGACTACTTCGCGCGCCTCGAGCGCCTCGTCTCGGAGGAGGAGCGGCGCACGGTCGACGCCCTCTACGACGCCTGCGTTTGGAGCGGGGACCATTGGCTCGGTCGACTCGAGGGCTCGCTCGCGCGGCTCGGGCTCGACGACCGGACCGTCATCGTGTTCACGAGCGACCATGGCGAAGAGCTCTTCGACCGCGGCTTCCTCGGTCACGCGCGTTCGCTGATGGGGGAGTTGGTGCGCGCGCCGCTCGTCGTCGCCGGTCCGGGTGTGCCTGCTGGCGCGCGCATCGACGCGTCGATCTCGAACCGGCTCGTCGGTCCGTACCTCGCCTACCGCGGCGGCGCGACGCTCGGAAGCGAAGCGGGCGTGGACCCGCTTTTCGGCGAGCGAGCGTCCGAACCCGTGCTCTTTTCGACGGAGAAGGGCGACTGGAACGGCCAGCGCGGCGTTCGCATCCGGGGCATGCGCGACGGTCCGTTCGTCGTGCACTTCGCGCCGACCGCGATCGAGTGGGGCGGGACGAGCCCGCTCCCGGACGGCGAGGTGCGCATCTACGACCTGGGCGCGGATCCGGGCGAGACGCGCGACCTCGGCGACTCGCGACCGGACGACGCCCGGCGCCTGCGCGAAGAGATCGCGCGGCGGTTCGGCGCCTTGAAGCCGGCGGTCGAGGGCACGGATCTGAGCGTCGGCGCCGGGACCCGGAACCTGCTCGATCGCATCGGCTACACGGGCGAGTGACCCGCGCCGCCGATCAGTGCGAGAGGACGTCGCTGCCGAGCAGCGTGCGGACCGTGCGAACGACGCGATCGGAGGTGAAGCCCATCTCCTCGAGGACGACGTTCCCGGGCGCGGACGCGCCGAAGCGATCGATCCCGATCGCGACGCCGTTCGTGCCGAGGTAGCGCTCCCACCCGAAGGTCGCGCCGGCCTCGACCGAAACGCGCGCCGTGATGGCGGCGGGCAAGACGGACTCCTTCCACGCCGCGTCTTGCTCTTCGAACAGCTCCCACGACGGCATCGACACCACGCGCACGCCGATGCCCTGTGCGGCCAGCTCGCGCTGCGCCTGGACGGCGAGGTGCACTTCGGCGCCGGTGCCGATGAGGATCGCGCGGATCGGGCCTTCCTCTGGATCGTGCAGAACGTAGCCGCCGCGGCCCAGGTGGGTGGCGGGCGCCATGACCTCGCGGTCGAGCGTCGGGACGTTCTGGCGGCTGAGCACGAGCACCGTGGGCGCGTCGGTGCGCTGCATCGACACGCGCCATGCCTCGACGGTTTCGTTCGCATCACACGGGCGCAGCACGATGAGCCCCGGCATCGCGCGCAGGCTCTGTAGGTGCTCGACCGGTTGGTGCGTCGGTCCGTCTTCGCCGACCGCGACCGAGTCGTGCGTGAACACGAAAGTGACCGGCAGGTGGTTCATCGCCGCGAGGCGCATCGCCGGACGCATGTAGTCCGAGAAGACGAAGAACGTCCCCGTGAACGTGCGCGCGCCACCGTGGTAGGCGATGCCGTTCGCGATCGCGCCCATGGCGTGCTCGCGGACGCCGTAGCGGATGTTCCGTCCGTGGCCCGTGCGTCCGTCGAACGAAGCCTCGCCGTCGAGTCCGGTCTTGGTCGAGCAGCTGAGGTCGGCGTCGCCGCCGATCAGCCAGGGAAGCTTGGAAGCGAGCCCGTTCAGGACCTTGCCGCCCGCCGACCGTGTCGCGATCTTGCCGCCGACCTCGAACGTCGGAATCGCCGCGTCCCAACCTTCGGGCAGCGCGTTCGCGTGCGCGGCCTTCCACTCGGCGGCGAGCTCCGGGAACTCGCGCTCCCACGCCGCGAACGTCTCGGTCCACGCCTGCCGCGTCTGCGTGTGCGTCGCGGTCGGTTCCCCGAAGTGCTCGCGTGACTCGGCCGGGACTTGGAAGTCGCCCGTGCCCTCCCAGGCGAGCGCGCGCTTCGTCGCGTCGAGCTCTTCCTTGCCGAGCGGCGCGCCGTGGCAGCTCGCCGTGCCGGCCTTGTTCGGCGATCCGAAGCCGATCGTGGTCTTGACGACGATGAGCGAGGGCTTCTGCGTTTCGGCCTTGGCCGCGGTCAGCGCCTCGTCGAGCGCGTTCAGGTCCTCGTCGCCGTTCTCGACGGTGACGACGTGCCAGCCGTTGCTCTCGTAGCGCGCCGCCACGTCCTCGGTGAAGTGCAACGACGCCGGTCCGTCGAGCGTGACGTCGTTCGAGTCGTAGAGGTAGATCAGCTTGCCCAGGCCGAGGTGTCCCGCGAGCGAAGCCGCCTCCTGCGAGATGCCCTCCATCAGGTCGCCGTCGGAGACGAGCGCGTACGTGAAGTGGTCGACGATCGCGTGGCCGGGGCGGTTGTAGCGCTGCGCCAGGAAGCGCTCGGCGATCGCCATGCCGACCGCGTTCGCGGTGCCCTGTCCGAGGGGGCCGGTCGTCGCCTCGACGCCGGGCGTCAGGCCGAACTCGGGGTGCCCGGGCGTCTTCGATCCCCACTGCCGGAAGTTGCGCAGCTCGTCGAGCGGGAGGTCGTAGCCGTAGAGATGGAGCAGCGAGTAGAGCAGCGCGCTCCCGTGTCCCGGCGAGAGGATGAACCGGTCGCGGTTCGGCCAATCCGGATGCTTGGGCGTGTGGGTGAGGTGCCGTTGCCACAGCACGTAGGCCATCGGCGCGGCCCCGAGCGGAAGGCCCGGGTGGCCAGAGTTCGCCTTCTCGATCGCGTCGATCGAGAGCGTCCGGATCGTGTTGACACAGAGCGCGTCGAGCGTGGAAGCCTGGCTCATGAGCATGGATCTTTCTCCCGAAAGAAAGCGCGTTGGGATCCTTGCGAGGGCGCCGATGGGGAGGGCGAAGTGCCCTGACGCCGTCTTCCGGGCCAGGATAGGAACTGCTCCCGCGGAAACCACGCGCGACCCGCGAAACCGCGCCATCTCGGGGCGAACTCGTGGCCGACCGATGCGCCTTAACGGGCGAACCGCCGCCCCCCCGAAGGAGAGCGGCGGTCCATCGTCCGGCCCCTACCGCCGGTCGAACCCGCGTCGGAGGTCTAGCCCGGATCATTCATGAGGCTTCACCGAGATCGACGCAGCTACGCGCCATCTCAGCACTTCCCTCCCTCACCGGGTTCGACGACCCGTCCAGGTCGCCT
>JAJDEV010000154.1 GCA_029259605.1 Planctomycetota bacterium | reverse complement strand
GACGTTTGCAAAGTGCCGGCAGGGGCCGAGAGACCGGCGTAGCCGGTCGATTGCAGCTTTTGGCGTGCATGCTCATGAAGAACCCGGGCTAGCCCGGGCGAGCCGTCCGTCTCTCGGCCGTCTAGTCGCTGAGCGTGAACGCCGACTCGGCGACGACGACGAGCTCGTCCGCGTCTTCGAAGACGCGGAAGTGGCGCCGCACGGCGACGTCCTCGAAGCGCTGCACGCGACCGCTCGCCGGCCAAGTGATCTCGAGTTCGTCGATGTGCTCGGCCTGGCCCACGCCGATGTGCTGGGTCAGCGAGCTCGCGCCGAAGCTCCCGCCCGAGTTCACGTCGCGGTAGATCCAGCGCTGCTGCTCACCTTCGGTGATGCGCACGCGAATGTGCACGCCGATGCCCGCGCGGTTGGACTCGGTGCCGATCAGCTCCAGGCGCACCCAGCCGTTGCCGAATCCCGGGTTCTCGAACAGCGCGTTCCCGAACGCGTCGCCGGCGAACGCGCCGCCCATCTGGGCGAAGAGGTCCTGGTCGCCGTCGTTGTCGAGGTCGCAGAACGCGACCCCGTGCCCCTTCTGCAGGTGTCCGAAGCCACCGGCGAACGTGACGTCGTCGAAGAACGTGCCGCGCCGATTGCGGTAGACCTTGTTCGGTTCGAGGTCTTCGAACGCGGGCGAGCCCGTGCCGAGGTGCATGTCGAGGAAGCCATCGTTGTCGAGGTCGCCGAAGTTGGCGCCCATCGGTAGCGAGACGATCCCCATTCCGAGCTCGCGGCCGACCTCGACGAAGCCGCCCTTTCCGTCGCCGTGGAAGATGTGGTGCACGACGGAATCGTCGGGGATCTGCAGGTAGCTCCCGGCGACGCGGCTCACGATGTTGTAGCTCGGCACGCGCTGGTACGTGCCGACGTACAGGTCGAGCGCGCCGTCGTTGTCGTAGTCCCAGAACCACGTGGCGAAGCTCAGGAGCGGAACGTCGACGCCGGCGCTCACCGCGACATCCTCGAACGTGCCGTCCCCTTTGTTGCGGTACAGCCGATTCGGGTCGCCGAAGTTCGACACGAAGAGGTCGGGGTCGCCGTCCCCGTCGTAGTCCCCCCAGCTCGCGCCCTTCGCGAAGCGGAGGTTGTCCACGCCCGCCGCCAGCGCGACGTCGACGAACGTGCCGTCGCCCTCGTTGCGGTAGAGCTGGCACGGGATCCGGAACTCGCTCATGGACTCGGCGCCCACGAACACATCGACGTCGCCGTCCTGGTCGTAGTCGCACCACGCCGCGGTCGACGTCGGATAGGCGGCGGTGACTCCCGCGGTGAGCGTCGCGTCCACGAACGTGCCGTCGCCGTTGTTTCGCAGGAGGGAGTTGATGAACTGCCCGCGCTTGCCGAGCCACGCGCCGCGCAACAGCAGCACGTCGACGTGTCCGTCGTTGTTGTAGTCGGCCTGGGCCATGTTGAGCCCGCCGAGGATGCCGGTGAGCCCGGCCTCCTCCGTGCGCTCGACAAAGCTCCCGTTCGACTCGTTGCGGAAGTAGCGCAGCTGTCCGGACGGATCCCAGCTCGACGTCAGGATGTCGAGATCCCCGTCGCGGTCGAAGTCCTCGGTCACGACGCCGCCCGCGAGGTTCGTCGTGTTGAGGCCGAGCGCCGGCGCGACGTCGCGGAAGCGCGGAAACTCGACCGCCGACGTGAAGATCTCGGTCGGGATGAGGAGCGCATCGGGCACGTCGTCGGGATAGCCGCCGACCGTCATGTACAGGACGTTGATCACCCAACGGCACGCGAGTCGGCGCGCGTCGCCCTCGGGAACGAGCTCGCACACGCGCTCGAAGTTCTCGATCGCCTTGCGCGAGCCGTGCTGGTCGACGTGAACACCGCCCTCGAGAATCGGGAGCAGACAACTCTCGGCGGTGTGGCGCGCGACGCAGTTCTGCACCTCGCCGAGGCGCATGTAGGCCGTGCCGAGCGTGTACCGCACGTCGATCTCCAACGCCACGCGGACCTTCGCCGGCAGGGTGAGCGCGAGGGCGAGGGCTTCCTCGAGCGCCTCGACCGCGCGCTCGTTCTCGCCGAGCTGCATCGCCGCGTTCCCGAGCTGGTAGAGCGTGTGCACCGCGCCGCGCGGATGCTTCGCGCGGTCCCCGTTCTCGACGACCCGCTCGAGCCGCTCGAAGCGCTGGCGCCCGACGTACGGATGGTCGATCTGCGACTCGAGGCGGATGGCCTCAATGCGCTCGAGCATGCGCGCGTGGTTCGTCCGGTCGAGCTCCGTGACTTCGATCGGCGGAAAGAGCTCGTCGGGAGCGGACCCGGGAGCTGCGATGGCCGCGAGGCTGCAGGCGCTAGCGACGACCAGGCACGCGGAAACGGTGAGGCGAGGGAACATGCATGCCCAAGGTACGCCAGCCAGGGGCTTTCCGCACGGCGACTCCATGCGGGTCTTTCGCGACGTCAACGCGACCGGTCCCGACTTCGATCCGACGCCTGGTGTTTCGCTCGAGGACTTCGTCGAGTCCCCGTAGGTCAACTCAGCCGGTCGAGTTCCTCGTGCCAGGCGCGCTCGTCGAGCGGCAGGTCGAGCGACGTCAGTTCGCGTAGCGCCTCGAGCGCCGCGGCGGCCACGGTCGGGTCCTCGTCCTCGAACACGGAGATCAGCGTTTCGATGTGCTCCAGACCGCCGAGCGTCGCGATCGCGCGGCACGCCAGGATCCGGATCTCGGCGTTCGCGTGGTCCAGCAACTCGGGCAGCTCTCCGAGGACGTCGGGGCGCGCGAACGGGTGCGTGGCGAGCTCGCCGAGCGCTTGCTCGACGTCGGGCACGTGGTTCGAGCGCAGGCGGCGCAGGAGCTCGGCCTTGCCGTTCGTGCTCCACACCATCTCGCTCCGCATCCAGTGCTGCCAGCGGCGCTGGTCCGCGGGGAACGGCAGGCCCGTGATCTCGCGCAGCGCCCAATGCGCACTCGTGCGCACGACCTCGGCCTCGTCGTCCATCAGCTCGATGAGCGTTCCGACCGAGTCGAGGTCGCCGAGCCTTCCGAGCCCGACGCAGATCGTCTGCAGGCGCGACGGGTCGGTCTCGATCGCGAGGCGCAGCTCTTCCGCGAGCGCGGCGTTCACGTTCTCGTCGCGTGAGCGACCGATCTTGTTGATCTGCGCCGCGGCGACATCCGAGCAGGAGTCGCTCGAACGGATGATGTCGATGAGGAACGGCAGCCCGCGTGGATCGCGCGCGTCTCCGACGGCGAGGATCATGGGGCGCAACAGCTCGGTCGGCTCCGCACGCCACACCTGCTCGAGCTTCGTGAACCCGGACGGATCGCGCGACAGGATCCACGCCAGCGCGTCCTGCACGGTCTGGGACATCTTGAAGTCGAGCCCGGGGTTCTCCTCGTCGACGCTCAGCTGGAGCACACGCTCCAGGTCGCTGTAGATGCCGACCGCACCCAGGACCTGGATCGAGGCCCGGCGCGAACCGCGATCCTCCGGCGCGGTCATGCGCGACGCGAGCGCGGCGAGCGTCTTGCTCCGACCGATGCGCTCGAACGTCGTGAGGATCAGCTCCGCCTGCACGTTGCTGAGGATCTGTGTTCCCTCGCCGCGATCGGCGACGCGTCCGGTCTCGAGCATCCCGAAGAGGAACTTCGGACTCGAGCGAGCGAACTTCTCGAACTCGACCGCGAGCCCGGCGACCGGCGGGTGCGCCGGGTCGCGCAGCGTTCGCAAGACCCGGACGGCCTCGACCTCGTTCAGGTCCTGGGCGGAGGCGGCGATGGGTGCCGCCGAGACGAGCAGGACGACTCCGGCGAGGGTCGTGCGAAGCAGCGAGGTGGGGAGCATTGCGTTCATGGCCTCAAGGGGTCGCGATCTCCCGCCAGCAGAGCGTCTGGAACGCCGAGCCGTCGCCCGCGCCCGCGCTCATGAGGTTCTCGTCGAAGTGGACGAAGCTGTTGCTGTCCAGGTGCACCCAGCGCGCGACGACGGCACCGAAGAGCTCGAAGTTGCTGTCGATGTCGATCAGCGCGTCGGGCGCGTAGATCGTCCCGTAGATGAACGCGTTCGAATCGAACTCGACCGTCGAGAGGTCGACGTCTTCGTCCGGGTCGATGATGTTGTCGCTCTCCAGGTACAGGCTCATGTCGGCCGGGTCTTGGTTGACCGTGGAGATCGACGCGTTGCTGTTCAGGATGAAGTCGTCGCGCACGTAGATCTCGATGCCGCCCGCTGTCGTGTCGGCGACGATCTTCGAGTTCGAGTTCACTTCCAGGTCGTCGATGACAAGCGTCGCCGGCCCGGTGAGGTACAGCGTGCCGCCGACGGTCAGGGAGCCGAACGCGTGCGTGCCCGCGCCGAGGCTCGTGTTGCCGGACGTGGTCAGGTCGCCGCCGGTGTCGGACGGCACGACGAGCACCTCGACGTCGACGAGCTCCGTGCTGGGCGTTGTCGATCCGGAGGGCTGGTTCTTGCCCGTGAAGGACGCCGTCGACGTCGGACCGGGCGTCGCATCGCCCCAGACCTTCACGTTCGAGTCGCCGGTGATGTCGCCGTTCGATCCCACGTCACCGTTCGCGAGCGCGTACTTGTTGCTCCCGCTTCCGTTCACGTCTTGGTCGCCGTACGCGCCGAGGCTCGAGTTGTAGCTGTCCGTGCGCGCGTTGCTGTCCAGGCTGACGCCTTCGTCGCCGAAGGCGCCCCAGCGGTAGATCGACGTGGCCTCTTGCTTCACGATCACCTCCACGCAACTCGAGATGCCGTTCTCGGTTCCCGTCGACGTGATCGCGAACTGCCCGCTGCCCTGGTCGATCGTCGCGACCCAGAACGACGCGTTGCCGTAATCGACCGGCGCGTCCGCGTTGCCGATGTTTCCGTCGCCACCCGAGGACAGCGAGAGCAGCGCCTCGGCGATTCCCGCTTCGGCGACGTAGGTGACGCTGATCGCGCGCTGCGAGCCCTTCCGCTCGCTGCTCGACGAGGTCACGCTGATCACGAGCGACAGCGACAGCATCGCGACCGTGGTCATGATGACCGTGACGACGACGAGGGCGGACCCTCGCCGGTTGTTCCTGTGTGTTTCCCGCACCCTAGTTCCTCACTCTGACTGCTGTTTGAAGCGATCGCACGATGGTCCCCACCTCCGCATCCTGCTCCTCGACGGTCATGCGGAAGACGAGCAAGCCGCCCTCCTCGTGAACGTTGAAGCCTCTCTCGTCTTCGACACCGTTGCCGTTGTCGTCGGCGTTGTTTTCCTCTTCGCCCTCGGCGAACTCGCGCACGTTGTGGCACAGGACGACGCGCTTCTCATTCGGCCCGCCGTCGTCGCGGATCAGCACGAGCGCGCACTCGTCGATGAGTCCGTCTCCGTTGTTGTCGAGACCGTCGTTGATCTCACCCGTGTCGTACTCGAGCACGAGCCGGCTGACCGGACCCCACACGATCGCGTCCGCTTGGTAGTCGATCGCGCACTGGAACGTCAGGTCCGAGGAGCCCGCATCGTCGTCCAAGACGATGGGCGTGATCACGTCGCGGCTCGACGCGAGGAGCTCGCTCGTCGCGCGTTGCATCGCCCGCTGGAGCCGACCCTCGACGCTCATGTTCAGGCTCGTCGCGCGAAAGGCGCCGACGCCGCGTGACGCGGCGACGATTGCAGCGCCCGACATGATGACGAAGAGCGTCAGTCCGAGGACCGTCTCGACGATGGTCATGCCGGCGGTCGCGCGCGCCGGGCGTGTGCGGATGGGCTTCATTGCATGTTCCCCAGCATGGTCCGCAGCTCGACCTGCGACGTGCCGGACGAACCGCGCCACTCGACGCGCACGGTCACGGGCAGCATGAGGTAGTCGCCCGAGTGATCGGCGTCGTCGATGTCGCCGTCCCCGTTCAGATCGCGCGGCATCCCGAGGCCTCCGCTGAAGTCCTCGCGCAGCATGCCGGGTGCCTTCTCGAACACCGGGAGCAGGACCTCGCCGGCGAACGCGTTGTCGTCGTCCCAGCTGAGCGGCAGCCCCTCGACTTCGAAGTGGGGGCCGGGCGCCGTGCCGACGCCGCCGGGATCGTCGTTCGGGTCGTCGTTGTAGAGCGCGAAGACCTCGGACGTGCTCGACGTCGCGATGAGCTCGAGCATCTCTCGCGCCGCTTCTCGCGCTCGCGTGGACTCGTAGCTCGCCGTCGACGCGGTCATGCTCGAGCCGATCGCGCGAGCGAAGCCGAGCAGTCCTGCGCAAAGCACGAGGAACGCGATCAGGACTTCGAGCACGGTGTGCCCGGCCCGTCCGTTCGCTCGTACATTCGCGCTTCGACGTCCGAAGCGCGTGTCTTGACGGGCGCTCGCGCGGAGCCCCCGATGGTCGAATTCGTGTCGCATGTTCCTTTCCCCGCCGAGCCTCATCGGCCCCGCGTCCCGTCGGAATGGAATCTGAATGCGTGATCCTTGGAGTCGAGCGCGCGATTCCGGGGTGCGGAAGAGCTTTCTGAGCTGGCCTGCTAGCCGCCCGTCATCGCGCGCACGTAGCCGTCGAGGTCGATCGGCGGCTCGAGCTCGAAGCGCTCGTCGGCGGGGGCCGCCGACTCGATGCGGTCGAGGCGGAACGTGCGAAAGTCCCTCCGGAGCTCACACCAGGCCGCGAGCGTCCAGGTGATGCCCCAGAAGTACAGCCCGAGTGGGCGCACCAGCCGTTCGGTCGCGCGGCCCTCACGGTCGCAGTACGCGAGCAGCACCTTGCGCCGGTCGTCAATGCCGCGGCGCAGGTCGGGCATGAACTTCCCCGCCGGGCGCGAGCCGCGGTAGTTGAACGCGAAGAGCGCCGTGCCTCGGACCGCGTCGCGGTGCTTCGTCGGCAGGACGGCCTCGACCTTGTCGAGCGCGCTCCGCGCCGCGCCGCGCAGCTCCTGGTCGCCCCAACTCTCGACCATGCGTGCGCCGAGCACGAGCGCCTGAATTTCGTTCGCGTTGAACATGAGCGGCGGGAGCTCGAACCCGCGGCTCAGCTGATACCCGACGCCCGCCTCGCCCTGGATCGGAACGCCCGAACGGCACAGGTCGGCGACGTCGCGGTAGATCGTGCGCTCGGACACCTCGAGCTGGACGGCGAGCTGCGCGGCGGTCGTCAGCTCGTGACGCCGTAGCATCTGCACGATTTGGAAGAGGCGGTCGGCGCGACGCATCCGACGCAATGTGCGCCGACCCGGCGCAAAAGTCCAACCGCGCGCGCCGTGCTACTCGTCGTCGCCGCCGTACCCGAGCGCGTCCATGGCCTGCGCCTCGTCCTCGGTCAGGAGCTCGACCTGCGCGCTCGCGCCGATGGGGGGAAGCGCCCTCAGCAGCGCCGCATAGCGCGCGCGCAGCTCGCGAATCGTCTCGGGTTCGGACGCGGCCAGGTCACGCTCCTCGCCTTCGTCGGCCGCGCGATCGAAGAGGAGCTCGCCCTCCGCGTGGACGACGAGGCGCCAGCGCTCGTTCATCACGCTCTCCCAGCGACTCGGCGTGCCGGGCGTTCGCAGCTGCTGCGCGAACACGCGGTCGGTCGGGAGGTTCTGCGCGAGGAGGTTCGTCCCGTGCGTCGGCGGTGCGGCGGCGCCGAGCGCGGCGAGCACCGTCGCGAAGAGGTCGACGTGGCCGACGAGCGTGTCGACGCGGCGGTAGCCGTCGCTCGCCCTGGAGCCGGGCTGCGTCGCGCCCGCGGGAGCCTTGATCAGGAGCGGAACGTGGACGAGCTCGTCGTACAGCGTCTGCCCGTGCGAGAACCACCACCCGTGCTCGCCGAGCGACTCGCCGTGGTCCGCGCTGAACACGACCAGCGCGTCGTCGAGCAGGTCCTCGCCCTCCAGCGCATCGAGCAGGCGGCCGACTTCGCGGTCGAAGTAGCGAATCTCGGCCTGATACCGCTCGAGGTAGAAGCCCGACCGACGGTGCTTGCCGAGGACCTGGTACTGCGGGAGTTCCTCGAAGCCGCGCTGCGACTTGCCGACGGGCAGCACTTGTCCCGTGGCCGCGCGCTCGCCTTCGTTCGGGCTGAGGAACTCCGCGGGCGGCGTGTACGGGCCGTGCGGGTCCTGGTAGTGGACCCAGAGGAAGAAGCGATCGCTCCCGCGCTTCCCGAGCCAAGCGAGCGCTGCGTCGGTCGTGTCCTCCGCCAGACGCTCGCGCACGCCGGCGCGGTTGGCTTCGATCTCGTTCATCTCCGCGTCGTACACGTCGAAGCCCTGCACGAGCCCCTGGTCAGCCATGCGCGCGCGCTTGCGCAGCACCCAGTTCGAAACGATGGCGCACGTCTCGAGCCCGAGCTTGGACGCGGCTTCGGCGATGGTCTCGGCCTGGGCCGGGAGGAGCACCTTGTTCGAGCGCATGCCGAGCTCGTCGGGCAGGCGGCCGGTCATCAGCGAGCTCAGCGCGGGCGCGGTGAGCGGCGCGGCCGAGTACGCCGAGTCGTAGACCGTGCACGACTCGGCAAAGCGGTCGAGGCGCGGCGTCGCGCCGGGCTCGCCGCGGTACACCCCGAGGCCGTCGGCGCGCAGCGTGTCGCACGTGATGAGGATGACGCGCTCCGCTCGCACCTCGCTCGCCTCGCCCGAACACGCCGCGAGGCCGAAAAGGATTCCGAGCGTGGCGATCGCGGAGCGGTGCGGAGTCATGACGGTCGAAACGGGAGCGGCGGCGCGTGGCGGGGTTCTCGACTACGCGGCCGCATCGCGCGGGTTGGGGGCAGAGCGTACGGCCTCGCCGAACGGCGCGGAATCCCCGGCCGCTGCGGTACAGTGGGGCCGGCGAGCTTTTTTCGGCGCCGCATGCATCTTCGGCGCGGCCGCTTCGTCCATGGCATCGGAGCCAACGTGGCCCTACGGGTTCCGCCTCGGCGGGATCGACCCTTTGGACGAACGACTCAGGAACAGACCATGACCCACACTCAAACGGCCCGCATGCACGTGTCGCTGAATGCCAAGAGCATCGAAGCGTCCGTCGCCTTCTACCGCGCGCTCTTCGGCGCCGAGCCGACGAAGCAGCGCGGCGACTACGCGAAGTTCACGCTCGACGAGCCCGGCCTCGTGCTGTCGCTCAACGCGGCCGCGGCGGGCGCCGAAGCGCAGGGCGGTGCGCTCAGCCACCTCGGCTTCCAGGTCGCCGGCGATGACGAGCTCGACGCGTTGCGCAATCGCGTCACGCGCGCCGGGCTGACGATCTCGCTCGACGAGCCCGGCGTGACCTGCTGCTACGCCGTGCAGAACAAGTTCTGGGTCACCGACCCCGACGGCAACGCGTGGGAGTTCTATCGCTTCCTCGAGGACGCCCCGACGCACTCGGTCGGCGCGCCTGCGACCGGAGCGGGGCTCGAGCCCGCGGACGGCGGCGCGTGCTGCGGCCCGTCGACGTGCTGCTAACGAGCGGATGAAGAACGATCCGGAAGCACGGGCGGTCGTCGACCGGCTCTGGGGCGAGTTCTCGGGCTCGCTGCGGAGCTGGTTCGTGCGCGAGACGCGCGACGAGCACACCGCCGACGACCTGTTGCAGGAGTGCTTCCTGCGCGTTCACGATCGCGTGGACGAGCTGCTCGACGAGGAGCGCGTCGGCGCGTGGGTGCGCCGCATCGCGCGCAACCTGCTGATCGACTGGCGCCGGCAGGGCGGCCGATCGCGATCCGAAGACTCGCAGTCCGTCGAGGACGTGCCGAACGAGGCGGACGACGACGGGTCGCTCGACGCGATCGTCGCCGGTTGGCTCGCGCCGACGATCCGCGAGCTGTCGGAGTCGGATCGCGAGACGCTCGTTCTGACCGAGCTCGAGGGGCTGTCCCAACGCGACGCGGCCGAGCGCCTCGGCATCACGGTCGCGGCCGTGAAGTCACGTGTTCTGCGCGGACGCGAGCGCTTGCGCAAGAAGATCGTCGCCTGTTGCGAGCTCGAGTTCGATCGGCGCGGCGGGATCGTCGCCTACCGACGCTCCGCGAACTGCTGCAACACCTGATCGTCCCAGCGCCACTCGAGCAGCGGGTCCTTCGCCTCGTCCGACCCGCGCGCGCGCCCCTTCAGGAAGACGCGGTACTCGTTGAAGGCCTGCTTGTCGTCGATCAGGAGGGCGCGGCACTCGAGATACGGCGTCCCGCCGCTCGGGAAGTACGAACTCAGATCGCCGAGCAAGTACGGCGGCCACGCGTCCCGAACGAAGTAGTACTCGTTCGCGGCGAGCGCGTAGCGCGCCAAGTAGATCGCGGATGACAGATCGTGCAGCGCGGTCATGCCGTCGAGGATGATCTGGAACGGATGCTCGGTTCCGAACTTCCGCAACCGGTCGCACAGCATCGAGGACGAACGCAGCTCGCGATAGAGGTACAGAACGTCGATGCCGCGCTCCGCGAGCCGCGCGCGCGAGCAATCGAGTTCGCGGAGCCAATGATCGGCGTCGTGACGCGGCTTCGCGTTCGAGAGCTCCTCCGTGATCTCGACGCGCCAGCTCACCGCGCTGCGCAGATAGCCCCAGATGCG
>JAJDEV010000153.1 GCA_029259605.1 Planctomycetota bacterium | reverse complement strand
GCTGCTAGCCCGGGTTATTCATGAGGCTTCACCGAGATCGACGCAGCTACGCGCCATACCAGCACTTCCCTCCCTCACCGGGTTCGACGACCCGTCAAGGTCGCCTCCACGCGCTTCGGTCGCGAAGCGCTGATCTGGCGCGCATCTGCGTCGATCTCGGCGAAGCCTCATGAATAACGCGGACTAGCCGGGGCCGCGGGAACGGCCGCTTCGGTGACTTCGGAGCGGCGGCCGGGTAGCCTCTTCGGCCCGCGCAATCGGTTCGACCGGAGAGAAACGCGCTTCGCCCACGCTATCGCCGCTTGGAAGGACTCGCACAGAACCGCGCTCGGATCCTGGGCCTGATCGACGACGCATGCGCGGCGTTCGGGCGTGACCGCGACGAAGTGCAGCTCGTCTGCGTGACGAAGAAGGTCGAGCCCGAGGTCGCGGCCGCACTCGTGCGCCTCGGCAGCACGGAGCTCGGCGAGAACCGCCTCCCCGAGCTCGAGCGCAAGCGCGCGTGGTTCGACGCGCACGGCCTCACCGCGCGCTGGCACTTCATCGGTCACATCCAACGCAACAAGGCGCGTCGCACGCTCGCGCTCTCCGACGAAATTCACTCGGTCGACTCGGCGCGCTTGCTCACGGCGCTCGCGCGCGCGGCCGAGGAGCTGGACCACCACCCGCCGATCTTCCTGCAGGTGCAGTCCGAGGGTGACGAGAACAAGTCGGGCTTCCGGCCCGACGAGGTCCACGCCGCGCTCGACCTCGCGTCCGCATCGGGCGCGCTGCCCGTGCGCGGGTTGATGACCATGGCGCCGCTGGTCGCGGACCGCGAGGACGCGTCCGCGGCGGCTCTCAGCGCCTTCTCCGCGCTCGCGACGCTCGCCGATTCGCTCCCGGGCGACGCCTTCGTCGGCAGCATGCCGCGCCTCTCGATGGGCATGACCGGCGACTTCCGCGAGGCGCTCCGCGCCGGCGCCCACGTGCTCCGAATCGGAAGTGCCCTTTACAAGGAGAGCGGCGACGGATGCGATAGGCCCTCCGACGCCGGGAGCGAGGGGGACCGAGTTTGAGCGAGCACGAAACCGAGCTGATCATCGAAGCCCAGGACGGAACGAGCACGGCGCTCCCGACCAGCGGCAAGCTCGTGCTCGGAAGCTCGCCCGAGCGCGCCGACTTCGTCGTCCCCGGCCAGGGCGTCGAGGACGCGCACTGCGCCATCGGGCGGCTCAAGGACGGCGGCTACGCGATCAAGGACCTCGGCTCGCAGTTCGGGACCTTCGTCAACGGCAAGAAGGTCGACGGCACGCGCGTCTCCGCGGGCGATCGCATCGTGCTCGGCGGAGCGAGCCTGCGCGTCGTCGACCCGAGCGCGCCGAAGCCCGCGGCCGCACCGGCACCCGCCGCCACGCCTCCGCCCGCGAAGGCCGCGGGCGTCGAGCGGCGCCTCGGCGGCTTCCGCATCGAGCGCGTGCTCGGACGCGGCGGGATGGGCGAGGTGCTTCTCGCCGTGCAGGAGAGCCTGAACCGTCACGTCGCGCTCAAGGTGCTCTCGCCGCAGCTCGCCGCCGACCGCGAGTTCGTGTTGCGCTTCCACTCCGAGGCGCGCGCCGCCGCCGCGCTCAGCCATCCGAACGTCGTCGTCGTCCACGACGTCGGGGAGGAGAACGAGCACCACTTCCTCGTGATGGAGTTCATGCCCGGCGGCAGCCTCGAGGAGCGCATCGCGCGCGACGGGCTCGTTCCGTGGCGCGAGGCGCTCGACGTTCTGCACGACGCGGCGAGCGGACTCAGCTACGCGGAAGCGCAGGGCATCGTGCACCGCGACATCAAGCCGGCGAACCTGATGATCGCCGGCTCGGGTGCGACGAAGATCGCCGACCTCGGGCTCGCGACCGCCGTCTCCGATCTGGGCGAGGGCGACCAGGCCGAGGGGCGCAAGACGTTCGGCACGCCGCACTTCATCTCGCCCGAGCAGGCGCGCGGCTCGGCGGTCGACCACCGCTCGGACCTGTACTCGCTCGGCGCGACGGCGTATCGACTCCTGACCGGGCGCACGCCGTTCGTCGGCGCGACGGCGAAGGAGATCGTGCGCGCGCGGTTCCAATCCGATCCCGCGTCGCTGCGCGATCACGTGCCGGCGATCCCCGCCGAGCTCGACGCGCTCGTGCTGCGCCTCATGGCGCGCGAGCCGCGCGATCGCTTCCCGACCGCCGACTCGCTGCTGCGCGAGGTCGATCGCATTCGTCTGCAGGTGGATCACGGCGTCGGCCTCGGCACCGATCCGATCGCCGCGCCCGCCGCACCGAAGCGCTCCCCCGTGCTGCTCGGCGCACTCGTCGTCGCCGTGCTCGGCGTCGTCGCGCTCGCCGTCCAGCTGTTCGGAGGCGCGGACGACGGCGGCGCGGACCCGAAGCAGTCGCCCCAGGTCGCGGGCGGCGCGTCGTCCGACGATCCGCGCGACGACCCCGGCGACGACCCGTCGTTCTTCGGCGATCCCGAAGAGGGCCGCGCGAAGACGGCGAACGAGGAGGCGGCGCTGCGACGCCTCGAGCAAGAGGCGGCCACCGCGCTCGCCCGCATTCCGGCGGAGTACTCCGAGGAGGACCGGCTCGCCGCGTTGCGCGACATCGTCGAGCGCTTCGGCCCGACCAACGTCGCGCGTCAGGCAAAGGGCGAGATCGATGCCGCCGAGACCGCCGCGCTCGACGAGCGCGTTCGGAACGCGCGCCTCGATCGCGAGATCGCCGACGCGATCGCGCGCCTCGAGAGCGCCGTCGGTTGGCCGCCCGCCGACACGACGGAGATCCCCAAGATCGCGACCTACGTCCAGCGCGTCTTCGACTACCAGGTGTCGATGGCCATCGCGACGAGCCCGACGTTCATCGCGCAACGCACCGCGCTCGTCGATCGGATGATCGCGTGGACCGAGGAGCGCGCGCGTGCGGAGCTCGCACGCGCGGACGCGCTCGCGAACACCGGCTCGTTCGCGGAGATTCGCGCGCGGCTCGACGAAGTCGCGCCGAACCTGCGCCTGCCCGAGCCACGGGACGACGAGCCCGCGGGCTACGACCGCCTGCGCGACCTGCTCTCCGAGATGCGCGCGCGCGCTTCGAATCTCGAGCGCGACCGCGAGTCGTTCCAGCTCGCCCAAGAGCAGGGCGACCGCGACGCCTTCGCGCGCGCACTCGGCGCGAAGAGCGCCTTCCGCGCCGACCTCGCGGCGCTGCGCATCGAGCCGCTCTCGACGCGCCTCGCCGCGCTCGTCGACGCGCTCCAGATCGAAGAGAACCGCGCGCTCGCCACGCGCCTGCGAACGCGCGTCGACATGGCCCGCGCGGCGCTCGACCTGCTCGCGTCCACCTACCGCGCGAACGCCTGGCGCCGCAAATCGGTCAGCGTGCCGGACGGCAGGCGCTCGACATCCGGTGACGTCGTCGGTGTGCAACCCGATGGCGTGCTCGTCGCGCGTGACGGCGGCGCGCAGCTCGTCCCGTGGTCGACCTTCGCGCTCGACCGGGACGGACTCGCGGGTCTCTTCCGCGGGCGCATCTCGCGCGACTACACGCCCGCGGAGCACGCCTCGATCCTCTCGCTCTTGACCCTCGCGTCGATCGCGCGCGCGCTCGAACCCGCGTCCCACACGTTGTCCCCCACGGAACAATCGGTCTTCGATCCGCAGGCCTTCGCGACCATGAACGCCGCGTTCGACGGCGCGACGGCGTGGGCCGCGGGCGAGGCGCTCCAAGCGGGCGCGCCGCAGGGCCCGATCGCGACGGCCGTCGCCGAGCTCGAGCGCGAGCGCGACGCGAACGCGATGCTCGCGAGCGCGCTCGCCGCGTCCGAAGTGGACGAATGGACGCGCGCGGTCTCGACGCTCGAGTACCTGCTCGCGGAGTACGCCGACACGCTCTCGATCCTGCTCGTCTCCGACGGAACCTACGTCGCGGAGCCCTTGCCCCCGGCGCCGGACGAGTCCGTCGTCGACGGCGCAGCGGAGAACCCCGCGGGCGACGCGTCCGCGCCGACGACCGAAGACAAGCCGCCGAAGTCCGACGACAGCGGAGCCGAAACGGGCAACTGACGCGATGCCGACCGCCGAAGATCGCCCCGGCCTCGACGACACGGTGCGTCGAGCGTGCGCCCGGCTCGACGACGCCGGCGTGGCGTCACCCGACGTGCTGTTCCTGCTCGCGACCGGCGCCTCCGTCCTCGCCGAGCACCTCGACGACGGACACGAGGTCGAGTTGGGCGAGTACGAGGAACTCCCGCTGCCCTGGCGCGGCGGACTGCTCTACGCCGGGCGCCTCGGAGCGCTGACCGCGTGGGCGATCGACGACCTGGGCGGCGATCCGGACGTGCCCGCGAACGGACCGGCCTGGGGCGCGGGGCTTCCGATCTGGCTCGCGGCGTCGGCCGGCGCGCAGATTCTCGTGCACGCGTCGGCGGGCACGGCGCTCGCGCACGAACGCCCGCGAGCGATCGGCAGCTATGCGCTCCTCCGCGACCACATCAACCTGAGCGGCGGGTCGCCGCTCCACGGCCTCGGCGAGAGCCGACTCGGCCCGCTGTTCCCCGATCAGACCCGCGTCCACCACGTCGGGTTGCGGGACGCCGCGACGTCGATCGCCGATCGGCTCGGCCTGACGACGTTCGAAGCCGTCGCAGCGTGCACCGCCGGCCCCGCGCTCGAGACCCCCGCCGAGCGCGCCATGCTCGCGCGCCTCGGCGCCGACGTGGTCGTGCAATCGCTCGCCGCGCCGCTGATCGCCGGCGCGCACGCGGGCCTCGCCACGCTCTCGATCGTCGCGATCTCCGACGTCGCCGCCGACACGCTCACGGGCTCGAACGGCACGCGCCCGACGAACGTCGCCGACCTGGTCCAACGCGCGTCGGACGCGGAGCCCGAACTCGAGCGCCTGCTGCTCGAGCTCGTCCCCCACCTCGAATCCGCCGCGCGCGTCCTGCGCGAAGAGAACGAAGCATGAAGCGCCCGCGCGTCGCCATCTTGGTCTCCGGCACGGGCCGCTCGCTCGAGAACCTGGCCGAGCGCATGGCCTCCGGTGAGCTCGACATCGAGCTCGCCCTCGTGCTCTCCGATCGCCCCGACGTGCAAGCGCTCGAACGCGCCGAACGCCTGGGCATCCCGAGCGCCGTCGTCCCGTACGACAAGTCCGCCGGCGTCGCCGCCTTCAGCCGCAACGTGTTCGACGCCATCGACGCCCATGCGTGCGACCTGTGCGTCCTCGCCGGCTTCCTCCGCCTGATCCACCTACCCGACGCGTGGATCGGCCGCGTGATCAACATCCACCCGTCGCTTCTGCCGGCCTTCGGCGGCACGGGGTTCTACGGCGACCGCGTTCATCGCGCCGTTCTCGAGGCCGGGGCCACGGAGACGGGGTGTACGGTTCATTTCGTCGATAACGAGTATGACAGTGGGCCGATTATTTTGCAGCGCCGCGTCCCGGTGGAGGCAGACGACGACGTTCAGGCAGTTGCGCGTCGGGTGTTTGAAGAAGAGAAGGTTGCACTGCCCGAGGCGATTCGGCGTGTGCTTGCGGGGATGTGAGAGTGCGCGGGGGGTCGCGGAGGCTCGGGGAGTTTTCACGGTTCCTTTTCGCCTCGCATAGCTCGCTTCGCTCGCTCTGCTCGTCGGGGGCGGACAGAGGCTCGGGGAGTTGTCACGGTTTCTTTTCGCCTCGCACAGCTCGCTTCGCTCGCTCTGCTCGTCGAGGCGTATCAGCGGGATGGGGACTTGTTGACGTTCTCTATCGATTCACGCGCAGCGCTTCGCGCTGCTGCGGCACAGGCTCGCTTCGCTCGCGTGCCGCGGTTCGCAACGGAACAGGGGTTTACACGGCAGCCGCGACGGCTCCGGATTGGCCGATGGGGCGTTCGGGGACTTGTCAC
>JAJDEV010000152.1 GCA_029259605.1 Planctomycetota bacterium | reverse complement strand
CTCGGCCCCTGCCGGCACTTTGCGAACGTCGGCGTCCTCGACGACCTGACAAGGTCGCCTCCGGGGCCAACGCCCGCAAAGCACCGGCAGGAACCGAGTTGCAGCTACTGCCGCACATCCTCATGAAGAACCCGGGCTAGAGGCTGCGCTGCGGCGAGAGCAAGGCGTTGCTGACGAGCAACCCACCGACCAGCGCCGCGCCGACGAAGAGCATGCGGAACGCCGCATCCACGCCCTCGAGCGCGTCCTGCGCGAGGAACGACGAAAGGCTCTCGAATCCGATGCTGCCCGGCACGAGCAGGAGCAGGCCCGGAACCTGGAGGATCGACGCGGGGCGGCGGAAGGCGCGCGCGAACGCGTTGCTGCCGACGCCGACCGCGAGCGCACCGAAGAACGCGCCGAGCTCCGGGCCGACGACCACGGCGCCGAAGCGCGACGCGAGGAACCCGACGGCGCCGATGAGCACGATCCAACCCGCGTCGCGACGCCGCGCCTGGAACAGGACCGTGAACGCGAGCGGGGCGACGACGAGCGCGATCGTCATTGCGAGGAACGACGGCGCACCGGGTGCGTCGGTCGACACGAAGTCGGGGAAGAACACCGCGACGCGTCGACCGAGCGCGACGCCGAGCGCGATCGAGAGGAACACGGCGCTCGCACCCGCGAGCCGCGCCGTGCCCGACGACCAGTGCGTCATCGACACCTCGGCGAGACCGACCGTCAGCGTCAGCCCGGGAACGAGCAAGATGAGCGCGGCGAGCGTCGTCACCCGGTCCGAGAAGCCGGGGAACGCGTGCGCGAGCAACACCGAGGCGGCGGCCGCGACGAACGCCGCGGTCGGCTCGAACAGACTCGCGCGCGACAAATGCGCGAGCAACGGACCGAGCGCTCCGACGAACGCACCGAGCAGAAACGAGGCCGAGAACTCGGCCGCTCCCCCACCCAGGAACAACGCGACCGTGCCCGACACCGCCGCGCAGGCCAGGATCGTCAGCCGCTTCGAATAGCGCGGCGGCGCGGTCTCGATCGCGGACAACCGATCGAGCCCGGCGCTCGGCGACGTGCGCCCGCTCGCCACGTCTTCCATCAGCTCGTCGAGCTCGGACAAGCGTCCGAGATCGGCGTCGCCCGGCCGGACGCGCAACAGGTAGGTGCGCTGCTCCGCGCCGCGCCCGAAGGCTGCGAAGATGGACGTCGGCGTCGAGAAGAACTCCGCCTCCTCGCCCCACCGGCGGGCGCAGACGAACAGCGCCTCCTCGAGCCGATACGACGGCGCCCCGGCCGAGTGCAGCGCGCGCGCGAGCTCCAGGAGGAAGCGCGTGTTCGTGCTGCGAACGGCGTCGGGATCGTCGTGGACGAGGGCGGGGATCGCGTTGAGGGCGAGAAGTTCCATTCTGTAGATCGTCGCGTGACTGAAGCGCTACGCCTATTATCGTTCCCCCATACCACCCGGCTACCGAATCGTCTCCGGATGAACGTCCACAACCCCGACTTCGACCGAATCGACCTCCAGCTTCTCACGCTCCTGACGAAGGATGCTCGGATGACGAACAAGGAGCTCGCTGCGGCGGTCCACTTGGCGCCCTCCAGCTGCCACGCGCGCGTCCAGCGCCTGATCGAGTCGGGCGTGATCCTCGGCTTCCACGCCGAGCTCGACCTGAAGCAGCTCGGCCTCGGCCTCCAGGCCATGATCAGCGTCCAGCTCGTCCAGCAAACGACGAGCATGGACGAGTGGATGGCGCGCCTCGTCGCCGCACCCGAGGTGCTGCAGGTCTACCACGTGAGCGGCACCGACGACCTCCTCGTCCACGTCGCCGTCCACGACACCGACCACCTGGGCGCGATGCTGAAGGGCGGACTCTTCTCGACCAGCGAGGTGCGCCACGTCGAGACCAGCGTGATCTTCGAGAACACGCGGTCGAGGGCCCTGCCGCTCGAGCTCTGACGGGCCCGGGCGCGGCTGGCGGGATCGCCTTCCGGAGCGGGGGCCGCCGCGCCGAGAAAAGGGGGACTTTCTTGCGACTGGATCTCAGTTGCAGGCTAGGATTCTCCGGCGAACGCGCCCAAGACCTCGTCATGATCATCTGCCATTGCCTCGGAGCCACCGACCGCGACATCCGCCGCACGCTCGAGACCGGGCCGTCGTCGCCGGCCGAGGTGGGTCGCGCCTGTGGCGCGGGTGCGTGTTGTGGCGGTTGTGTCGAGGCGATTCGCGAGATCGTTCGCGAGCACGCCGCGGCGCCCGCGCCGCGGAGTTGCTCGACGTCGAACGGTCGCGCCTGACCGGACACGGTCCGCCTGAGCGCCGCGCGCGCGTTCGGATACGATGCGGCTCCTTCCCCCACTCTCTGCCAGGAGCCCCGCATGCAAGGCGACCCCGCGCTGATCGAATTCCTCAACGAGCTCCTCACCGCGGAGCTGACCGCGATCAACCAGTACTACGTTCATTACAAGATGAACGAGAACTGGGGCTACAACGCGATCGCCGCGAAGAAGCGCGAGGAATCGATGGAGGAGATGCGCCACGCCGACAAGGTCATCGAGCGCATCCTCTTCCTCGACGGCATCCCGAACATGCAGCGCCTCGGCCCGGTCAAGGTCGGCGAGTCGGTGCTCGAGCAACACCAGCTCGACCTGGCGCTCGAGGTCGACGCCTGCGCGCGCTTGAACCGCGGCATCGCGCTCGCCCGCGACACGTCCGACAACGGAACGCGCCACCTGCTCGAAGAGATCCTGGTCGAGGAAGAGGACGCGATCGATTGGCTCGAGGCGCAGCTCGGCATCATCGAGACGATCGGCATCGAGCGCTACTTGGCCGAGCAGATGTGAGCCGGGGCTAGCCCGATCTATTCACGAGGCTGCACTGCAGGAGCCACAACCGAGCAGCTGCGCTGCTCTCT
>JAJDEV010000151.1 GCA_029259605.1 Planctomycetota bacterium | reverse complement strand
AGCAGCCCGTGGTGAAACTCACGCCACCCTCGAACGGCGCTGGATCCGCGCTGCCTGCGTTCCGCTTCCTCCGAGTATCCACCAATACGCGTCGTCAGCGCGCCTTGCCAGCACGGATCCATCACCCTCCGACGATGGCGTTAGTTTCACCACGGGCTGCTAGCCGGCCCCGGGCACCTTCAGCGCGATGCTCACCAGCAGCGCCACAGCGAAGAGCACGAGGACGACGAACACGATCGTCCCGACGACGAGCAGCACCGCGCCGAGCGCGCGCCAGGCCGAGAACCGGTGCGCCTCCGCGATGCCCTGGATCGCGGCGAAGAAGAGCCAGAACGACAACGCCACATCGATCCCGTCGATGCAGCCGATCAGAACGCTCCGCGAGGCGCTCGCGAAGACGATCGGCGTGTCGAGCGAGAAGGCCTCGAAGCCGGCGACCAGGACGCGCGGGATCCACAGCAACCCGACCACGACCGTGATCGACCACGTCCATCCGAGGACGGTGCGCACGTCGCGCGAGGTTCCGACGCCGCCGATCAGGCGACCCGAGAGCGCGTACATCCATCCGGCGGCATAGAGCGCGATCGGCCCGAAGAGGATCCCCACGACAACGGGGACCAGGCTCACGCCGAGGTTGTAGGCGACGTCCTCGCCCCGGTCGAGGTCGAGCCGACTGAGTCCGCGCAGGGCGATGAGGCCCATCGCGCCGACGAGCAGCCACGGCTGCCAACCGCGATCGAGCGCGACACGTGCGGTGGCGCGCGGACGCATCCACATCGACAACCAGAGGCTGCGTCCGCGTAGCGCGTCCGCTTCCTCTTCGAACGTCGCGATCGTACGGTCGCGAACGACCGCGTACGCGACGCCCAAACCCAGGAGCACGACCGCGGCGACCAAGCCCAACGCGGCGAGCCACAGCGCCCAGTAGCCGCCCTCGTCCGCGACGCCCGTCGGCGAATAGGCGACGCCGAAGTGCAGCAGATCGTACGCGTCGTCGATCTCGTCGGCGTACTCCACGGCGTCCTGCGGCTCGACGTGGTCGACCAGCACGCGGTAGTCGTAGTTGAGCCGCAGCGTGTTCGTGCGCTCGAAGAACTCGGCGTCGTACGCGAAGCGGAACGCGGGGTTCTCGATCCGAACGCTTTCGTCGTCGAACGACCACTCGTCGCTCAGCTCGACGCGGATCAGGTAGGAGACCTGTTCGGGCACGCCGAGATCGATCGGGAACACGCGCTCACCCGGCGCGTCGACCGGGACGAAGCAGTCGCCCAGCTCTCCGGCGCGGAACCAGGCGCCCTGCTCGCCGTCCTCCTCCTTCCAGAAGTCCGGCACGGTGTAGTGCTCGAACGAGCGCAGGACGTTGGCCTCGTAGTCGTCCTCGAAGCGCAGCGGCGTCGCGATCCTCGCCGAGGGCTCGTCCTCCTTCATGTAGTCGTGGTAGCTGCGCGAGACGTCGCCGACGGACTCGAAGGCGAGCGAGTAACGGATCTCGTCCGCGCTCGCACCGTGGTAGGTCGATTCGATGAGGATCTCGGCCGGCGCGCCGACCTCGCGCGCGCGGATCGTCTTCTCGAACTCGACCCTGCGCCGCGCGGGGTCGGACGCGGGGATCGGCGTCAGCTCGGTCGTCGCGGGATCGAGCACGAGCGCCAGCCCGTACGGCGGAGGCTCGCGATCGAGCAGCTCGCCGCGCTCGAGCGTCGCCGTCGGGTCGACCCACGCCGAGCTCCCGTCCAGCTCGACGCGCACGATCATGTGGTCGAAGGCGTACGGCGTCGGCAGGCGCTCGCCGGCAGCGCGTCCGCCGTACGAGTCGACGAGCGCGAGGCGCGCTTCGATGCCGAGCTCACGCAGCAGCGCCTGGAGCAAAACCGACTTGTCCTTGCAGTCGCCGAAGCGCCGGTCGAGCACGACGCTCGGCGCCGTGGGCTTGTAGGCGCCGACGCCGAGCTCGATGCCGACGTAACGCACCTCGTCCTGCACGAACTCCAACGCGGCGCGCGCGCGTTCGGCCCGGGTCGCGTTGCGGCGCCGGATGCGCTCGACCTCGCCCCGCAGCGCGTCGCCCGGCTCCTCGGCCTCGCCGAAGAGCTCGCTCCACCAACGCACGATCGCGCTCCAGTCCGACGCGTTCGAGAACTCGGTGCTCGGCGACGGCTCGATCCAGTACGGCACGTCTTCCTCGTCGACGTAGGGCGTGGGGTTCTCGGTGCCCCAGCGGTACTCGGCCACGCCGTCCCTGGTCGCGAGCGCGGGCGCCTCTGCACCGCCGTGCGTCTGGAAGCGGAGCGGCGCGTCCGCCGGCCACAGCAAGCGCGACGACACGGTGCGCGTCGGCTCGTAGTAGCTCTCGTAGGTGTAGAGCGCGAAGTGATCGGCCAGCGCCGGGTGGGCGCCGCGCAGCGTGTAGCGCTTGCGAACGACGTCGCCGGGTCGCACGTCGGTCAACACGACGTGCGCCGTGCGCCGCCCGTCGTACATCGCCGACTCGAGGTCCTCCTCACGGTGCAGGACCTGGATGTCCTCCTCGTTCAAGCGCGGCAGACGCTTGCCGTCGCGAACGACGTCGATCGCGTGGATCGTCAGCTCCTCGTAGGCAGGATCGAAGTCGATCGAGACGGTCGAGCCGCTCTGCACACCGGCCGGCCCGATCACGTACCACGCGAGATCGCTGTAGTACTGGGGCTCGTCGTCGAGCATGTTCACCTGCAGCTCGCTGAGGAGCAGGTACGTGCTGCCGACTTCGTCGGTCGGCACGTGGTCGACCGGCGCGAGATCGCGCACTTCGACCCAAGCGGCCTCCGGGCCGACCCGCACGTCTTGGGCGGCGATCGGACGCGCGAACACGACCGCGACCGCGAGGACCACGGCACCGAGAAGCAACGAGCGGATTCGAGTCATTCGGTTCCGACGACGATCACGACGCCGACTCTCCCGCGCGCAGTCTACTGCGCAGAAGACTTTTCCGGCCGGCCCAGCGGGCGAACTCGATTCGGCCGTCGGATACAATCGCGGCCGTGACTGTTCGAATCGGATCGAGTGTCCTCGGGCCCGCGACACGGATCCGGCATGCGGCTCTGCTCGTCGTTTGCGCCGCCGTTGCGGCCTTGCTGGGCGCATGCGGCGAGGACCCGCCCGAGCAAACGGACGACGGTGGGCGTTGGGCGCGCGCGCGCCCCGGAACGCCGACGGCGACGGACGTCGACGCGGCGATCGAGGAGCTCGAAAAACTCGGCTATGCCGGCGGCGTGCGCGCGGCTCCGTCCGTGGTCAGCGTCACGCTGCACGACGCGCGCTCCGAACCCGGGCTCAACTTCTACGTCCCGGGACACACGCCGACCGCGCTGCTCATCGACGCCGACGGCGAAGTCGTCCATCGTTGGAGCTACGACTACGACGCGCTGTGGCCCGACCTCCGCGTCCACGCGAACGCGGCCGGCCGCGGCAAGTGGCGCCGCGCGCACCTCTACCCGAACGGCGACATCCTCGCGATCCACGAGGGCATCGGGATGATCAAGCTCGACCGCGAGTCGCGCCTCCTTTGGGAGTACCCGGGTCGCACGCACCACGACATGGACGTGCTCGCCGACGGGACGATTTGGACGCTCGCGCGCGAGGCGACTGTCATCCCGCGCGTGAATCCCGACGTGCCGTCGATGGACGACTTCCTCGTCGAGCTCGACGCGAACGGGCGCGAACGACGGCGGATCTCGGTGCTCGAGTGCATCGAGAACGGCGCGCGACCGGAACTGCTCGAGCGCATGACCCACGAGCGCGACCTCTTCCACACGAACTCGATCGAGGTGCTCGACGGCTCGCTCGCCGAGCGCGTACCGGCGTTCGCGGCGGGCAACCTGTTGATCTCGATGCGGCATCTCGACGCGATCGCGGTCGTCGATCCCGACGCGCGCGAGTTGGTCTGGGCGCTGACCGGCGCGTTCCGCTTCCAGCACGATCCCACGGTGCTCGACAACGGCAACCTGCTCCTGTTCGACAACCGCGGTCGCGGCGAGGCGTCGACGATCTACGAGCTGGATCCGGCGACGGGCGAGACGGCGTGGTCGTACCGCGGGACCGCGGAGCATCCGTTCTACTCCAAGACGTGCGGCACGGCCTACCGCCTCGCGGGAGGCAACACGCTGATCACCGAGTCGGACGCCGGGCGCGCGTTCGAGGTCACGCCGGAGGGCGAGCTCGTGTGGGAGTTCTTCAACCCGCACCGAGCCGGGGAGAGCGACGAGTTCATCGCGTGCCTCTTCGATCTCGTGCGCGTTCCCGCGGCATCGCTCGGCGCTTGGGCGCAGCCGGACGAGCAGCGCTGATGCGGGGTCCGCGCATCCTGATCACGTATCCGTTCGCGCTCGGGCGAGCGAGCGGCGGTGCGCGCATGACGCGCGAGATCGCGCGGCACCTCGGGCGCGCCGGCGCGCGCGTGACGCTCCTGCCCGTGTCCGCGCCGCTCGACAACCGCTTCCCGCGCCGCGCCGTCGACGACGAAGCGCAGGCGTTCGATCTGGACGCGGAGCTGGCGCGCGACGGTGTGACGATCGAGCGCGTTGCGCCCCATCCGCTGCACCGCTTTCTCGACGCGCGCAACGTGCGCCGCGCCGTGCGACGGATCCTCGACCGCGAGCGCGTCGACGTCGTGCTCAGCTACTTCATCGAGTCCGCGTTCCTGCCGGCGCTGCTCCGCGAGCGCGGCGTCACGTTCGGCTTCATCTCGACCTGGCAGTCGTACGAGAAGGCGCTGACGTTCACGATGACGCGCCTGCCGCGCTTCCTGTCGCGGCGCATCCGCGAACGCCTGCTGCACGTCCCCCACCGCGCGGCCGCGATCCTGTTCGCGACGTCGGGCTTCACGCGCGGCGAGCTGATCGACGAACTCGGCGTCGATCCGGCGCGCATCGAGCTGTGCCACCTCGGCGTCGATCCACGCTTCTTCGACATCCCCCGTCCGCGGCCGGACGCGATCACGCGCCTGGTCTTCTTCGGACGCATCATCGAGGAGAAGGGTGTGGGCGATCTGATCCAAGCGCTCGGCAAGCTCGCGCGCGCGGGCTGCGACGCGTTCACGCTGCGCATCCGCGGCCAGGGCGAGCTCGCGTGGGCGGAGGGGCTCGCGCGCGAGCACGGCATCGCCGACCGCGTCGAGGTCGCGGGCCCGGCGGGCGACGACGAGCTGCGCGAGGAGCTCGGGAACGCGCAGCTCGCGATCATGCCGTCGCACTTCGAGGCCTTCGGCCTCGCGTTCGCCGAGGCGCAGGCCGCCGGGCTGCCCGTCGTCGCGTACCAGGCGGGCTCGGTGCCCGAGGTGGTCGAGGACGGCGTGACCGGTTGGCTCGCGCCGCTCCACGACGTCGACGGACTGGCCGCGCGCATCGCAGGCGCGCTGCGCGACCCGGCGGGCACGCACGCCGCCGGCCTCGCCGCGCGCGATCGTGTGCGCCGGCTGTTCACGTGGGAGAACACGGCGGCTACGCTCCTGGCCGGCATCGAGCGCTCATGAAGGTCTTCGGAACAGGGATGCAACGCACGGGCACGACGTCGCTCGCGAAGGCGCTCATCCACCTCGGCATCCCGACCCGCGATCACCCGAAGGACCTCTTCAACGACATCGAGAGCGACGTGATCCGCCAGTTCGACGGCTTCACGGACAACCCGATTCCGTTGCTGTATCGCGAGCTCGACGCGCGCCATCCGGGGGCGAAGTTCATCCACACCGAGCGCGACGAGGCGGCGTGGCTGAAGAGCGTCGAGTGGTTGCACACGCTCGGCGCGCAGAAGTTCCATTGGGAGCGCATCCCCGAGCTCGAGGGCATCCACACCGCGCTCTACGGAACGACGACGTTCGACGCGGACGTGTTCCTCGCCGCGTACCGGCGCCACAACCGTGCGGTGCGCGAGCACTTCGCGCAGCGGCCGAAGGACCTGCTGGTCATCGACATCACCGCGGGCGACGGCTTCGACGTGCTGTGCCCGTTCCTCGGCGTCGAACTGCCGCGCGAGCCGTTCCCGCATTGGAACAAGCAGGAGCCCGTCTGGCGCGTGAAGCTGCGCAACCTCGCGAAGCGGCTTCGTTTGCGGTAGCGCATGGTCGGGATCGAAATCAGCCGACGACTCATCCTCGTCAACGCCGCGAGCTCGATCGCGAGGAAGCTGCTCCTCGTCACGGTGCTCGTGTGGCTGCAGCAACACCTCGTCAGCCACATCGATCCGGAGGAGTACCAGCTCTATCCGGTGTTGATGGCGCTGATGATGACGCTCCCGCTCGTCACATCGTTCTTCATGTCCGGGCTGCGCCGGTACGTGACCGACACGTACGCGCGCGGCGACGGGCCCGGGGTCACGCGGCTGGTCTCGTCGATGCTGCCGTTCCTGATCGGACTGGCGCTCACGCTGCTCGCGATCGGACTCGCCTGCGCGTGGTGGATCGCGGACATCCTGTCGATCGAGCCCGAGTACGTCGCCGACGCGCGCATCATGTTCGCGTTGCTCGTGTTCGGAGCGACGCTGCGTCTGGCGCTCGCGCCGTTCGGGATGGGCTTCTACCTGCGGCAGAGGTTCGTGCTCGGGAACGTGCTCGGCCTGACGGTCGAGGTCCTGCGCATCGTCGTGCTGCTCTCGCTCCTGTCCGTCAGCACGCGCGTTCTGTGGGTCGTCGTCGCGATGTTCGTCGCCAACCTCTACGACGTGATCGTCTCGACGATCGTGTCCCGACGCCTGGTACCGGAGCTCACGTTCCGCCGCGCGCTCTTCGACGCGACGGCCGTGCGGCCACTTTTCTCGTTCGGCGGCTGGGCCGTGCTCAACCAGATCGGGCTCCTGATCCGCAACGCGGCAGATCCGATCCTCCTCAACAAGCTCGCGACGCCGATCGACGTCCAGGCGTTCTACCTCGGTTCGCTGCCCGACACGCAAGCGCGGCGCTTTTCGCTCGAGGCTTCGGCGACGGCGCAGCCCGCGGTGACCTCGATGCACGCGCAGGACCAGAACGAGCGCTTGAGCCGCACGTTCTCGCGCCTGTGCCGCTACACGCTGTGGACGATGGCCGCGCTCGCCGCGCCGCTGATCGTGTTTCGCCACGACGTGTTTCGCCTCTACCTGAGCGAGAAGTACACCGCGAACACAGCGGCGGCGACGGTGATGGCGCTCTTGATGGCGCGCTATGTGGTCATCTTCCCGAACACGGTGATCGGCATGATCGCCGTCGCGCGCGCCGAGATTCGCGCGCTCGCGATTCGCGCCGCCTCGATGTCGCTCGTCAACCTCGCGGCCACGCTCTACCTCGTCGGCGTGCTCCAGATGGGAGCGGTCGGATCGGCGTTGGCCACGTTCGGCGTGACCGTCGTCGGCGCGCCGCTCCTGATGTGGCCGCTCGGGCTGAAGCTGTCGGGCACGAAGTTCGGGACCTGGGTGCGCGAGGCGATCGTGCCCGGCCTCGTTCCGGCGCTCGTCGCGACGCCCGTCTGGCTGGTCCTGCGCGCCGCACTCGCTCCCGACGACTGGCTGCGGCTCGGCGCGGACATCGCGGTCGGCGCGCTCGTCTACGCCTTCGTCCTGCTGCGCTTCTCGCTGCGCCCCAAGGACCGGGACGAGCTGCGCCAGGCCCTCGGCAAGTTGCGCGGCGTCCTCTCGGCCCTCCGCGGCTCCGGCTGAATCGAGAAAGCACTTCCGCACGCGCGCGCCGGAGTCGTTCCGGCGCACACGCTCGGCGCGCGATCGGACACACTGACGGGGTTGCGCATGCCACGGCCGCGCGGCACCATCCGACCGACGTGATGCACACGCGGCCGCGCCACGTCGCGCGCCGCCGACTCGCCACCTGACCGATGGGAATCCCCCGAACGAAGAGCATCACCGTCGAACCCGGCGCGCGGACGAAGTCCGACTGGCTGCGCTGGGCGCTGCTCGTCGCGCAGGTCGCGCTCGTCGCGCTCGCGGTCGACCGATTCCAGATCGGCAGCCGCGCGTTCAGCACGATCACGTTCCTCGCGGCCGGCGGCTACGTGGTTCACTCGTTGCTGCCGGTGCGCATGCGCGTCGCCTTTTTCGCGCTGCTCTCGATGTCCGGCGCGGTGCTGGTCCTCGGCCCGGAGACCGGCCTCTGGCTGATCGCCATCTCGTTCGGGCTGATCGCGCTCGCGCACCTGCGTGTGCCCTTCGTGGTGCTCTCCCTGTTGATGCTCGCCGTGTGTGGCGCGCTGATGGCGGGGCGCGCGGGTTGGATTCGCGTCCCGTGGTCGGGAGCGCTGTGGCCGATCCTCGGCGGCATGTTCATGTTCCGGATGGTCGTCTTCCTCTACGACCGGAAGCACGGCGAGCGCGCGACGTCGATCTGGGAGACGCTCTCCTACTTCTTCCTGCTGCCGGGCGTCTGCTTCCCGCTGTTCCCGGTCGTCGACTACAAGACGTTCCGCCGCAGCGTGAACGCCGAGGCCGAGTTCGCGTGCCATCAGGTCGGCGTGCGCTGGATCGTGCGCGGCCTGCTGCACCTGCTCCTCTATCGCTTCATCTATTACTACGGCGTCGTCTCGCCGAGCGAAGTGTCGAGCGTCTTCGAGCTCGTGCAGTACATGGTCGCCAACATCGCGCTCTACCTGCGCGTGTCCGGCACCTTCCACGTGATCATCGGCATGCTGCGCCTCTTCGGCTTCGCGCTGCCGGAGACGCACTTCATGTACTTCGCGTCGGCCAGCATCAACGACTTCTGGCGCCGCGCGAACATCTACTGGAAGGACTTCATGATGAAGGTCTTCTACTTCCCGACCTACTTCAAGCTGCGCAAGAAGGGCGAGACGCGCGCGTTCCTGCAGGCGACGGTGCTCGTCGTCGGCGCCACGTGGATCCTGCACTCGTACCAGTGGTTCTGGATCCGCTCGTCGTTCCCGTTGAAGTGGCAGGACGCGGCGTTCTGGACGGCGCTCGGCACGTTCATGGTGGTCAACACCATGCTCGAGAAGAAGACGTCCGGGGCGCGCGGGCGGCGCGCGCGGAAGTGGAGCGTGAACAACGCCTTCGGCCAGGGCTGGCGCATCGCGCTGACGTTCGCGTTCCTGTGCACGATCTGGTCGCTGTGGGCGTGCGAGTCGTTCGGCGCGTGGATCGACATGCTCAGCCTGCGCGGCACCGGCGTCGCCGAGCCGACGCTCGCCGCCGCGGCGACGCTGCTTCCCGCGCTGCTCGTCGTGAACGTGCTCGAGGGTCTGGCGGGCACGACGCTGAAGAAGCGCGCGGACGCGGAGAGCCTGCCGCTGTCGAGCGCGTTCCTCAGCCTCGCGAGCCTCGGCGTCCTGCTCATGATCGGAACGCCGACGGTGTACACGGCGTTCGGCACGTCGTTCTCGGCCACCGCGCAGTCGTTGCGCGTGGCGAAGCTGAACCGCCTGGACGCGGCGAGCCTCGAGCGTGGTTACTACGAGGACCTGCTCGACGTCGATCGCTTCAACTCCGAGCTGTGGCGCGTCTATGACGCGAAGCCCGCGAGCTGGCTCCAGCTGCACGAGACCGTCGCAATGCGTCGGACCTCCGACGCGCTGCTCGCCGAGCTCGTGCCGTCGCTCGACACGCCGTACAAGGGCGCGACGCTGCGCGTGAATCAGTGGGGCTTCCGCGACGAGGAGTACGCGCTCGAGAAGCCCGCGAACACGACCCGACTCGCGCTGATCGGCGCGTCGTACGTCATGGGATCGGGCGTCGAGAACGAGGAGACGTTCGACGCCGTGCTCGAGGGTCTGCTCAACGCGAACGGCCCCGGCACACCGGAGCGCGCCTATGAGGTCCACAACTGGGGCACGGGCGGGTACTCGCCGATTCAGCGCATGCTCGCGTTCGAGCAGCGCGCGCTGCGCTTCGATCCCGACCTGCTGCTCTACGTCGCGCACGAGAACGAGGAGTACCGCGTCATCCGCTACTTCACCGCCGCACGCTCGCGCGGCATCGCGCTTCCGGAGGGCCTCGAGCGACTGCTGGATGAGGCGGGAATCGACCGCACCGGCAGTGCGACCGAGTACGAGCACGCGCTCGAGCCGATCGTCCGCGCCGCGCTCGAGTGGAGCTGGAACGAGCTCGCGCGGATCGCGCTCGAAAACGGCGTCCGACCGACCTGGATCTTCCTCCCCACGCTCGAGATGCACGCCTCGACAGCCGATCTGAAGTGGATGCGCGACATGGCGCGCGACGCGGGCTTCGAAGTGATCGATCTCTACGACATCTACGACGGCAAGGACACGTTCTCCCTGCGGATCGCCGATTGGGATTACCATCCCAACGTCGAGGGGCATCGCGTGATCGGCGAGCGCATCTGGAACGAATTCCAGTCGCGTCCCGAGCTGCTCGATCGGCCCCGCTGAACCTCCCCCCCCCACGCACACAGAATGGCTTCCAAGAACTACGACGTGATCATCATCGGCGGCGGACCCGCCGGGTCGACGGCGGCGACGCTGCTCGCCAAGAAAGGGCATTCGGTCGCCCTCCTCGAGAAGGCCAAGTTCCCACGCGAGCACGTCGGCGAGTCGCTGCTTCCGTTCTGCTATCCGATCTTCAAGAAGCTCGGCGTGCTGCAGGAGCTGACGCGGCGCTACGTGCGGAAGCCGGGCGTGCGCTTCGTCGACGTCGACGGGTCGAGCTTCACGACGTGGTGCTTCGGTCACGTGCTCAAGGATCCGAGCCACCTGTCCTTCCACGTGCGTCGAGGCGAGTTCGACCACTTGCTCCTCGACAACGCGAAGAAGTGCGGCGCCACCGTCAAGGAAGAGACCAAGGTCACGTCCGTCGACCTGTCCGACGACGAAGGCGTCACGGTCACGGCCACCGGACCGCGCGGCGGCAAGCAGACGCTGCGCGGGCGCTTCCTGCTCGACGCCAGTGGGCGCGACACGTTCTTGGCCACCCGCCTGCGCTGGAAGAAGCCGCACGACGAGTTCGATCGCTCCGCGCTCTCGACGCACTGGACCGGCGCGCAGTACGTCGACGGCATCCAGGAGGGGCTGCTCCAGATCGTCTATCTCGGCGGCGAGAAGAAGGGCTGGATCTGGTGCATCCCGGTCGGCGTCGATCGCGTGAGCGTCGGCCTCGTGCTCAACCACTCCTACATCAAGAAGCAGAAGGCGAAGCTCGCGAAGAAGAAGACGCGCGACTGGAAGCGTGCGCTCTACACGCAAGAGCTCACGTCGTCGCCCTTCATGAAGAAGATCCTGAAGGACGCGAAGATCGCCCAGCCGCTGATGTTCAACGGCGACTACTCCTACTCGGTCGCCCCCGAGAACAAGTGCGGCAGCAACTTCGCGCTCGTCGGCGACGCCTCGGCCTTCATCGACCCGATCTTCGCGAGCGGCGTCTACCTCTCGATGAAGACGGCGGAGCTCGTGTCGAGCGCGGTCAGCAAGAAGTTGAAGCTCAGCGACAAGGCCGGACAGAAGGCGCTCGACGCCGCCTATGCCAAGGTCAACGGCGCCTACGCCCTCGTCGACAAGGCGATCCGCATGTTCTACAACCCCGTCGCGGTCAACTTCGCGCAGGTCGGGTCGGCCGAGTCCCTGATTCACGAGCAGCACGAGAACGCGCTCGCGATCGGCCACTACCTACTCGCCGGCGACTTCTTCCAGCGCCACGAGGAGTACAGCAAGTTCATCGACTTGCTCCAGAACCCGAAGCTCTTGAAGAAGTACAAGGCGTTCGTGATCGATCGCCCGGACTTCCAGTCGGCGTCGTGCGGGATCAGTCGGGTCAAGGTGTTTCATCAGTTGCTGCAGGAGCACGGTGAGGCGTTGCGGGGGAAGACGAGCGCGTAAGGGGCGTCCGCGGGGCGGGGAGTTCAGACCGCGCGGGGGTGTCGGAGGTGCTCGGGACTTGTCTCGTTCTCTGGTCGTCTCGCATGGCTCGCTTCGCTCGCTCTGCTCGCCCGAAGGGGTCCGAGGTGCTCGGGACTTGCTTCGTTCTCTGGTCGCCTCGCATGGCTCGCTTCGCTCGCTCTGCTCGCCCGAAGGGTGTCTGTGGTGCTCGGGATTTGCTTCGTTCTCTGGTCGCCTCGCACAGCTCGCTTCGCTCGCTCTGCTCGCCGAGGCGTATCAACGGGACGGGGACTCGCTCGCGTTCTCTATCGATTCACGCGCAGCGCTTCGCGCTGCTGCGGCACAGGCTCGCTTCGCTCGCGTGCCGCGGTTCGCAACGGAACAGGGGTTTACACGGCAGCTCTTCGGTTTCCGGAACGGGGGATGAGACGTTCGGGGGCTTGTTCACGTTCGCGTTCGATCGGGCGTTTCGGACTGGGCGACGACGCTGCAACCGCTACGGTTTGCCGGAACAGCCGATGAGGCGTTCGGGGACTTGCCGGGTGGGTCTCTCAGGGA